>NZ_CP119566.1:1490000-1809205 GCF_029277445.1 Pararhizobium qamdonense | reverse complement strand
TCTTCCTTTTCATGCCGCTCCCAAACGGAAAGCAGCCCCTCTTCTTTCGGGCGGGCGTGTTCGGCATAGGATTGCGATACGGCCTGCTTGATCTCCTGCCCGGCAAACAGTTGATGTTCGCCAAGCGGGATTTTGTGGTTCTTGCCGACCAGCATGGCGAAGATGTCGATATAGTCTGCTTCTGACTGCGGCCCATCGACCAGCCAGCGGGCGCCGGCGCGCTGGCGCAGCGCATCATCGACATTTTCCGGATAGTTGGAGAACATGCCGAAGGTGCAATTGCCGCGGATCACCGTCGAAGCCCCGGCAAAGCTTTCCATCAGCACCGCCGTCACCTCGTGCTGACCAGCCGACGCACGGTCGTCGGAGCGCTTGGCCGCGACCTGATCGACATCGTCGATCGTGCCGAAACCGACGGCGCGCGGGTTGATGACATTGTTGACGAAGGCCTTGCAGTTCTGGCCGGATTTGCCCTGATAGGAGGAAATCTGATCGACGCCGAAATTCTCGTAGTGAAAGGCGTAACCGGCGATCTCGCAGTAATCGTTGAGCAGACCCGCCAGCATCTGGATGAGGATCGTCTTGCCGGTGCCCGGCATGCCGTCGCCGATGAAGGTGAACAGAAAGCCGCCAAGCTCGACGAACGGGTTCATCTGCCGGTCGAAATCATAGGCCATCAGCATCTTGGCGAGCTTCAGCGCCTGATATTTGGCAATATGGTTGCCGATGATCTCTTCCGGCTTCTTGAACGTCATCACCAGCGGCGCACGCTTGGCGCCGGGCGCAACATCGAAACCATTCAGCGTGAAATCGTCCTGATCGGTACGGATATGGACGTTCTCGAAGCTGGAAAGCCCGGTGAACCGCGCCTTGCGGCCGATCAAACCTTCGATCGCAAGCCTTGCAAAGGCGCGGGCGCGGCTGGTCAGGGCGCTATCGTCGGGCGCCCCGGCAATCGTCTTGTCGAGCGCCGAGATCATGCCTTTGAGCGCATCCTGCGGCGTATCGAACAGGAAATCCGGCTCGCTGCCATCCTCAACAGGTTCGCCATCGCCGGCAAGCGTCGCGCCGAGATAGGCGGCGAAGGTGAAGGCGGCGATATAGGCGGATGCCGACAGAAGCGCCTTGAACTGGCTCGCATCCTCGCCCGAGAGCGGCGCTGCCGCATTGCGCGATTGCAAGCTTTCCAGATTGGTCTGGCGGGCAAAGACATCGGCCACCGCCAGCGCCACCTGCAAGCCGCGCCGCGAACGGTAAAGCAGGGCATGCTGGGCGGGCGACATCAGCGGATCGGCTAAGCGTACGGACTGGATCGTTTTTACCAGCTCCACCTCGCGGGTGCGGCGCTGACCGCCGGTCGAAACGGTGGAAACGAAACGGCGGCCGGTTCCGGCAAGTGCCGTTCCCGCAGACGGATCGTCGGCCTCCAGCAGGATCAGCCGGGTGACAAGCCCCTGCGCGACCGCCTGATGCTTGGCAATGTCGTCCTCGTGCAGCGTCGTCAAGCCTGCGTTCAGTGACATATCCTAGACCTCGCTGATGACCTGGTTTCCGGAGATGACATGCACCTTGTAGTCGCCGAAGATGGCTGCCGCATCGCCGGCGGCATAGAGCGCCTGATAGGCGTCATGCGGCACCAGCGCGTGTTTCTCATAGGAACTCACGCCCATACGCGTCGCCTCCAGATTATCGGTATCAATATGGAATTCTTCCGAGGCCGGCGTCGAGGAGAAGAAGCCGCGCTGGGCTGGCCGCTCCGCCTTGGAGAAGACCTCCTGTACGGTCCAGGTCAGCAGCCAGGCATTCTCGGTCTTGCGCACCTTCGACAGGATCTCGTTGATCTTGGCATTGTTCTCGGTAATCCCGGCGGAATAGAAGGGACCCAGCACGATCCGCCGCATCTGCTTGGGATGCAGGTCCTCGAAATCCTTGTCGAGATTGGTCGCGATCGTCACCGGCGTCAGCGAATAGGCGCTGTTCTTCAGCGCAAAATCATCAAAACGGCTGGCGAGATCCGGATTGAGCAGACCACCGACGGGCAGCGGAATATCCGTTTCAGGGTTGAGCTTGCCATCCGGCGTCACCAGAAGCTTGACGATCTTTTCGGAGGAATCCTCAATAACGGACATATACACCATCGGCAGCGTGCTGGCGCCGTCGAAGGCACCCCAGCAGACGACATAATAGGGCCGCATGGTCTTCTGATTGACGCCGACACGGATGGTCTCGGGCATGATGAAAGGCGAGAAAATATCGCCCTTGCCGATCTGCTCAAGATAGAGCCGCTCGGCCATGCGCGATTGCAGTTCGGCCGGAAACGCCTTCTGCCGCAGGATGAAATCGGCCATTTCCTGGCGCAGCGCATCGGCCAGCGGAATTCCGGCCAGCCGCTTTTCCGCCGATTGCCGGTCGTTTTCCAGCTCCAGCACATTCTGGAACACCGGAAAGCCGCTCTCGGCCCGAGAGATGCGGAACTGCTCGATAAAGCCGATCCGGTTTTCCCAGCATGAAAACGACGCCTTCAGCCGCGAGAGATAGGGAACAACGACTTCGCCCACCACGGTATCGCGGTACAGCGGCGAATTGCGATCACCGAGGAAAATCTCGAGACCACCGAGCGCTGCCCGGATGGAGGCGAAATACTGGCCGACCGCGCCTTCGGATGCGGCGTTCATGATCTCCACCCTCCCCTTGAGGGGGAGGGTCGGAGCGGAGCTCCGGGGTGGGGTGACCTTGCTGCGTCCCTGACGATCACCCCCACCCGCGCGTTCCGCGCGACCTCCCCCCTCAAGGGGGAGGTGCGGACCCGCCAACGGCTATCGTAGCCTGGCAAATCGGATATTTTCGCGCGTAATGGCATTGCGAGTGCAATCACTGCTTCACATAATTCGCCGAATTATGCTTATCCATCACCGCCTGGAAGCGCCGGGCAAACGCATCGTCCGCAAGCTTCTTGCGGCGCTGGATGTCCTGGGTGGAGAGCATGTTTTTCTCGTGCATCTCCAGAAGATCGCCGATATGGCGCTGCGAGGCCGAGCCGATGCCGGCCATGGTTTCCTCCGCTGCGGTATCGACCTGGCTGCCCAGCGTGTTGATCTTGTGGGCCACATCCTGCTGCGCTGCGGTCTTCAAGGAATCCTCCAGCGCCTTGTAGAGCACGATGCGCTGTTCGGTATCGATGGTCAGCTTGTTGATCAGCGTGTTCTGCGCCGCGATCTGGTTGTTCAGCGAATCGACGAACGTCTGGAACATCGAGGTGTAGCGCTCGTAGGTCTGGCTCTCCGCCAGCAGTTCCTGTTCCTTGGCCTGCTTCTCGTTATATTCCGTCGCCAGCACCGACCGCTCGCCCTCAAGCTGGGTGCGGGAAATCTGGTCGGTCGAGGCGGCGATCCGGTTTTCGATGTCCATCAGCATCGGATTGAGTTCCTCGATGCGCTTCTGCGTCTGCTGCAGGTTGGCAATCGTCGCCTTGCGCCGCTCGATGACCTGGAGCAGGCTCGCCTCCGAGGTCTTGTAGCGCTGGTCGAGAACGCCCTTCTGCTCTTTCAGGATGCCGACGATCGTGTCGGATTTGGAAAGAAGCTCCTGCAGGTTGCCGGCAAGCGACATGTTGCGGACGCGGTCTGTGCGCATGCGCTGCGCGCTCTGCTTGGAGAAGATGCCGATGAATTTCTCGTAGCCGGTATAGTTCTTCATGCTCTCGAATTCGGAGCCGAATACGTTCGTGGCGTCTTCCAGGCCGATGATCAGGTCGGCAATATTGCCTTCCATGACCTTCTGCTGGTTGATGACGTCCTGGATGCGGGCATTCTCGATGTCGAAATTCGCATCGCCCAGCTTGGTGTCGGATTTTGCGAACTGGTCGAGCACGACGGCAGACTGGTTCATCTTGCCGCGCATCTGTTCGACGATGCCGCGGGTTTTTTCGATTTCGCTCTCAAAATTCTGAAGTGTCGCCATCGTTTTTCCCCCTGTTGCTCCGGTGCAGACGCGCCGCGCAGCCAAATTATTCAGTCCTGACATCAGCTTATATAATGGGAGCAGCAATTTGAAGAACAAGTGCGCAATCTGCGGATTTTAAACCCTGGATCGCCTCGGCAGAACTGTAACGGCCGCGATTGCGCTCTTACGGCGCGGCTTTCGTCTTCAGATAGGCAAGGACATTCTCGATCTCCTGCGGCTTTCTAAGGCCTGGAAAAGACATTTTGGTGCCGGGAACCATGGCCTTGGGGCTCATCAGATATTCCGACAAACGCTCCTCGTCCCAGACCTTGCCATCCTCACCGAACACCGCCATTGCGCTGGAATAATTGTATCCAGTGAAGGTCGCGACCGGACGCCCAACAATACCCATCAGGCTCGGGCCGACACGGTTCATCGGCTCGGTCGCGGTATGGCAGGCGCCGCATTTCTTGAAGACCTGCGCGCCCGCCTCGGCATTACCGGCTGCATGCGAAAGATCCGCACCCAGACTGATGGAAAGACAGAGAAAAAGGCCGAAAGAGGCAGGACGGTGAGACAAGGAGAAGGGCATGGCGGGTTTCCCGGAAGGTGGCGGCAGGCACGCCATCATGGCACGGCGCAGATATCCGGCGATAGCCCGCCCTCACGCTTCGTTCATCTGGTCTTCCCAGTGACGGCGGCAATAGACCACGTATTTCTCGTTGCCGCCGACTTCGACCTGCGCCCCTTCCCGCACGACATTTCCGTCCGCGTCCATCCGCGCCACCATGGTCGCCTTTCGGCCGCAATGGCAGATGGTGCGCACTTCCCGCATCTCGTCGGCAATGGCGAGCAGCGCCATCGAGCCTGGAAAGAGCTTGCCCTGGAAATCCGTGCGCAGACCGTAGGCCATCACCGGAATGCCGATGCGATCGGCGACGCGGGCCAGCTGCCAGACCTGATCTTCGCCCAGAAACTGTGCTTCATCGACAAAGACGCAGGCGATCGTCTCTTCGCCGTGCAGGCGCTCGACCAGCGCATAGAGGTCGTCGGCATGCGTAAAGGCGATGCCGTCTTCGCTCAATCCGATGCGCGAGGACACGCGCCCCATGCCCGCCCGGTCGTCAAAGGCCGCAATCAGGATGACCGTACGCATACCGCGTTCGCGATAATTGTACGACGCCTGCAAAAGCATGGTCGATTTGCCTGCGTTCATCGTGGCGTAGCTGAAATACAGTTTTGCCATGGCGTCCTCTTCTGTATGCTGTTGATTGTTCATGAACAGACCAAGCGAGGAAGGCCAGAGCGCAAGCGCGAAAGTCACAGAAAATCGACGGCAGATGCCAGAACATGAGCAATGCGACATCTCACGTCGCTTTAGGCGGGCGTGTCCGGCAAATGTCCCAATACACTCAAGGCAACACCAGGGCGCTTGAATTGGCGGACATTTGGTGATTGGCTAAAATCAAAAGGCAGGGGAATATCACGATGACCAGACTGACACTCAAATTCATGCTGACTGCAGCGGTATCGCTGGCAGCCCTGACATCCGCCCATGCCGCCGAGCCTGAAAGCTGTGGCACCGTCCGCTTCGCGGATGTCGGCTGGACCGATATCACCGCAACGACGGCGACCGTTTCCTCGATCCTCAAAGGTCTTGGCTATCAGACGGATATCAAGGTTCTGTCCGTTCCCGTCACCTACCAGTCGTTGAAGAACAAGGATATCGACGTGTTCCTCGGCAATTGGATGCCGACGCAGGAAGCCGACGTCCGCCCGTTCCTCAACGACAAGTCGGTCGAATCGTTCGGCCCGAACCTGGAAGGCGCCAAGTACACGCTGGCGACCAATGCCAAGGGTGCCGAACTCGGCATCAAGGACTTCAAGGACATCGCCGCGCACAAGGATGAGCTCGAAGGCAAGATCTACGGCATCGAGCCCGGCAATGACGGCAATCGCCTGATCATCGACATGACGGATAAGGACACGTTCGGCCTCAAGGGCTTCGAAGTGGTCGAATCTTCCGAACAGGGCATGCTGGCGCAGGTCGCCCGCGCTGAAAAGGACGGCCAGCCGGTCATCTTCCTCGGCTGGGAACCGCATCCGATGAACGCCAACTTCAAGCTGACCTACCTGACCGGCGGCGACGACATCTTCGGACCCAATCTGGGCGGCGCCACAATCTTCACCAATGTCCGCGCCGGTTATACCGCCGAGTGCCCGAATGTCGGCAAGCTGATCACCAACCTGAAATTCTCGCTCCCGATGGAAAACGAGATCATGGGCAAGATCCTCAACGACGGCAAGGATCCGGAAGTGGCTGCCAACGAGTGGCTGAAGGCCAATCCGGCGGCAATCGATCCCTGGCTTGCAGGCGTCACCACCAAGGACGGCGCCGAAGGGTTGCCAGCCGTCAAGACCGCGCTCGGTCTTTGACCGGCCTATCAAGGCGGGGCTCAGTCCCCGCCTTTTTTAAGCGCAACGCCCGTCAGCAGATGGCACGCGCTTCCGCTCCTATGATTGGCTCCAAGAACCAGGCGATTTTCCCGTGGAATGGCTAACCAACCCTGATCGACGCATACCCATTGGCGGCTGGGCGAAGAGTTTCTTCACCTGGCTGACCACCAATTTCACCGGCTTTTTCGACCAGGTGTCGGCAATCCTGGCCGGTGTCGTCAATGCGATCCTCTGGGTCCTGC
The DNA here is from genome assembly GCF_029277445.1 of Pararhizobium qamdonense. Lineage (NCBI taxonomy): Bacteria > Pseudomonadati > Pseudomonadota > Alphaproteobacteria > Hyphomicrobiales > Rhizobiaceae > Pararhizobium > Pararhizobium qamdonense. The sequence continues at coordinate 1,802,564 of NZ_CP119566.1, read as the reverse complement.
AAACGCCGCATCCGCTGATCGTGGTCGCCATCGTCACGGCACTATCCTATTGGTTCCGCCGCTCGGTCGGCGTCACCCTGTTCACGCTGTTCGGCCTGCTCCTGATCATCAATCTCGGCTACTGGAAGGCAACGACGGAGACGCTGGCGCTGGTTCTGGCGGCAAGCTTCGTCTCGATGGCCGTCGGCATTCCACTTGGGATCGCCGCTGCCCGCCGTGCCTGGGTCTATGCCGTGATGCGGCCGATCCTGGACCTGATGCAGACCATCCCGACCTTCGTTTATCTTATCCCGGCCCTCGTGCTCTTCGGTCTTGGCATGGTGCCCGGCCTGATCGCCACCGTGATTTTCGCCATTCCCGCCCCGATCCGCCTCACCCGCCTTGGCATCATCTCCACCCCGCCCTCGCTGGTGGAAGCTGCCGTTTCCTTTGGCGCGACGCCGGCGCAGGTGCTGCGCAAGATCGAACTGCCCTTCGCCACGCCGCAGATCATGGCCGGGTTAACCCAGACCATCATGCTGTCGCTGTCGATGGTGGTCATTTCGGCGCTGGTGGGGGCTGCCGGTCTCGGCGTACCCGTCGTGCGGGCGCTGAATACGGTCAACATCGCCATGGGTTTTGAATCCGGCCTCTGTATCGTCATCCTCGCGATCATTCTCGACCGCCTGTTCCGCTCGTCCGATGAAGGAGAAGGCGCATGACCGATGCGGTGATTTTCAAGAATGTCGATATCATCTTCGGCAACAAGCCGGAAACCGCCATCGCCATGGTCGACCAGGGCAAGACCCGCGACGAAATCGGGGCTGCGACGGGTCTGGTGCTCGGCGTCGCCGATGCATCGCTGACCATAACAGAGGGCGAAATCCTCGTTCTGATGGGACTGTCGGGCTCGGGCAAATCGACCCTCTTGCGCGCCGTCAACGGCTTGGCGCCGGTGGTGCGCGGCGAAGTGCAGGTCAAGACCCGCCACGGCGTCATCAACCCCTACAAGACATCGGCCAAATCGCTGCGCGATTTCCGCATGCACGACGTCTCCATGGTGTTCCAGCAATTCGCGCTCTTGCCCTGGCGCACGGTCGAGGACAATGTCGGCTTCGGACTGGAACTGGCCGGCGTCCCGGACAAGGAGCGCAAGGACCGCGTCGCCGAGCAGCTGGAACTGGTCAACCTGACGAAATGGGCGGGACGCCAGGTCAAGGAACTGTCCGGCGGCATGCAGCAGCGTGTGGGTCTTGCCCGCGCCTTTGCCACCGGCGCGCCGATCCTTCTGATGGACGAGCCGTTCTCGGCGCTCGATCCCCTGATCCGCACCCGGTTGCAGGACGAACTGCTTGAATTCCAGCGGCGGCTCAAAAAGACCATCCTGTTCGTCAGCCACGACCTCGACGAAGCCTTCCGCATCGGCAACCGCATCGCCATCATGGAAGGCGGCCGGATCATCCAGTGCGGCACGCCGCAGGATATCGTCAAGACCCCAGCCAACCAGTATGTGGCCGATTTCGTCCAGCACATGAACCCGATCACCATGCTGACGGCGATGGACGTGATGAGCCAGGGCGTCAATCGCGGCGAAGCCCCGGCCGGCGTTTCGGCAACCGCCAAGCCGACGACGCCGCTGATCGACATTCTCGATGCCATGTCGCGCCAGCCGGGCAGCATCGGCGTCGTCGATAATGGCGCGATCGTCGGCACGATCAACGCACAGAACGTCGTGGAAGGCCTGACGCGGCATCGCAACAAAAGTTGACGATGATGGTCAAGATGACATTATAAAGGACGCCCGGACAATTTGCGCCGGGCGTTTGGCATTTTGACGAGAGGCAACCCGATGGCCGATAAACCCTCTGTTCTGCGCGAAACCGACGATGAAGCGCGCAAGCTGGCCCGCATCATCCTCCGGTCGGCACGCAGCGCAGCCATAGCGGTGATCAAACCGAACAGCGGCGGGTTCCCCTTTGTCAGCCGCGTGCTGATCGGCATCGATACCGATGGCACGCCGGTGATCCTGGTCTCTGCCCTATCCGTCCACACGCAGGCCCTGTCGAAGGACCAGCGCTGCTCCCTGCTCACAGGCGAGATCGGCAAGGGCGACCCGCTCGCTCATGCGCGGCTCACCGTGCAATGCGAGGCACAAAAGGTGGAGCGCGGCAGCGACGCGCATGCGCGGATCCGCGAACGCTTCATCCGGCGTCACCCGAAAGCCAAGCTCTATGCCGATTTTCCCGACTTCGCCTTCTTCCGGCTGACGCCGCTGAAGGCGAACATGAACGGCGGCTTTGGCCGGGCCTACATTCTTAACGGCGAGGACCTGATGATCCGCTCGGTAGCGATAGGTGACATCGCGGAGATGGAGACGGGCGCGATCGACCACATGAATTCCGACCATGCCGATGCGGCGAGCACGTACGCAAAACTCTATTGCAAGGGCAAGGGAACTGGCTGGCGAATCTCCGGGCTCGATGCCAGCGGGGTTGATTTGACGCTCGGCGATCAACTCAAACGGCTGGAATATGACGCGCCACTGCAATCAAAAGGGGAATTACGGTCTGCACTGGTAAAACTTTACCGTTAAATAAGGGCATTTTTACCCCGATTTCTTGCTGTAGCCAGTTGTCCTTTTATTCATCACGGCTAATTATCACTTATTCACATTCATAACCAAGCGTGATGTGAACTTCGCATGGAGTATGGAATGCAAACGATCTCTCCCCAGAAACACGGCAAGGCTGAAATAGCTGCGGAGTTTCTTTCGGCCATGGCCAACCCAAAGCGTCTGCTGATTCTTAGTTCACTCGTGAACGAAGAAATGGCTGTCGGCGCCTTGGCAAACCAGGTCGGCCTCAGCCAATCTGCCCTGTCGCAACATCTCTCGAAGCTGCGTGCCCAAAATCTCGTGACCACCCGCAGAGATGCCCAGACGATTTATTATTCAAGTTCTTCGGATGCAGTACTGAAAGTTCTGAAAACTCTGAAAGAAATCTACGGCGAAGAAACAAGCGCGGTCGAAAAAGTCGCACAGCGCCGTACCGCCTGACATGGATCGGGCCGATACGGATCGGGGCCGCTGGCCGGCCCCGGTCTGACCCCCGTTTCCGGCCCGCATCTCTTGAAGCCCTCTTCGTATGACGTTTACGCGGCTTTGAGACTTGGCGTTGCATTATCGCCGCCATGACGATGACAGCCCCAGATCAGCCTCTTGCAAAACCCGTCCAATGGGCCGTGCTCGGAACCGGTGCCATCGCCGCGACCTTTGCAAAAGACATCCGGCTGACGGACAATGCCGTTCTGGTTGCCGTCTGTTCCCGCACGCTCGAGGCAGCCACTGCCTTCTCAGACCGTTTCGGCGGCCTTCGCATCATTGCCGATATTGAGACCCTGGCTGCCGATCCGCAGATAGACGCCGTCTATCTCGCCACCCCGAATACCGCCCATTATGGCCAGGCGAAAACGCTGCTGAGCGCCGGAAAGCCGCTGCTTATTGAAAAACCGCTGGTCATGACGGCGGCGCAGGCGCAGGCGCTCGAAAGCCTGGCTGCGCAAAAGCAGACCTTTGCGATGGAAGGTCTCTGGACCGTTTTCCTGCCCGCGATCGATCATCTCAGGCAGCTTCTCACCGGCAATACGATCGGCGCCATTACCCGCGTTCGCGGCGAACTGGCCTATGCCAAGACCTTCGACGGCAACAGCCGGTTTTTTGCACCGGCGCTCGGCGGCGGTTCGCTGCTGGATCTCGGCGTCTATCCGATCGCGCTGACGCTCTCGCTGTTCGGCTCACCCCGTACAATAGCAGGCCGCTGGTCGGCGGCCCCCACCGGCGTTGATATGGCGGCGGATGTTACGCTCGGCTATGACGGTTTCCAGGCCGAACTGTCCGTCGGTTTCGATCGGAATGGGAACAACCGCTTCATCATCGAGGGGGAGACCGGCAGCCTGATCATCGACGCACCATTTTTGCGGGCAAGCCGTATCATCCTGACGCGCAACCGCGTTGTTCACCAGCTTGTGGCCGCATCTGGCTCCGGCCCCCTGTCGCGCCTTGCCGGAAAGATTGCGCGGCGGCTGCCCCTGCCCGGCCTTGCTGTTTATGCGCATGGCTTTCCCGGCGATGGCCTGCAGTTCGAGATCGCGGCGGCAAGCACGGCGATACGGGACGGCCAGCATCAGCAACCGCGCATGCCGCTCAGCGCCAGCATCGAAGCGCTGGGGATTATCGAGACCGTCCGGGCGCTGCCGCCGTCATAGCGGCGTTGGCGTGTGATCCCGCTTGCCGGCGTTGAGCGCGAGCACGATGTCGGTCAGATGCAGAGCCGTCTCACCGGAAAACACCGGCCGGGTGCCGGCCTTGATCGCATCGGCCTGCGCTGCAATCCCGCGTACGAAGTCGATCTGTGACGGATATTTCGGCAGGCTGTTTTTCGGTGCTGCCTGCGGATAGGCCACCGGCTTGCCTGCGGTAAGGCGAAACGGAAACTTCTGCTGGAACTGCCACTCGACGCGCTCGATCAGCCGATGCACCAAGGGCCGCCTCGTGCCGCTGAGTTCCACATGGATCGGCGAGCGGTTGTCCCAGAGATCGCGCACGACGAGCGTGCCCTTGTCGCCGGCGATCGTCAGCGACCGGTCGCGCGGCGCCGCCAGCCCGCTGGTCAGGCGCGCCACAAGGCCGGACTTGAACGTCAGGCAACCGACGGAAAAATCCGGGCCCAGCGCAAGGTTCTCGGTCCCCGGCCCCTTGGTGGGAAAGGTCAGCGCGGAAAAGGCCGCCACATTCGAGACAGGTCCGAACAGGGACACCAGCCAGCTTGCCGCATAGCCGGCATGCTCCAGCGTGCAACCGATTTCGAATTCGTGCACAGCCGGCCATTTCGCACCCGAACGGCTGCGCCAGTCCTGCCATTTATCACGGAAGACCGGTCCGTCCTCCATCTCGGCATAGGCCAGGCGCGGCGTACCGATGACGCCGGAGCGCAGGATATCGGCGCAGTGGCCGCAGGCATCGCTGAGCGCATTGGCCGGCGCACCCGCAAGGGTCAGGCCACGCTCTGCGGCAAGCGACACCAGTTCGCGCGCCTCATCCACCGTCATGGCCAGCGGCTTTTCGCAATAGACATGCTTGTCCGCCAGCAAAGCAGCGCGGTTGACGGCCTGGTGGCTTTCCGGCGGCGTCAGGTTGACGACGATGCCAATCGCCGGATCGGCCAGCAGGTCCATTTCAGATGCGTAGGCCTTGACCTTCCAATAGTCGCAGAACTGCTGCAAACGCGAGGGGTCGATGTCCCAGACGCCTCTTAAGTGCAATTGCGGATGGTTGGCCAATGTCGTCACGTAATAGTCGGAGACGAAGCCCGTGCCGATGAACGCGATGCCGGTACCGCTTGTCATCGCGCATCCGCCAGGAACGACGCGATGTAGACCAGCGGCGCGTTCCAGTTGATCGTCATTTCGTTGGTGCCCCAGGCCATGATGTCGTCGATATAGCAGGTCTGCGGCGCGCAGCCCTGCAGACGCGCTCGCGCGACATCATCCACCAGCGTCGAATTCGGCCCGCCGGCCAGCGTGCCCACCGGCGGATTGGGCAACGTGCTGTCGGTCTGATGGGCATACCAGCGGCTATGCTGGTTCTTGGCAAAGACGCTGCCATATCCCGTCACATAGGACATGTTCATCGCGTTGCGCCCGAAGATGTAATCGATGCTTTCCCGCACGCCGTTCAGAAACGGCAACTCGCCGGTCAGGTCATAGCCTGCGGAAACCACGATCATGTTTTGCAGGATCAGCTGGTTCGAGCCCCAGTCATAACGGTTGCTGGCCGGCCTGTAGATATGACCGAACGGCTCCTTGGCCTGCAGGCTGAGAAAATTCCGGCCGGCGGATACGACCGAGGCCATGATCATCGCCTTGTCATCCGGCGCAAGATTGTCGCCATAGAGCGCCAGATCGAGACGGCCGAGACCCGCAACGCTGCGCCAATCAAACGCACCGGCCGGAGAAAACACCGGCCCTGCCCAATGCGGCGAGGCTTTCAGCGCCGCAAGAAAACGGGCTTCTCCCGTCGTGATGTAAAGCTCGGCGGCTGCCCAATAGGTTTCATCGGAGATATCGTCATCGCCATAATCGCCGCCGCCCTGCAGACCGTCCGAATCCGGCGCGAACAGCATGGGATTGGCGGCAGCCGCCAGCCACGCCTTCTGGCTCGCGACCAGCAGGCGCTGTGCAAATTCCCGGTCATAGGGCGCAAACAGCCGGGCGCCTTGCGCGGCCGCGGCCGCAAGATTGAGCGTTGCGGCCGTCGATGGCCGGTGCAGCGCACGCAATTGCGGATCGAGATGCGGCAGCATCGGCACCCCGGTCCATTTGATGTCATGCACCTTGTGATGCACCATGCCGGCCAGCGGCTGGCCATCCGGCACCATCATCTTCATCAGGAATTCCAGTTCCCAGCGCGCCTCGTCGAGAATATCGGGCACGCCATTGCCGTTTTCCGGAATACGCGACAGGCTGTCGCTCAAAACAGGCGAAGCGCCGTCGCCATAGACCAGGCCGCGTTCGAACGTGCTGAGCAGCTGCGACACGGCAATGCCGCCATTGACCACATATTTGCCCTGGTCCCCAGCATCGTACCATCCCCCGGACACATCGAGCGTATAGCCGCAGGTCCAGTCCTTGCCATAGAGTTTGGCAGCGACCTTGCCGGTGAGGCAGGTGACATTCGTATCGCCCTGGTTGGGGTTTTCCTGCACATGTCCGGCAGGCCTTGCATAGGCCTGGCCTGCAATATCGCCCTTGATTTCAATACCGCTGCGCTGCGGATAAAACCAGGACAGTGCATCGACGCGCAATTTGCCATAGATGTCGTGGCCGACCGAAAACGGCAGGCTCGTCTTGTCCCCGACCACCAGCCGGTATCCCTCCCCGGCCGTCGCAAAGGCGGAAAAATCGGCGATCTGCGTGTTCGCCTCGACGGTCGGGTCGAACCCGGCGGGTGCCGTCATCCCCTCGCCGATGGCAATACCATCAGCGTCTTCCAGCTTGAAGGGCAGCGGACCGGTAGCATCCGACAGGATCGTCGCCCGTTTCGGGCCATCGAGAAAATAGCCGGCCTGATTGACCAGCGCCGGGAGCGCCGTCATCCTCTTTCGAGCTGCCGCCTCTGCCGCCACCGCCTGAGCGTCGCTGGCCTTGGTATCACTTGCCTTGGTGCCGCTGGTCTTTGTGTCGCCGGCTTTCGCTTCCTGCAATGCCACGTCGTCCAGGCAAACGCGCCAGGGCTTCTTTGCCCCGCCCAACTGGAAGATGATCTGGGCCGGATCGGTCTCCGTCGCCGTAAATACGGACGAAAACTCGATCTTCCCGGCCTTGGTCGCTGCCTCGAAAGATGCCTGCGGCGTCCAGGGTTCGGCATTGCGCTGGATGGTCACGGGGAACCTGTGCACCTCCCCGGCCTCAAGCGTCATTGTCAGGCGGTAGGACTTGCCCGGCTCAAACTGCAGATCGTTGAGACCGAGCAGACGCTCCCAGGGGCTCCCGCCCGCTTCGACACTGAGGCAGAGCTTGCCGCGTTGGCGCGTCAGCGCGACGCCGCCCGCCGCCCAGAAGCCGTCCTGCCCCTTCTCGAAAGTGCCATCGGCAATCATGTCGGCCGCGCCTGCCTGCGCTGGAAGACTGACGAAAAGCGCAAGCACCAGGCTGGCTGCAGATTTTAGCAAGGTCTCTATCCTGAGCGCGTGTTGCGGGCCTGAGCGCGTGTTACGGGTACGCGGCGCCACTCTGATGTAAACAGGTTAACCTTCGGAAAAGAATGGATGCAAGCTTGTAGCGATGCACGAATCTGGGTCTTGCCGATATAGGCTGCAAGGCTTGACCGCAAAAAGCGCCCTGATAGTTTGACCATCAGGTTAAAACTCCTATCGAAACCACTGGATTTGGCCGCCAGACAGCACGTGCCACGGAGAATATAATGTCAAACCGCCTCAATGCCGCGCCGAACGATCTGAGCGCTTTCTGGATGCCCTTCACGGCCAACCGGCAGTACAAGAAAGAACCGCGCATGTTCGTCAAGGCGAAGGACATGCATTACACGACCCATGACGGCCGCCAGGTTCTGGATGGCACGGCGGGTCTCTGGTGCGTCAATGCCGGCCACTGCCGTCCGCTGATCACCGAGGCGATTCGCGAACAGGCCGGCGAGCTCGATTATGCCCCCGCCTTCCAGCTGGGCCATCCCAAGGCCTTCGAGCTGGCAAACCGCCTGATCGACATCGCGCCCGACGGCATGGAGCACGTGCTCTACACCAATTCCGGTTCGGAATCGGTCGAGACGGCGCTGAAGGTGGCGCTCGCCTATCACAAGGTGAAGGGCCAGGGGTCGCGCACCCGCCTGATCGGCCGCGAGCGCGGTTATCATGGCGTCAATTTCGGCGGCATCTCGGTCGGCGGCATCGTGTCCAACCGCAAGATGTTCGGCACGCTCCTGTCTGGCGTCGATCACATGCCGCACACCCATCTGCCGGAAAAGAACGCCTTCACCAAGGGCGAGCCGGAACACGGCGCCGATCTCGCATCCGAACTCGAACGCATCGTCACGCTGCATGATGCCTCCACCATCGCCGCCGTGATCGTCGAGCCGGTTGCAGGCTCCACCGGCGTGCTCATCCCGCCGAAGGGTTATCTGCAGAAGCTGCGCGACATCTGCACCAAGCACGGCATCCTGTTGATCTTCGACGAAGTCATCACCGGTTACGGCCGCCTCGGCACGCCGTTTGCGGCGCAGTATTTCGACGTCAAGCCAGACATGATCGTCACCGCCAAGGGCTTGACCAACGGTGTCATCCCGATGGGTGCCGTGTTCGTCACCGGAGAAATCCACGACGCGTTCATGACCGGCCCGGAACACATGATCGAGTTCTTCCATGGCTACACCTATTCCGGCAACCCGATCGCCTGCGCTGCAGCGCTCGGCACACTCGACACCTATCGCGACGAAGGCCTGCTCACGCGCGGTGCAGAGCTTGCCTCCTATTGGGGTGATGCGCTGCATTCACTGCACGATTGCCCGCATGTGATCGATATCCGCAATATCGGCCTGATCGGCGCGATCGAGCTGGCGCCGATTGCCGGCGAACCGACGAAACGCGCCTTCTCGGCCTTCCTCAAGGCCTATGAAAGCGGATACCTGATCCGCACCACCGGCGATATCATCGCGCTGTCGCCACCACTGATCATCTCGAAGGCCGAGATCGACGAGCTGATCGACGGCATCCGCAAGGTGCTGATCGCCAACGCATAATCGGGCAGGATTCATTCGTGAACACGCCGCAAGCGGGGCCGAGGCACATGCCACGGCCCCGTTTGGCGCAATATCTGAATAATTATTTTGCACTTTGCCTAAAAAATCGCCTTGCGGAATCGTGGGGAGCTTCATAGACGAGAAGCATGGGATCGATCCGTTCACAGAAGGCGGACACTCAACGGAACTGGAGTTGCTTTTCGACTGGCAGGTTTCACCCTCCCGGCCCAGCAACCGAAGCGCTGGCACTGCGGGGAACCAACCCAACCAAGGAGAAGCAAGATGAACTTCAAGACATTGACGGGCGCCACGTTCGCAGCCTCGCTGGCCTTTGCGCCGCTGGCGCATGCGGAGATCGTGATCGGCCTGATCGCGCCGCTGACCGGCCCCGTCGCCGCCTATGGCGACCAGGTGAAGAACGGCGCGCAGGTTGCCGTCGATCAGATCAACAAGAACGGCGGCATTCTCGGCGAACAGGTCGTGCTGAAGCTGGCCGACGACGCCGGCGAACCCAAGCAAGGTGTCTCGGCAGCAAACCAGATCGTCGGCGAAGGCATCCGCTTTGTCGTCGGCCCGGTCACGTCAGGCGTTGCCATGCCGGCATCCGACGTTCTGGCTGAAAACGGCGTCCTGATGGTCACCCCGACCGCAACGACACCGGACCTCACCAAGCGTGGCCTTGCCACCGTGCTGCGCACCTGCGGCCGCGACGACCAGCAGGCCGAAGTGGCAGCCGCCTATGTCCTGAAGCAGTTCAAGGACAAGCGCATCGGCATCCTCAACGACAAGGGCGCCTACGGCAAAGGTCTGGCAGACGCGTTCAAGGCAACGCTGAACGCCGGTGGCGTCACCGAAGTCTTCAACGATTCCCTCACACCCGGCGACAAGGACCTGAGCGCGCTCACCACCCGCCTGAAGGCTGAAAAGGTCGATGTGCTCTATTTCGGCGGCTACCACCCCGAAGCGGGCCTTCTGGTGCGCCAGTTGCATGATATCGGCACTCCGATCCAGATCATCGGCGGCGACGGCCTGTCTAACACCGAATTCTGGGCCATCGGCGCGGACGCAGGTGCAGGCACCGTCTTCACCAATGCAGCCGATGCCCTGAAGAACGACGCCTCGAAGGCCGCCGTTGCTGCCCTTCAGGCAGCCAACATCCCGCCGGAAGCCTTCACCATCAACGCCTATGCAGCCGTTGAAGTGATCAAGGCCGGCATCGAAAAGGCCGGAAGTGCCGAAGACGCCGCAGCTGTTGCCGCCGCGCTAAAGACCGGCGAGCCGGTCAAGACCGCCATCGGCGACGTCACCTATGGCGAAACCGGCGATCTCACCTCGCAGAGCTTCTCGCTCTACAAGTGGGAAGACGGCAAGATCGTTTCCGCCGAGTAAGCAGAACATTGGATTGACGGATCGGGCGCTTCGGCGCCCGATTTCATTTGTGGCGGATCTCCAAAGGCTCGCCAGCCATCCCCCACCCCCATCCACTGATTTTCCAAGTCGCGGGTATGCAATGACGGTCATCAGCCTCTATGCTCCGGACAACCGTATTTTCAGGTGATATCAAAGAGGCAGAACCCCGTGAGCGAAAAACTTGAACAGCTGATCGACCAGGGCACCGGCCGCATTCCCGCCGATATCGTTCTCAAGGGCGGCCGCTTCTTCGATCTGGTGACCGGCGACCTCGTCGCCTCCGATATCGCCATCTGCGGCGACCGCATCGTCGGCACCTATGGAGATTACACGGGCACTGAAGAAATCGACATTACCGGCAGGATTGTCGTTCCCGGCTTCATCGATACGCACCTGCATATCGAATCCTCGCTGGTGACGCCGCATGAATTCGACCGCTGTGTCCTGCCCTATGGCGTCACCACGGTCATCTGCGATCCGCACGAGATCGCCAATGTGCTGGGCACAGACGGCATCCAGTTCTTCCTCGATTGCGCCCGCGAGACGATCATGGACATCCGCGTGCAGCTCTCAAGCTGCGTCCCGGCCACCCATCTGGAAACCTCGGGCGCCAGCCTGCCGATCGAAAAGCTCTTGCCCTTCCGCGACCACGAGAAGGTCATCGGCCTGGCGGAATTCATGAATTTCCCCGGCGTCATTCACAAGGATCCGGTCTGCCTTGCCAAGCTCGACGCCTTTCAGGACGGCCATATCGACGGCCATGCGCCGCTGTTGCGCGGCCTTGATCTCAACGGCTATCTGTCTGCCGGTATCCGCACCGACCACGAATGCACGACAGCGGAAGAAGCGCTCGAAAAAATCCGCAAGGGCATGCATATCCTGGTGCGCGAAGGCTCGGTTTCCAAGGATCTGCATGCGCTGATGCCGATCCTTACCGAGCGCCTGTCACCGTTCCTGGCGCTCTGCACCGACGACCGCAACCCCCTTGATATCGCCGAGCAAGGCCATCTCGATTACATGATCCGCGAAGCGATCGCCAACGGGGTCGAGCCGCTCGCCGTCTACCGCGCTGCCTCGATCTCGGCCGCCCGCGCCTTTGGTCTTCGCGACCGTGGCCTGGTCGCACCCGGCTGGCGCGCCGACTTGGTCGTCATCGACAGTCTCGAAAACTGCAAAGCCGAGATGGTGTTTTCGGGCGGACGCCGCGTCGATGACGCGCTGTTTGCCACCCGCCGCGCGGTTGCCCCCGTCGGGCTCGACAGCGTCAAGGCAGGCCATGTCAACGCGGCCGATTTCGGCGTGCCCTATGCCGAGGGCGAAACCTCCGTCATCGGCGTTCTGCCCGGCAAGATCATCACGGAACACCGCCGCTACAAGCTCCCCGCATCCGGCAATCAGGCCGGTGTCGACCTTGGCCGCGACATCATCAAGGTCGCCGTCATCGAGCGCCACGGCGTCAACGGCAACCATGCCAACGGCTTTGTTCAGGGCTTCGGATTGAAGACGGGCGCTATTGCCTCCACCGTCGGCCATGACAGCCACAATATCTGCGTCGTCGGCGTCAACGAGGACGACATGGCACTGGCCGCCAACCGGCTCGGCCAGATCAAAGGCGGCTTCGTCGTCGTGGAGGATGGCAAGGTCACCGGCGAAATCTCGCTGCCGGTCGCCGGCCTGATGAGCCTTGAACCCTATGAAAACGTGCGCGACACCCTGCATCACCTGCGCCAGGCAGCCTTCGCGCTCGGAGCAACGCTGCAGGAGCCATTCTTGCAGCTCGCCTTCCTGCCACTCCCGGTCATCCCGCATCTGAAGATTTCGGATATGGGGCTGGTCGATGTCGATCAATTTGCGCTGATCGGGTGAAAGGGTGCTCGATCGCCTAACGCATCATGTCCTCTGAGATATCACGAAACCGGCTGAGCACGCGGACCACGGTCAAAGCCGTTTCATCAGAGGTATAGAACACAATGTAATTGCCAATCGGAAAGCTGCGCAGACCCTCGTGAAGTTCAAGCCTCAGGCGCCCCGCATCCGGTTGCGCTGCAAGAGTGGCGAGAACAGACTGAATGCGATCCAGCACCCTGTCTGCAGCAGGTTCGTTGTCACGCGCGATATAGAGCCAGATATCAGTCAGGTCGGCTTTCGCCTTGGGTTGACTGCGGATCTCAAGCGCCACGGGCGGATTTCGCAAAGGCCAACCGTGCCTCCGCCTTTATCGAATCCATATCGAGGGGCTCCGATTCGCCGCTGGCGAAACCCTCATCGATCGCCGCTTTCAACACCTGCATCTTAGCAGCGCGAACTTGCTCCCGCTCCTCCAGGGCACGCAGGCCGTCGCGCACGATTTCGCTGGCGCTGGCATAACGGCCGCTTTCGAGAAGATCGCGAATGAACCCTTCGTAATGGGTGCCCAAGGTATAACTGGATGCCATCTTGCCGCTCCTGAAAACAGTCATAGGCCAATCTATATCATTTTATGATAGTTTTCGACCCCCCAGCCGGTCGCGGACTTCATCCAACACGCCCGCAAAACACGTCCATCGCCTCCAGCACGATCTGTCCATCAACCGTCTGAGGGGAAAAGCTCGGCATCGGCACCGCCTCCGTAATTACCAAACCTTTCGGCAGATCGACGGTCTGCGGACCGCGGTGCAGGTTGAAAATGAACAGCAGCTTTTCACCGGCCTTTTCACGCGTGAACGCCAGGATGTCCTGGTTTGTGTCGAGGAAGGTCATCGTGCCGTCCAAAAGCGGTGTATGCGCCTTTCTGAAGGCCAGGGTCTGACGATAGTGATCAAGCACCGAGCCAGCGTCCTGCTGCTGGTCTGCAGCCAGGGGAAAGTGTTCCGCCGGCACCGGCAGCCATGGCTTGGCGCTGGAAAAACCGGCATGATCGGTCTTCTTTTCCCAGACCATTGGCGTGCGGCATCCGTCGCGGCCCTTGAAGGCCGGCCAGAAGCGGATGCCGTAGGGATCGCGCAGATCTTCTACCTGCAAGTCCGCCTCCGGCAAAGCCAGTTCCTCACCCTGATAAAGGCAGATCGAACCGCGCAGCGCTGACAGTACCGAGATCGCCAGCTTGGCCACCCGTTCGCGCTCCTCAACCGTGTGCGTGAACCGGCTGATATGACGCGTCACGTCATGGTTGGAAAATGCCCAGCAGACCCAGCCATCGGTGACGGCGTCCTGAAACGCCTGGACACAGCGGCGGATATGGCTGGCGGTAAAATCGGGGCCCAAGAGGTCGAACGTGTAGCACATGTGCAGCTTGTCGCCGCCGCCGGTATAGGCCGCCACGGTCTTCAGCGAGCGCGCCCCATCGCCGACTTCGCCGACCGAAGCCCGATCGCCGAATTCGTCGAGCAAGGCGCGAAACCGCTGCAGGAAGCCGACATTTTCAGGCTGCGTCTTGTCGTAGAGATGGTTCTGCATGCCGTAAGGGTTGACGTCGGGAGCGTCCAAGCCGATCGCGTCGGGATCGTAAACCAGCGGCGGATTATCGCGCAGTTCCTTGTCGTGAAAATAGAAGTTCACGGTGTCGAGCCGAAAGCCATCGACGCCGCGCTTCAACCAGAAACGCACGGTTTCAAGCAGCGCTTCCTGCACATCCGGATTGTGGAAGTTAAGGTCCGGCTGCGAGCCCAGGAAATTGTGCATGTAATATTGCTTGCGCACGCCGTCCCATTCCCAGCCCGGACCGCCGAAGATCGACATCCAGTTGTTCGGCGCGGTTCCATCCGGCTTCGGGTCGGCCCAGACATACCAGTCGGCTTTCGCGTTGGTGCGATCAGAGCGGCTTTCCTTGAACCAAGGGTGCTGGTCGGAGGTATGCGAGATCACCTGGTCGATGATGACCCGGATGCCGAGCTGATGCGCGGTCTTCAGCAGACTATCGAAATCGGCAAGCGTTCCGAACATCGGATCGACATCGCAATAATCCGAGACGTCATAGCCCATGTCGGCCATTGGCGAGGTGAAGAATGGCGACAGCCAGATCGCATCGACACCAAGGCTGGCAATATGCGCCAGCCGCTGCGTCACCCCCTTGAGGTCGCCCAGCCCATCCCCCGTCGTATCCTGGAAAGAGCGTGGATAGACCTGGTAGATCACCGCGCCACGCCACCAATCGGGATTGGACTTCAAGGGAGATGCCATCAAAAAAGCTCCGCGATCACAAGGATATGCTGCAAGATGTATCGTTGCTGCAGGTGCGAGTAAACGGCCTTTCCGGCCGTTTGCGGCAATTGACCAACGGCGATGCAAAAATGATGATGGCAAGGTTGGAGTATCACCGCCACTTGGAGACGGAATGACCGGGGACATCGTTACGACAAGCCTTTCGGACGCGCACGCGCTGGCGGTCGCCGCCGTTAAGGGTGCCGGAGGCAGTGCTGCCATGGCAGCTTCGCTGGCCCGCGCCACCGTCGATGCCGAGGCACGCGGCTCCGCTGCCGTCGGCTTTTCCCATCTGGCCGACTATCTCGAAGCGCTTTGCGCAGGCCGCATTCATGGCGGCGCAGAACCGAAAAGAACCGATCCCGCGCCAGCCCTGATCCGCATCGATGCCGATGGCGGCATCGCGCAGACCGGTTTCGATCGCGCCCTGGACGATCTGGTCAGCAAGGCCAAAACCTACGGCATCGCGCTTTTCGCCCAGTTCAACAGCTACACATCCGGCGAACTGGGAGACTATGTCTTGCGGCTGGCAGAGCACGGCCTCGTCGGCATTGCCGCCACCAACGGTCCGGCACTTCTGACAGGATCCGGCGGCTCCAAACCGGTCTATTGCACCAATCCACTTGCCTTTGGCGCTCCCCGCAGCAATGGCGCGCCGCTGGTGATCGACCAATCTTCAAGCGCCACCGCATTCGTCAATATTCGCGGAGCCGCCGAGCGTGGCGAGCCTATTCCGCAAGGGTGGGCTGTCGATATGGCGGGACAGCCGACAACCGATGCGGCAGCGGCGATCAGGGGCGCGATGCTCGCCTTCGGCGGATCGCGCGGCGCCAATATCGCGCTGATGGTGGAGATGCTGTCTGCCGGGCTGAGCGGTGCCAACTGGTCACTCGATGCACCCGATTTTGCCAGTGGCAACGCCTCGCCCGGCAGCGGCCTGACGGTGATCGCCATTTCCCCCTCTCTGCTGGACGCAAACTTTGAAGACAGGCTGGACGCACAGTTGATGCGGCTTTCCAGCGGCTACGGGATCCATATTCCCGGCGCATCCAAATACGAGAACTGGGTGCAGGCCCGCCGGGACGGCATCCGCTTGCCTTCCGCGCTGGTAAGACGTATCTCCGCCTTCGCAAAACATGAATAAGGGGGAGAATTTCATGGCGGGCAGGCTGCTTTCGATCGGCGAATGCATGGTGGAACTGATGCAGGCTGAGGACGATCTGCTGCGCAAGGGCTATGCCGGCGACACGTTCAACACCGCCTATTATGCCCGGCTCTTCCTGCCCCACGACTGGAAGGTTGATTACCTTACCGCCGTCGGCACCGATACAGTGTCCGGCGAGATGCTGGCCTTCATCGAAAAGACCGGCGTCGGCACGGGCTTTATCCGCCGCGTCGAGGGCCGTTCGCCCGGGCTCTATATGATCCACCTGAAAGACGGCGAGCGCAGCTTCTCCTATTGGCGCTCGGCGTCCGCGGCCAAGACCCTGGCCGACGATGCCGCCCATCTGCGCGCCGCCATCGAAGCCTGCGATATCATCGTCTTTTCCGGCATCACGCTTGCCATTCTGGCGCCCTCTGCCGTCGAAACCCTGCTTTTGGAACTGCGCCGCGCCAAGGCTGCGGGCAAACGCGTCGTCTTCGATCCCAACATCCGCCCGCGTCTGTGGGATGACAAGCATCATATGCTGGAAACCATCTCGGCCGGTGCCCGCGCCGCTAGCCTTGTCATGCCGAGTTTTGATGACGAAGCCGCACATTTTGGCGACGCCGATATCGCAGCGACCATCGCGCGTTATCGCGCTCTCGGCGTCGAAAATATTGTCGTCAAGGACGGACCAAAGGGCGTGACGCTGAGTTTTGGCGATGCACCGCTCCAGTTCGCTCCCTCTGCCACGGTCGACCGGATCGTCGATACCACAAGTGCCGGCGACAGTTTCAACGGTGCATTCCTCGCCCGCTACGCCATCGATGGCGACGCCGGCAAAGCGGCACGATTTGCAGCGGAGACGGCAGCAACAGTCATCCAGCATCATGGCGCCCTTGTCTCCAGGGACAAACTGAACGGCACCGCGTAGACGATCTTGCAATTTTCCGGCAGCAGCCTTACCCTTGGTCAACCTTAGCCAAGGAAAATTGTGATGACCACCGTCAACATGCTGGAAGCCAAGACGCGCCTTTCCCAACTTGTCAGTGCCGTTGAGAGCGGCGCGGAAGACGAGATCATCATCGCGCGCGACGGCAAGCCGGCGGCGCGGCTGGTAGCGATCGCAACTGACGAAAAGCCGCCAAGACGATTGGGCCTTCTTGAAGGGCAGTTTCCGGACATGTCTCTCGAAGACTTCAACGCTTTGGATGACGAAATTGCCGAACTCTTCGGCGTCAAGCCGGAATGAGGCTGCTTCTCGACACACATGTGGCGATATGGAGTTTGACTGCCGTCCATCGCCTGCCGGTCGATATCAGGCAAATACTAGCGAGCCGAAGCAATGACGTTTTCGTCTCGGCCGCAAGTATCTGGGAAATTGCGATAAAATTCCGGCTCGGCCGAAAGGATAGCCCGCCCTTCGATGCCCAAGAGGCGATCCGGCATTTTACCAGTGTCGGGTATGATTTCCTGGACATCTCGATTGCTCATGCCGCCGCCGTCGGGCATCTGAGCACCACGCATGCCGACCCGTTCGACCGCCTGCTGATCGCTCAATCCATTACCGAGCCGCTGATCCTCGTCACCCGCGATAGCAAGATCGCCGCCTATAGCCCGACCTTCATCACCTGGTAGGGCAACGCCCTACCAAGCCTTACCGCTTCTTCTTGCGGTTCTCGAACGGGTTTTCGGACGCCCGCAGATGGATGCGGATGGGAACGCCCGGCATTTCGAAATCGGCGCGAAGGCCGTTAGTCAAATAGCGGATATAGCTTTCCGGAACGGATTCCGGCCGCGTGCAGGAGATCATGAAACCCGGCGGGCGGGCCTTGACCTGGGTCATGTATTTCAGCTTCAGGCGGCGGCCGGACACGGCCGGCGGCGGATGCTGGATCTGCTGCGATTCCAGCCACTTGTTGAGTTTGGCGGTGGAGATGCGGCGGTTCCAGGTCTTGTCGGTATCGATGATCGACTGCATCAGCTTGTCGAGACCGTAGCCGGTCTGGCCGGAGATCGGCACAGCGCGGATGCCGCGCACCTGCGGCAGCAGGCGTTCGGTCTTTTCGCGCAGATCAGCCAGCAGCGCCTGGGTGTCCTCGACCAGATCCCATTTGTTGAAGGCAAGGATCGCGGCGCGGCCTTCGCGGGCGACGAGATCGACCAGTTGCAGGTCCTGCTTCTCGAACGGAATCGTCGCGTCAAAGACGATCACGACGGATTCGGCAAAGCGGATGGAGCGCAGGCTGTCGGCGACGGAGAGCTTTTCGAGCTTTTCCTGCACCCGCGCCTTCTTGCGCATGCCGGCGGTGTCGAACATCTTGATGGTGCGGCCGCGCCAGTCCCATTCGACCGAAATGCTGTCGCGGGTGATGCCTGCTTCCGGGCCGGTCAAAAGCCGGTCTTCGCCGAGGAAGCGGTTGATCAGCGTCGATTTGCCGGCGTTCGGGCGGCCGATGATCGCCACGCGCAACGGCTTGGTATCATCATATTCCGGCTCGTAATCGTCGTCTTCCAGGTCTTCTTCGCCGCGAAGATCGACATTGGTCTCAGGCTCGTCAATTTCGGGCGGAAAGGCGCGGTCTTCGCCAAGTGCCGCAACGATCGCGTCGCGCAGGTCGATCATGCCCTGGCCGTGTTCGGCGGAGATGGCGACGGGTTCGCCGAGCCCCAGCGTGAACGCATCGTAATAGCCGCCGTCCGAGCCCTTGGCTTCCGACTTGTTGGCAACCAGCACGACCGGCTTGCCGCGGCGGCGCAGCATTTTGCCGAGCGTCTCGTCGGCCGGCGTCAGGCCGTATTTGGCGTCGACCACGAACAGCGTCAGGTCGGCCTCTTCAATGGCAGCTTCCGTCTGCAGCCACATGCGGCCCTGCAGGGTTTCCGGTCCGGATTGCTCAAGACCAGCGGTATCGATGATGGTGAAACGCAGATCGACGAGCTTGGCGTCGCCCGGACGGCGGTCGCGGGTCACACCCGGTGTATCATCGACAAGCGCCAGCTTCTTGCCAACCAGACGGTTGAAAAGCGTCGACTTTCCGACATTGGGGCGCCCAACGATGGCGACGGTGAAGTTCATCGAATAATCCTGTCCTCAGAGCGGCCGCAAACCGGTCACGCTCCAATGTTGTTTTCTGAAGCGCCCGTTCAGGACGCCTTTCCGCTGGCGGCAATCAGATCAAGCAGCATCTGGGCGCGGTTTGCCAGATTGCGCGGCGTTTCGGCATCATCGGTAATCTGCTGGAACCAGGTCTTCGCCTTGGCCATGTCACCGGCCTTGTAGGCGGCAAGCCCAAGCGCTTCGCGGGCGGAGTGGCGCAGGCCGTTGCCAGGCACGGCCAGTTGTTCGGCCTCGGCCGAAACCTGCTCATACGTGCCGGTATCGACCAGAAGATAGGCGCCACGCATGCGGGCGGCATCGCGCATCGCCTGCGGCAAGGAGGCATCCTTGGCAATATCGGAGAACGCGGTGATGGCACCTGGCGTATCGCCCTTCTGCACCTGCAGGGTTGCAGCCCGCATTTTTGCCAGAACCGGATAGGCGCCGTAGCCGTCCTTTTCGAGCGTTGCCAGAGCGGTCAGCGCTTCATCGGTCTTGTTTTCGCGTGACAGCGTCAAGGCCGCCAGGAATTCGTCGCCGGACTGCGAGGCCGATGTCTCATGCCAGTATTCATATCCAACCTTGCCGATCGTGCCGGCAACGATGAGAATTGCGATCCCGATGATGACGCTGCCAAACCGGGTCCAGACGGCTTTCACCTGTTCGGAGCGCAGTTCTTCGTTGACTTCGCGGATAAAGCTTTCGTCCTGGTTCGCCATTCCTAAGTTCCGGTTGCCCGGCCTTCCCTGCAAAGATGAATGTAAAGATTTCCGCGCTTCTACCGTATTTTGGCGCCGTTGTAAGGGGGCAGCGCGATTTAGCGCCCGTTCGAGCCGTTTAGCCCATGACAATCGGTGCAACGCCGATCAAAAGCTCATGCAACTTCCAGACAAACAGGACGTAGACGGCAAGAGCGATAAGGACCGCGATCACATCATATTTGTAGGAAACGAAGACCGGATGCGTGACATGGCCGGCGCGCCAGCGGCGCTTCATCGAGATGCGCAAAAGCACGCCCCAGACGAGGAACGTGCTAAACAGCAGCACTGAATTGACCTCGCCATTGGCCATCAGATGTGCCAGCGCCCAGATCTTGATGGCGAGAACCGCCGGATGTTTCGTCACAGCCCTGATCTTGCCGGCAGGCAGGAAGGCCGCCGCCAGACAGATGAAGGCAATCAGCATCAGCGTCAGGGCGATATGGGTCATGAATTTCGGCGGCGTATAGAGAATGCCGGTCGTCGCGCGCGACACGTCGAAGCCGTAGGCGATGAGACAGAGGCCCAGAAGCGCGCAGAAACCGTGAATGGCATGCCAGAGCCCGGTGCCGCCCTGTTCGACGACCGCAGCGCGAACGCCGGGCGCAAAACTTTTGATAAAATGGATGCCGAGAAAAATGATGATACCGAGAATGAGAAAGGCCATGAAGGACACCCGTGACTGTTTGAAGCGCGTCCTACCGCATAGCGGTAACACCGTCTCTTTTCCAGTGTGATCAAAGGATTGCCGCATTCCTGGCTAAAAGGTCGCAATCCCGCATTTGCCGCCAAGGTTTCCGCATGCCCAGATTTCCCGCCGCGACCGGTCTTGCTCTCGCATTGACCCTGGCTCCCGCTTTTGCCCAGGCTGAGCAGCCACCGGAACCTGCCGGGCGCAAGCAGCTGGTCATCATTTCCTTCGATGGCGCCCACGACAACAAGCTCTGGGAAAAGAGCCTGGAGATGGGCAAGCGCACCGGCGCGCATTTCACCTATTTCCTCTCCTGCACCTTTTTGATGACGAGGGCTGAAGGCGGCAAGTCCTACCGGGCGCCGGGCCACAAGGCCGCGCGTTCCAATGTCGGCTTTGCCCAGAGCCGCGAAGAGATCCAGGCCCGCGTGCGCCATATCTGGCAGGCACATCAGGCCGGGCACGACATCGGCAGCCATGCCTGCGGCCATTTCGACGGCAAGGGCTGGAGCGCTGCCGACTGGAAGCAGGAATTTACCGCATTCAACACAGCGCTCGCCAACGCCTGGAAGGCCGGCGGCATTGCCGGCGAAGAGCCGCAAGGCTGGGCCGATTTCGCCGCACACGGCATCGAGGGTTTTCGCGCGCCGTATCTGTCGCTGAGCGACGGTCTGCTGCCAGCGCTGAAACAGGACGGCTTCACCTATGATGCCAGCCTTGTCACCAAGGGGCCGGGCTGGCCGACAGACGCCGACGGCCTGCCGCGCTTCGGGCTGCCGCTCATTCCGGAAGGGCCGCAGCAGCGCCGGGTGATCGGCATGGATTACAATCTCTTCGTTCGCCATTCCATGGGTATCGAAAACCGCAAGGACAGCGCCCTCTTCGAAGAACGCGCGCTCGATGCCTACCGCAAGGCCTTTGAAAAGGAATATGACGGCAGCCGCATTCCACTGCAGCTCGGCTTCCATTTCGTCGAGATGAACGGCGGCGCCTATTGGCGCGCGCTTGACCGGTTCTTAAGCGAAACCTGCACCAAAACGGATGTTGCCTGCGTCAGCTATGCTGAGGCGCTACCGATGATCGCGGAACAGAAAAAGGCGGATCGCTCCGCCTTTTGAGTGTCACCCTACCTTAGACTTTGACAGGTTCGTCATCTTCGGCCTGCCGCTGAAGATATTTTTGGTCGATCACCGGAAGAGGCTCGTCGTAGATGGCGGCCTCGAAAGCTTTCAGACGCTTGTAGATCGACAACAGTTCCA
Source organism: Pararhizobium qamdonense (assembly GCF_029277445.1). NCBI lineage: Bacteria > Pseudomonadati > Pseudomonadota > Alphaproteobacteria > Hyphomicrobiales > Rhizobiaceae > Pararhizobium > Pararhizobium qamdonense. Next base: position 1,780,737 of record NZ_CP119566.1, on the reverse strand, counting down.
CGATCGTTGTCCAGGAGTTTACGAGATACTGGAATGAGTCCCTGACCTGTCCAAACACATTCTGGATTTGCCCCATAACGCCGAGCGTCAACTTGCCGGCGACGATAGAGGGAACCAAGACGAATGTTCCAAACAGATTGTCCGCTTGGAGATAGAAAATACGGGCGATGTTGAAGTACATGTAATGGAAATACAGGCGGAAATAATTCTTCCTGACATTCCCGAAGAGCTGTGCGACGGTCGGCGGCTGCGCACGATCGGCATGGTCTTCCCCGTAGACCAGCTCTTTACGATAGGCCGCCTCGACCCGCTGGTTGCGAAATTCGAGCCCCGGCAGCTTGATACCGACGAGCGCCAGAAAGAATGTCCCGAACAGCGACCAACCGATCGCAGCCCAGACGAGTGCATGCGGCACTTCGCCAACGAAAGGCAGGACTGTCACAGTGGTTGAAAACTTAAACAGCACGGGAAGAAAGGCGACGAGGGTCATGATCGAGCTGACAAAGCTGACGCCAAGACCTTCCATTGTTCGTGAAAAGCGCATCGTGTCGTCCTGAACACGCTGCGAGGCACCTTCAATATGACGCAGCTTGTCCCAATGGGACATGTAGAAATTGTTCATCGCAGTGCGCCAGCGAAAGACATAATGGCTGACGAAAAACAGGTTGAGCGTGCCGATGGTGATCGCAACGAAGGCGATCCCCGCAAATCCGATCATGCCGACATAGATATCCATCTCGGTGGGGATCGGGTCGGTCCGGGCAAGAGCCCGCTGGATCATATCGTAGAACGGGCCGTACCAGGCATTGAGGGCTACACTGACCTGCACTGAAAAATAGGTGTTGAAGATGATAAATGCCGATCCGAGCACCGACCACATCTGCCAGGGATGCGGCCTGAAGGTCATCCAGAATGCGGCAAACAAGGCGACCATCAACGCGTAATAGATATAGAACCAGAGGAACGGCGCCGACCAGAAGACCGAAACCCCGATGACCGCGTCCTTTCCCGGTTCCAGGGGCGGAAGCCCGACCAGAGCACCGAACTGCTCGCCGCCGCCATACCAGACGGCCATGGCAAGCAAAGACCATATGATAGCGGACGGAAAGAAAAGTCGTGGATTGGGAAAGAAGGAGATGAACAAATCGGACGCTTTCGTTTGACGAAGGTTCAGATGGCTAGCGCGCTGGAACCTAAGGCAAAAGCCCTCACCTGCCAATCACGTCAAGCTAATGTTACCGTTATTTAATCGGAAGGCTAATCAGGCGCCGGCAGCGGCCACGATTCGGCGCATTTCAAGGCCTGTCAGGATGGCACAGAACAGAAGTACGGCGGCAGCGACAAGCGTCGGCGCGTTGAAACTGCCGCTGCCTTCCGCCAGCCAGCCGGCCACCAGAGGGCCGACGATCTGGCCGACGCCGAAGGCGGCGGTCATGAAGGCGAGCGCCTTGCGCGGGCTTTGCGGCGCCAGCGCCCGGCCGATCTGCAGGCCATAGGCCGTGACCATGATGAAGGTGAGCCCGAGCAGAAGGCCGCCAATCAGCGGCGCATAGGGCGACGGCAAGGTGACGACGAGGATGAGACCGGCAGCCTCCACCAGAAGACCCGCCAGATAGACGCCGACGATGCCGAGCCGCGGCACCGCGCGCCGCCACAGGTGCACGGAGATGGCGGCGCTGAGACCGGTGATCAGCCAGGCGAGAAATTCAACGGTATGATCGCTTGCCCCCTGCCGCGCCATGGCCACCAGAAATGTCGCGGTGATGACATAGCCGAAGCCGAACAGGCCGTAGGTCAGGGTCATGACAAACAGCGGCCGGGTCCAGACCAGCGGTTTTTCCCGCTCCGTGCTTTTGCCGGACGCCGCGCCGGACGGCAACAGCGCCGCCACGAGAACCGTGCCGACCAGGGCGATGACGGCGCCGCCGAACCACGCGGCCTGCCAGTTGGCGATGAGACCGAACCCCTCGGCAGGCAGAAGAAACACCATCAGCGAGGACACCGCGATACCGATGCCGACGCCGCCGAAATGGACGGACTGCACATGCGGATTGCCGGTCGCGTGGCCTCTGCTCAGCACGATCGCGGAGGTGAAGATCATCGTAAACGCGCTGGCAACGCCAGCCAGAAACCGGATCACGGAAAACAGCGCGATCGACGAGGTCAGCCCCATGGCCAGCAGCAGAACCGTGGTCGCCACCAGCGCCGACAGGCTGACCATCCGCTCGCGCCCGGCCGCCCAGCCATAGCCCGCCAGAACGGCACCAGCGAGATAACCGACGAAATTGGCCGAGGCGATCAACCCGGCGTCGGCGGGCGTCAGACCAAGTCCCGTCATCATGCCGGGCAGGATCGGCGTATAGGAAAACCGCCCGAAACCCATGGCCACCGCCATGGCGATGGCGCCGGCAAGGGCGGTGGGGACAAGGTTCTGGGACAGCGCGGAATCGGGTCTGGTCATGGCCTACCTATCGCAATGCAGCATGGCGATGACAAATGACAAAATCTGATGGTGCCGTTCAGCCGCGTGAATGGAACGGGACTTTAGCCCGGCAGCGTGATGACAAGCGGTCCGTTGCGGGTCACGATCACGGTATGCTCGTATTGCACCGTCGGGGCGCGCGGTTCGCTATAGAGCGTCCATTCGTCATCGCCGCCCTCGGCCCATTGCGCGCCGAGCGATAAAAACGGCTCGACGGTAAAGACCATGCCCTCGGTCATCCGCCGCTTTTCATGCTTGTCCGGCCAGGTGGCAATCTCGGTCGGCTCCTCGTGGAGCGAGCGGCCGACGCCGTGGCTGGCGAGGTTGGTGATCAGCGAGTAGCGGTTCTTCTTGGCAAAGGCGCCGATGGCATTGCCGATCGCCGCCAGCGGCTTTCCCGATTTGACCTCGTTCAAGCCCACCCACATGGCGCGCTTGCCATCGCGGCAGAGGCGCTCGATCTGCGGTTTTATGGGCGGAACGGCAAAGGACGATCCGGTATCGGCAAACAGACCGTTCTTTTCGGCGGAAACATCGATATTGACGAGATCGCCGGCCTGAATGACGCGCGTGCCGGGAATGCCATGGGCCACTTCCTCGTTGACGCTGATGCAGGTGGCGCCTGGAAAATTATAGGTCAGTTCGGGCGCGGACCGGGCGCCTGATTCCTCCAGCACCTTGCGGCCGATGGCGTCCAGCTCCGCCGTGGTGATGCCCGGCTCAAGTGCCGCCGCCATGATCTGGATCGTATTGGCGCAGATGCGGCCGATTTCCTTCAGCCGCTCCAGGTCTTCATCATTGTTCAGTGTCATCGTCTCTCGCTTTCGGCTGTTTATGTAACAAGCCGAAAGCGCCCAATCCAGACAGGCATGACAGGAAAATCGCTGCCGTCAGGCGGTTTGCGTCTGTTTCTTCTCATCCGCCAGCGCCGCGCGCACCAGCGGCGCAACTTTCGTGCCGTAGAGTTCGATGCCGCGCAGGATCTGGTCATGCGGCATCAGGCCGATCGCCATCTGTAGAAGAAACCGGTCGTTCTTGAAGATCTTCTGGTGCCGGATGATTTTTTCCGCCACCGTATCGGGATCGCCGAGGAACAGGTTGCCGTCCGGTCCGATCGCCTGGTTGAAATGCGCCCGGCTGGTCGGTCCCCAGCCACGCTCGCGGCCGATGCGGTTCATGACCTCTGCCTGCGGACCGTAGAACTGGTCGCCGGCCTTGTCATTGGTATCGGCAATGAAACCATGGACATTGATGCTGGTCTTCAGCTTCGATGCATCCTGCCCGGCCCGGCGTGCGGCCTCGCGGTAGAGATCAAACAGCGGCGCATACCGCGCCGGTTCGCCGCCGATGATCGCAAGCGCCACCGGCAGAACGAGCGCTCCCGCCCGCGCCACCGATTGCGGCGTGCCGCCAACGGCAATCCACACCGGCAGCGGATCATTGACCGGACGCGGATAGACCCCACGGCCGTTGATCGGCGCGCGTTTTTCGCCTGACCAAGTGACCACCTCGCCATCGCGGATCGCCAGAAGCAGGTCCAGCTTTTCCGAAAACAGCTGATCGTAATCCTCCAGATCATAACCGAACAGCGGGAAGGATTCGATGAAGGAGCCCCGCCCCGCCATGATTTCGGCGCGGCCATTCGAGATCAGATCAAGCGTTGAAAACTGCTGGAAAACCCGCACGGGATCCTCTGAGCTGAGCACGGTGACGGCGCTGGTCAGCTTGATGGTTTTCGTGCGCGCAGCTGCCGCAGCAAGGATCATCGCCGGAGCGGACGCAACATAATCCGGCCGGTGATGCTCGCCCAGACCAAAGACATCGAGCCCGACCTGATCGGCGAGTTCGATTTCCTCGATCAGATGCCGCACCCGCTCCTCGCCCTCCCGCCCGCGCCCCTGCGGCGCCTCGGGATGAACGTCGCCAAATGTGTAAAGACCAAGTTCCATGGGGTCCTGCCTGTCTCAAAAGCCCTGAGGGCAAAATGAATGTTTCGATAGTTCAGATAATCAACGTTGCAGGCAGATCCCAGCGTGGCGGTTGAAACAGTGCGTTTCCAGTTGGCTCAGGATTCCCAGGGATTGAGGAGAGGCACCCCCGTATCCGTGAAATCCCGGATATTGCGGGTTACCACCGTCAGGCCGTAAAGGAGCGCGGTGGCGGCAATGATCGCATCCCGCTCCGGCCGCTTGTCGGAAACATGCAATCCGGCACAGGCAAGCGCCACCGCATTGTCAAACGCGAGAATGCGATCTTCAAAGACCCTGGGAATATAATCGGATATCCAGGCTTTGACATGCGCAGCCTGCAGCGGGTCACGTCGCTTCAACGACAGATAACCGACCTCCAGCTCCATGATCGTGATAACCGAGAGATACATTGCTTGCGGATCGACGGTCTCGACCCAAGCTATAACGCCCGGGTGACATCTGCCGCCGGCAGCCTTGCGAAACTCTGAGATAACGTTGGTATCCAGAATAAACTTCACGAGAAGTCCGGAGTCTTAAGGCCCCAGTCCCCCTTCATTTCCGGAAACTCGAAATCGTCATCCACCTTATCCAATCCCGGCATGGCGAGAAGTTCGAGGATGTTTTTCCTGTGGTTTCGGCCGGAAGCGTTGGAATCCGTGAGATCGTTTCCGTCGCGTGTCAGCTTCTGGTAGTCCTCGATCGACAAGAGCACATGCGCCGGCCGCCCCCGGTCGGTGATGAACACCGGCCCATCCGCTGCAGCTTTCTTCGCCCGGCCTGTATCCTGATTGAACTCCCGGCTGGAAAATGTGGTGCTCATCGGCGCCTCCATGGATGTAGCAACGTTACTACAGGTGGCGATCGGGGACAATATTATCTAGGCGTCGCTCAGCGTTCGCTTCACCGCATTGCGCCAACCCTTCAGCTTTCCGGCCCGCGTCTTCTCATCCATCGTGGGCTCAAACCGCTGATCTCTCGCCCAGGATTTGGCGAACTGCTTCTGGTTTGGCCAGACCCCTGCCCGGCTGCCGGCAAGCCAGGCGACGCCGAGTGCAGTGGTTTCGAGAATGGTCGGCCGGTCGACGGGTGCGTCGAGCAGATCGGACAGACGCTGCATCGTCCAGTCGGAGGCGACCATGCCGCCATCGACGCGCAGCACGGTTTCCCGTCCGTCGCTCTTCCAGTCCTTGTGCATGGCATCAAGCAGGTCGCGCGTCTGATAGCAGACGGCCTCGAGCGCTGCGCGGGCGAACTCGGCCGGGCCGGTATTGCGCGTCATGCCGAAAATGGCACCGCGTGCATCCGGATCCCAATGCGGCGCGCCAAGGCCGGTAAAGGCCGGCACGAGATAGACCTCCTGCGACGGATCGGCGCTCTCAGCCAATGTGCCGGTATCGGGGGCGGCCTTGATGACCTTCAGCCCATCGCGCAGCCACTGCACTGCGGCACCGGCGACAAAGATCGAGCCTTCCAGCGCATAGGTGGTTTCGCCATCAAGGCGGTAGGCAATCGTCGTCAAGAGGCGGTTTTTCGAGCGGACGATATCCTTACCCGTGTTCAAAAGCGCAAAGCAGCCCGTGCCGTAGGTCGATTTCATCATACCCGGCTCGAAGCAGGCCTGGCCGATGGTGGCCGCCTGCTGATCGCCGGCAACGCCGAGGATGGGGATTTCAGCGCCGAAAACCGACGCATCGGTGACACCGAAATCGGCAGCGCAATCGAGAACCTGTGGCAGCATCGCCTCGGGAACCCGCAGGATTTCGAGCAGGTCGCGGTCCCAGTCATTGGTGGCGATGTTGAACATCAGCGTCCGCGAAGCGTTGGTCGCATCGGTGACGAAGGATTTGCCGCCGGTCAGCCGCCAGATCAGGAATGTATCGACCGTCCCGAAGCAAAGCTCGCCCTTGGCGCCGCGGGTGCGCGCGCCTTTGACATTGGCCAGCATCCAGGACAGTTTCGTGCCGGAAAAATACGGATCGAGCAGCAGGCCGGTCTTCTTGGTGAAGGTCTTTTCCAGCCCCTGGCGTTTCAGCTTGTCGCAATAGGAGGCGGTGCGCCGGTCCTGCCAGACGATGGCATTGTGGATCGCCTTGCCGCTATCGCGCTCCCAGACGACCACCGTCTCGCGCTGGTTGGTGATGCCGATGGCCGAAAGGTCGCTCGCCTTGATGCCGGCCTTGCGGATGGCTTCCTTGATCGCCCAGACGACCGTCTCCCAGATTTCCTCCGGATCGTGCTCGACCCAGCCGGATTTCGGAAAATGCTGCTTGAATTCCTTCTGGCCGGACCCGGCGATCTTCTGGTCCTTGTCGAAGACGATCGCGCGGCTCGATGTCGTGCCCTGATCGATTGCGAGAACATATCCGCTCATCTTGCCCCTCCCAACGTTTCTTCTGTTCGCGGTCTCTCCTCCGCGCGCATGTCAAAAACTTCAATACGATACAAAAACGAATGTCAAACGAAAACAAAACGCAAGTAAATCTCCTCCAAACTGCGTGAAAAAGCCGGGATGCCATGGCAGAAACACAATTGTCACGGTGCCGGTTTTGGGCATAGTTTCAAGAGTCGAAATGAAAAGAAGAGACAGCATGACACAGTCCGCCGGCGGCATCCGTTTTATCCTGAACGATCGGGAGATTGCGCTGGACACTCTGCAGCCGACCGCGACGCTGCTCGATTTCCTGCGGCTCGAAAAGCGGCTGACCGGAACCAAGGAAGGCTGCGCCGAAGGTGACTGCGGCGCCTGCACCGTGCTGGTCGGGCGGCTTGCCGGCAATGATCTGGTTTATGAAAGCGTCAATGCCTGCATCCGTTTCACCGGCTCGCTGAACGCAACCCATGTCGTCACTGTCGAGCACCTGGCGGCAAGCGACGGAACGCTGCATCCGGTGCAGCAGGCAATGGTGGATTATCACGGCTCGCAATGCGGCTTTTGCACGCCCGGCTTCGTCATGTCGCTCTATGGCCTGTGGCTGTCGAAGGACAATCCCAGCCGCGCCGATATCGAAAAGACGCTGCAAGGCAACCTCTGTCGATGCACGGGCTACGAGCCGATCGTCAAGGCGGCGGAAGCCGTGGCAGCGGCGAGGCCCGACGCCGTGTTCGACCCGATCGTCAAAGTCCGCAAAGACATCATCGCCAGGCTGTCTGCGATCCGCTCGACGCAGACGATCCGCATGGGAAGCGAAGATGCCACCCTGATCGTGCCCGGCACGGCCGCCGATCTCGCCGAGGCGCTTTTCGATCACCCGCAGGCGACAATTATTGCCGGCTCCACCGATGTCGGGCTCTGGGTCACCAAGCAGATGCGGGCGCTCAACCCGGTGATCTTCATCAATGGATTGGAAGACCTGCAGTTCATCCGGGAGATGGACGGCGGCATCCTGATCGGCGCAGGCGTCAGCTATTCCGCCGCCTTTTCCGCCATCTCCGCCCGCTATCCCGCCTTTGGCCGCATGCTCGACCGTCTGGGCGGCGAGCAGGTGCGCAACATGGGCACGATCGGCGGCAATGTCGCCAACGGCTCGCCGATCGGCGATACGCCGCCGCCCCTGATCGCGCTGGGGGCGAGCGTCAATCTGCGTTCGAAAGCGGGTGAGCGCACCGTGCCGCTTGAGAGCTATTTCATCGACTATGGCCGCCAGGACCGCAGGCCCGGCGAATTCGTCGAGAGCATTTTCGTGCCTGATCTGCCGACCGGCGATCATTTCGCCGTCTACAAGATTTCCAAACGCCGCGACGAGGACATTTCCGCGCTCTGCGGCGCTTTCCGCATTGCGCTCGATAGCTTCAACATCGTCACCTCAGCCCGGATCGCCTTTGGCGGCATGGCCGGGACGCCGAAGCGGGCTGAACATGTCGAGGCGGCGCTGATCGGTAAGCCGTGGACCGAGGAAACGGTCCAGGCGGCTCAGGCGGCCTTCGACCTGGATTACCAGCCGCTCACCGACTGGCGCGCCACGGCAGAATACCGGATTTTGACGGCGAAGAATTTGCTGTTGCGGTTCTTGCTGGAGACGGCGGGACAACAGGCGGAACTCGTCCGCTTCGAGGTGACGGCATGAGCGCAGGCGGCGGCTTTCTTCTTCTCCCCAGCGGGGAGAAGTGCCGAGTGAAACGAGGCGATGAGGGGGTCTTGCGGCAAACTCCGGTTTGCGTGGCTCCCCTTCATCCGGCCCTTCGGGCCACCTTCTCCCCGCTGGGGAGAAAAGACAGATGCGAAGGACCCTGCTGATGGACAATTCCACCTTCGAGGAACGCAAGACCATCGCCGGCTCCATGCATTCGACCCTGCGCCATGACAGCGCCCACAAGCATGTGTCGGGCACCGCTGATTATATCGACGACATCCCGGAACCGGCAGGGACGCTGCACGGAGCGCTGGGGATGACCGACCGTGCGCATGCACAGATCGTCGACATGGACCTGTCCGATGTCAAAGCCACGCCCGGCGTCGTCTGCGTGCTGACGGCCAAGGACATGCCGCATTCCAACGATATCAGCCCCAGCCATCTCGACGACGAACCGGTGCTGGCAGACGGCCTTGTGCAGTTTCATGGCCAGCCGGCATTCGCCGTCATCGCCGAAACCCGCGACATTGCGCGGCGCGCTGCCCGCAAGGCGAAGATCACCTATCGCGACCTGCCGCATTACACGGACATCCTCGACGCTCTGGAAAACGGCGCCGAAGTCGTCACCAAGCCGCTGACCTTGTCGCGGGGCGATGCAGAGGCGGAGTTGGAGCTTGCGCCGCGCCGCCTCACCGGCCGGATGCGGATCGGCGGGCAGGAGCATTTCTACCTCGAAAGCCATATCGCCATGGCCATTCCCGGCGAGGACGACGACATCACCGTCTGGTCTTCCACCCAGCATCCAAGCGAAGTGCAGCACATGGTCGGCCATGTCCTGGGCGTTCCATCCAATGCGGTCACCGTGCAGGTGCGGCGGATGGGCGGCGGTTTCGGCGGCAAGGAAACGCAAGGCAACCAGTTTGCCGCTCTCGCCGCCGTCGCCGCCAAGAAACTGAAGCGCGCCGTCAAGTTCCGTCCCGACCGCGACGAAGACATGACCGCGACCGGAAAGCGTCACGACTTCCTCGTCGATTACGATGTCGGCTTCGATAACGACGGCCGCATTCATGCGGTGAAGGCCAATTATGCAGCGCGCTGCGGCTATTCTTCCGACCTCTCCGGCCCGGTCACCGACCGCGCCCTCTTCCATGCCGACAGCTCCTATTTCTATCCGCATGTGAAACTGACCTCGCAGCCCTTGAAGACCCATACCGTCTCCAACACCGCCTATCGCGGTTTCGGCGGGCCGCAGGGCATGGTGGGCGGCGAGAGGATCATCGAGGAGATCGCCTATGCGCTGGGCAAGGACCCGCTGGAGATCCGCAAGCTGAATTTCTATGGCGAGAAAGGCTCCGGCCGCGACCTCACGCCCTATCACCAGCAGGTGGAAGACAATATCATCCAGCGCATTGTCGCAGAGCTGGAAGAAAGCGCCCATTATCAGGCGCGGCGTCAAGCGGTCATCGATTTCAACGAGACCAGCCGCATCATCCGCAAGGGCATCGCGCTGACGCCGGTCAAATTCGGCATCTCGTTCACCATGACCGCCTTCAACCAGGCGGGCGCGCTGGTGCATGTCTATCAGGACGGATCGATCCATCTCAACCATGGCGGCACCGAGATGGGCCAGGGGCTCTATACCAAGGTGGCGCAGGTTCTGGCCGACAGTTTCCAGGTCGATATCACCCACGTCAAGATCACCGCGACCACCACCGGCAAGGTGCCCAACACGTCGGCCACCGCCGCCTCCTCCGGCTCCGACCTGAATGGCATGGCCGCCCATGACGCCGCCCGGCAGATCAAGGAACGCCTCGTCGAGTTTGCCGCCGAACGCTGGCAGACCGATGCCGGAAATATCAGCTTCGTGCCGAACCATGTGAAGATCGGCGAGGAACTGGTGCCCTTCCCCGATTTCATCAAGCAGGCCTATTTCGCCCGCGTACAGCTGTCGGCCGCCGGGTTCTACAAGACCCCGAAAATCCATTGGGACCGCAATACCGGCCGTGGCACGCCGTTCTATTATTTCGCCTATGGCGCCTCCGTCTCCGAGGTTTCGATCGACACGCTGACCGGCGAATACATGGTGGACCAGGTCGATGTGCTGCACGATGTCGGCAAGTCTCTCAATCCGGCGATCGATATCGGCCAGGTCGAAGGCGCCTTCGTGCAGGGCATGGGCTGGCTGACGACGGAGGAATTGTGGTGGGACGCCAAGGGGCGGCTGCGCACCCATGCGCCCTCCACCTACAAGATCCCGCTCGCCTCCGACCGGCCGAAGATCTTCAACGTCAAGCTGGCGGAATGGGCCGAGAATGCCGAAATGACCATCGGCCGCTCGAAAGCGGTCGGAGAGCCGCCGTTCATGCTGCCGATCTCGGTGCTGGAAGCCCTGTCGATGGCGGTTGCCAGCGTCGCCGGTTACCGTGAGTGCCCGCGGCTCGACACCCCGGCAACGCCCGAACGCATCCTGATGGCCGTCGAGCGCCTGCGCACGGGACAAGCGTGAAGAGCCTTTGACATGAACTTTGCAATCGATAGCCTCGAAGCGTTCCTTGAGCGCGAATACAAGCTGGTCATCGTCGAGATCAAGGAGACGTTCGGATCGGCGCCCCGCGAAGCCGGCACCTTCATGCTGGTCTCGCCGACCGGCGCGCACGGCACGATCGGCGGCGGCCAGATGGAGCATATGGCGATCGACCACGCCCGCGCGCTTCTGGCCGGCGTCAGCGATGCGGTCGAGATGGACATTCCGCTCGGCCCCGATATCGGCCAATGCTGCGGCGGCCGCATGGTGCTGACATTCCGCATCGGCGATGACGCCGCGCGCGCAGCACTCGACCTGAAACTCAAGGAGAAGCTGAAGGCATTGCCGCAGGTCTGGTTGTTTGGCGCTGGCCATGTCGGCCGGGCGCTGGCCGATGCGCTTTTGCTCCTGCCGCTGAAAATCTTTGCGGTGGAAACGCGAAAGAACGAGCTCGACCTGATGTCGGCCGGTGCCAGCCACCGGCTGGTCGCCATGCCCGAGGCGGTCGTCAAGGATATCGCGCCAGGGTCCGCCGTCGTCATCCTGACGCATGACCATGCTCTCGATTTCCTGATTGCCAGGCAAGCGCTGGCCCGGAACGACCTTGCCTATATCGGCATGATCGGCTCGAAGACCAAGCGCGCAACATTTGCAAGCTGGGCAAGGCAGGAAGGCCTGACGCATGATGCGATCGGAAGGCTCATCCTGCCCATTGGCGGCAAGACCGTCAGCGACAAGCGCCCCGCAGTGATTGCCGCCATGACTGCAGCCGAGATCCTTGCCGCGCTGAATGCGCAGTAAACGTCTAGGCGGACGCCGCACGCGCGCGGATCAGCGCATGCGCGGCCTCGCCTGCCGTTTCCATATAGGAGGGGTCGCGGTGCAACAGGACGACGGCAAAGGACCCGTCGAGCAGCAGGACTGTCTGGCGGGCCAGCGTCCGGGAATGCGCCTTAAGGTCCGCCGCCTCGAAAACGCCGCTCAACCAATCCTCGACCCGCCGCTTGTGCGCAGCGCCGATCTTCATCGCCGGATGGCCGGGCATATTGGCAAGTTCGGCGGATGTGCGCAGAAAGCCGCATCCCTTCCAGCGCGGATGCCGGGCCGCTCGCGCCAGGTTGAAAAACACGCCCCGCACCTTGTCGGCGGCATCGCCTTCCGTTTCCGCAAACCACCGTTTGAACAGAGCAAGGTTGGGCTGGTCGCGCATCTCCAGATAGGCGGCGATCAGATCATCCTTGCTGTCGAAATGATAGTAGATCGTGCGCTTGGTGATCCCCGCCTTTTCCGCCACCGCATCGACGCTGACGGCGCGGATTCCCTCGCTGTAGAACAGCTTGGAGGCAGCAGATACAATGCGGTCGCGGGTGGAAAGAGCCGGGTTTGCCATGGCTGAATGTATACTGACCAGTGAATATACACAAGCGGCAGCCGGGCCTATGCTCATCCCAGCAAAACCGCCGGAGAAAGAGCATGCTGGAGATGGAGGCAAGACCGGTCGCAATCGTCTGTGAGGACGGTGTGCGGCTTGGCGGCCATCTCTGGAAAGGCTTGGGCAACAGCGCATGCGGCGCCGTGGTCATCAATCCCGCAACCGGCGTTTTGGCGCGCTACTATCATCCCTATGCGCGGTTTCTGGCCGGTCACGGCTTCACCGTGCTGACCTATGACTATCGCGGCATCGGCCAATCCCGGCCCGCAACATTGCGCGGCTTTCACGTTCGCTGGGCCGACTGGGGCAAACAGGATTTTGCCGCTGTGCTGGACTATCTCCATGCCCATGCGCCGGATGGCCCAAGGCTCGTGGCCGGCCACAGCATCGGTGGTTTCCTGCCAGGCTTTGCCCGCAATGCACCGCTGATCGACCGCATGCTCACCATTGGCGCCCAATATGCCTATTGGCGGGATTACGCCCCTGCCCGGCGCCTGCGGCTACTATTCAAATGGCACATCGTCATGCCGCTCCTGACAGCGCTCTGCGGATATTTTCCCGGCAAAGCGCTCGGCTGGCTGGAAGACCTTCCGGCGGGCGTGGCGAATGACTGGAGCTTCCGGCGGGCGCGGATTGAACTGAGCCATCCCGATCAAGACCGGGCGGATATCCTGAAGCGTTTCGCGGATGTCACCGCCGAGATTCTGGCTATCGGCGTCACGGATGACGAGATCGCAACCCTAAAAGCCATCCGCCGGGCGCTCGCGTATTACGGCAATGCCAATTCCGTCGAAGCCGCCTTGTCGCCCGCCGATCTCGGCGTGGATCGGCTTGGCCATTTCAGCCTCTTTCACAAGCGCCATGCCGCCGGGTTCTGGCTGGATAGCCTCATCTGGCTGCGCGACGGTATCAATCCCTGGCCGGGAAAACCTTTCGAGAGCCTGATTGACAAAGGCAAGGACGAAGCATTCGCCAACCGCTGCTACATTAAAACCAAGGGCATGATGTGACGCGGCACATCCAGCGTAAATGCCTTCCAACTCTTCAAGGGAAACCATGCCTTACGTCCTGATCATCCACGAGGTCGCCGACTATTGCGCCTGGAAATCCGTCTTCGACGCCGCTGCCGGCATTCGCCGCGAGGCCGGAGAAATCGCCTATCAGGTGCTGAAATATGACACCGATCCCAACCGGATCGTTCACTTCTCGCAATGGCGATCGTTGAGAGCCGCCAGAGACTTCTTCGAGTCGCAGAAGCTGATCGAAATCCGCGCGAAGGCTGGGGTCAAGGCGCCGGAATTCATCTATCTCGACCAGATGGAAAGCGGTGTCCTGGACGGATCCTACTAAAATCCCGCCGCCAGACCATCGGACATGCTCCGGCGGCGAACGGCTCTTACCGGGTCAAATCCGAATCCGCGCGCGAATCCCGCCCGTCTAGAAAACCCAGGTCTCTTTTCATGTATTCCGACATGACTTCGAGATCGAGCGTGGGATGCCTGGATGCTGGCCGGCGCAGCAGCCCGCCCAGCCAAAAAAGCCATCCGGCCTTGCGCGTTTGCGCTATTGGTTGATATTTTTCAATTGCTTGGCAATCCATGACGGCACCTGTCGTTTTCGTGAATGTGATTGCAGCATGCGCGCAAACATGCTCCAATTCCAATCGAACAACCGTCTGCATGCATCAAGAGAACTTATCCATGAAAATGTCGAAACAGTTTCCGTTGAATGCCCTGCGCGTGTTTGAGGCGGCAGCCAGGCTCGGAAGCTTCACCAAGGCGGGCGCCGAGCTGGGCATGACCCAGACGGCGGTGAGTTACCAGATCAAGCTGATCGAGGAGAATGTCGGCGAGCCGCTCTTCCTCAGACGCCCGCGCCAGATCGTGCTGACCGACGTCGGCCAGCAGCTCGCGCCGCGTGTCAGCGAAGCTTTCGAGATGCTGCAGGAGGCGGTCTCCTCCGCCCGGGGCGATATCAACAGCGCGCTTCTGATCAACTCCACGCCGACTTTCGCCTCGCAATGGCTTGCCCGCAACATTGGCAGCTTTCAGCTCGCGCATCCCAACATCGCGGTGCGGCTGACCACCACCGACAAGGTGATCGACCTCATCGCCGAATCGACCGATCTTGCCATCCGCGCCGGCATTGGCGTCTGGCCGGGGCTCGACTGCCACCCTCTGATGCAAATCGAGTTCTCGCCGATGCTCAGCCCGGCGCTCGCCGAGACGATCGGCGGCATCCACGAACCGCGCGATCTGTTGAAACTGCGCATCATCGATGCCGCCGACCCCTGGTGGCGCTTATGGTTTGCGGCAGCGGGGGTCAGCGATCCGGACCTTGAAGGGCGGCCGACCAGCCGGCTCGGAGCACAGAGTTTTGAGGCGCGCGCAGCGGTCGCGGGGCAAGGCGTTGCCATTCTGACGCCGGATTTCTATCCCGACGACATTGCCCTTGGCAGGCTCTATCAGCCGTTCGAACTGCGCTGCAATGATGGCCACAATTATTGGCTCGCTTATCCGCATGCACGCCGCAACACGCCGAAAATCCGCATGTTCCGCGATTGGATTCTGGGCGAACTCAACCCCAACGCCAACACCTTCGCCAAATAGCGCGTGACGATCAAAACGGGGCCTTCCCCCACCGGGGATTTTTGCGCAAGGTGTGCGGACGAAGCATGGAAGGGGACCCCGTATGTATGAATTCGCCATCGCCTGGGAATGGCTGGCTTTTGCCGTTCGCTGGCTGCATGTGATCACGGCGATTGCCTGGATCGGCTCGTCCTTCTATTTCATCGCGCTCGATCTTGGCCTGGTGAAGCGTGATCATCTGCCCGCCGGCGCCTATGGCGAGGAGTGGCAGGTGCATGGCGGCGGCTTCTATCAAATCCAGAAATACCTGGTCGCGCCCGCCACCATGCCGGAGCACCTGACCTGGTTCAAATGGGAGAGCTATGCCACTTGGCTGTCCGGCTTTGCCATGCTCTGTCTCGTCTATTATGGCGGCGCCGATCTCTTTCTGGTGGACCGGCATGTGCTGGATATTTCCTCGACCACCGCCATTGCGATCTCGCTTGCCTCGCTTGCCATCGGCTGGCTCTTCTACGATCTGCTGTGCAAGTCGCCGCTCGGCAGGAACACCTGGACGCTGATGGGCATTCTCTACGTCGCTCTCGTCCTCATGGCCTGGGGCTATACGCAGGTCTTTACCGGCCGCGCCGCCTTCCTGCATCTGGGCGCTTTTACGGCGACCATCATGTCGGCCAATGTCTTCTTCATCATTATGCCGAACCAGCGCGTCGTCGTCGCCGACCTCATTGCCGGGCGCACGCCGGACCCGAAATATGGCGTCATTGCCAAGCAGCGCTCGCTGCACAACAACTACCTGACCCTGCCCGTCATTTTCTTCATGCTGTCCAACCATTATCCGCTGGCCTTCGCCACCGCCTATAACTGGGTGATTGCAGCACTGGTCTTTCTGATGGGCGTCACCATCCGGCACTGGTTCAACACCACCCATGCCCGGAAGGGCCGGCCGACCTGGACCTGGATCGTCACCCTCATTATTTTCATCGTCATCATCTGGCTATCGACGGTGCCGAAAGTGCTGACCGGCGAGAACACGGCCGAGGTTTCGCCCGCCTTCCAGCAATTTGCCGCCAATGCGCATTTCCCGGCGGTTAAGGACGCGATTTCGACGCGCTGTTCCATGTGTCATGCGGCCGAGCCGGTCTATGAGGGCATCAACCGCGCGCCAAAAGGCGTGATGCTGGAAAACGACGCCGAGATTGCAGCCCATGCCCGCGAAATCTATATCCAGGCCGGACGCAGCCATGCGATGCCGCCCGGCAACATCACCGACATGACAAACGACGAACGCAAGCTTGTGACCGCATGGTTTGAAAGCGCTGTTTCGGAAGGCAAGACTGAATGACCGCCACCCTTATTCGCGCCCGCACCCTCAGTTTCAGCCGTGCCCCGATCAGCCTCGACGATACCGGCGCTTTTTCCTACCAGGCCGACGGTGCGCTGCTGGTCGAAGATGGACTGATCCTTGCCAGCGGCAGCTATGCGGCGGTGAAGGCGCAAGCGGCCGAAGACGTCCTGGAAATCGACCACCGCCCGCATCTCATCCTGCCGGGCTTCATCGACACCCACCTGCATTTCCCGCAGATGCAGGTGATCGGCTCCTATGCCGCCAATCTCCTGGAATGGCTGAACACCTACACGTTTCCGGAGGAATGCCGTTTCGTCGAGACGGCGCATGCCGAGCGGATCGCCGGAAAATTCTTCGACGAGATGGTCCGCCACGGCACGACGACCGCGGTTGCCTATTGCTCCGTGCACAAGGCGTCTGCCGATGCCTTTTTTGCCGAAGCGCTTGATCGCAACATGCGCATGATCGCCGGCAAGGTGATGATGGACCGCAATGCGCCGCAGGGCCTGCTCGACACGCCGGAAATGGGCTATGACGAAACCCGCGCCGTCATCGAACAGTGGCACGGCAAGGGCCGCAATCACGTCGCCATCACACCGCGCTTTGCCATCACCTCGACGCCGGAACAGATGTCGGCGGCGGAAGCCCTGGTGCGCGAGTTTCCGGATCTGCACGTGCAGACGCATCTCTCGGAAAACCGCGACGAGATCGATTTCACCTGCACCCTCTACCCGGATGCCATCGACTATACCGACGTCTATGCCCGCTACGGCCTGCTCGGTCCAAAGACGCTGTTTGGCCACGCGATCCATCTATCGGACCGGGAAATGGATGCGATGAGCGAAACGGGTTCGGTTGCCGTGCACTGCCCGACCTCCAACCTCTTCCTCGGCTCCGGCCTTTTTCCGCTGCGGCGGCTGATGAACCGGCAAAAACCCGTGCGCATCTCCTTCGCCACCGATATCGGCGGCGGCACCAGCTATTCGATGCTGCGCACCATGGACGAGGCCTACAAGATCCAGCAATTGCAGGGCGAACGCCTGAATCCGTTCGAAAGCACCTATTTCATGACGCTCGGCAATGCGCAGGCTCTGTCGCTCGAAGACAGGATCGGCACGCTCGACCCCGGTACCGATGCCGATTTCATCGTGCTCAACATGGCAGCGACCCCGGCCATGGCGCTGAAGGCAGAAGTGGTGACCTCGCTCGCCGACGAACTGTTCTTGCTGCAGACCATGGGGGACGACCGGGCGATCGTCGAAACCTATGTGGCGGGCGTCGCGGCAAAGACGGAACTCAATAGAGTGCTGATGTAAAACAGACATTTGCGACGGCAAGTATCGTCAACTCTGAGCGCATCGTCTTCAATATCAAGGGAAACGACTACCGGCTCATTGTTGCCATCGACTTCGAAAAGTCGATCATATGGATTAAATGGATCGGCAGTCACAAGGACTACGACCAACTGGACGCCGCAAGGGTGCGCTATGATTGAGATAAAGCCTATTCGATCTAAAGAGGATTATGAGCTGGCTCTGAACTCCATCGCAGAACTCTGGGGCGCGCCTTCGGGGACACCGCAGGGCGATCAGCTCGATGTTATCGCGACGCTGGTAGACGCCTATGAGCGCGAACATTTTCCTATCGGCAAGCCGAGTGCCGAAGCGATTGCGGCTTTCGACGAGGAGCAGAATCAAGCCAGACATACGACTGTCGAACCGCAGCTGAAATTTCAGATTTTGAAAGATCCAGCCGGGCTTTTCTCATTCCGCCTGCTGCGGGCAACCGAGATCGTACTTCATTCCGAAACGTTCGCAACAAAGGACGATGCGATCCGCACCATTAAGCTTTTGCAACAGGACGCAGCCCATTCGGAAATCATCGACATTGCTGCCTGAGCACAAGAGGTAAAATAATTTTACCTCTTGTCATTTCTGCCCTTAACATCGGTTTCTAAAACATGGTATGGCCGGACCATCCCTTGAGCTGGAAATCTGCGCCATGTCCAAAATCCTCGAAATCAGCGACCTGAAGGCGATTGCCAAGCGCCGCGTGCCGAAGATGTTCTTCGACTATGCCGATAGCGGCGCCTGGACGGAGGGCACCTACCGCGCCAACGAGGAGGATTTCCGCAAGGTGAAGCTGCGCCAAAGGGTGCTGGTCGATATGACCAACCGCTCGCTGGAAAGCACGATGATCGGTCAGACAGTCTCGATGCCTGTCGCATTGGCTCCGACCGGATTGACCGGCATGCAGCACGCCGATGGCGAGATGCTGGCAGCAAAAGCAGCCGAGGAGTTCGGCGTTCCCTTCACGCTCTCAACGATGAGCATCTGCTCGATCGAGGATGTCGCCTCGGTGACCAGCAAGCCGTTCTGGTTCCAGCTCTATGTCATGCGCGACCGGGAATTCGTGAAAAACCTGATCGAACGCGCCAAGGCCGCCAAATGCTCGGCGCTGGTCCTGACGCTCGATCTGCAGATCCTTGGCCAGCGCCACAAGGACCTGCGCAATGGCCTTTCGGCCCCACCCAAGTTTACGCCAAAACATATCTGGCAGATGGCGACACGGCCGCTCTGGTGCCTGCAGATGCTCAAGACCCAGCGCCGCAGCTTCGGCAATATTGTTGGCCATGCCAAGAACGTCTCGGATCTCTCCTCCCTTTCCTCCTGGACCGCCGAACAGTTCGATCCGCAGCTCTCCTGGGAAAATGTCGAGGAGATTCGCAAGATGTGGGGCGGGCCGCTGATCCTGAAGGGCATTCTCGACGTCGAAGACGCCAGGATGGCGGCGCGCACCGGCGCTGATGCGATCATCGTTTCCAATCACGGCGGCCGCCAGCTCGACGGCGCACCTTCCTCGATCAGCATGCTGCCCAAAATCGTCGATGCTGTCGGCCACCAGATCGAGGTTCATGTCGATGGCGGCATCCGTTCCGGCCAGGATGTGCTGAAGGCGGTGGCGCTCGGCGCCAAGGGCACCTATATCGGCCGCCCCTTCCTCTACGGCCTCGGCGCCGGCGGCAAGGCCGGCGTCACGACGGCGCTCGATATCATTCGCAAGGAACTCGACATCACCATGGCGCTCTGCGGCAAACGGGATATCCGCGATATCAACCGGGATGTGATTGCGGAGTGATCAGTAGTGCGACCTGCACTGCACGATGATCAAAACGCGCTTGCCGGCTGGTCCCTCGACTTTATAGACCAAACGATGCTCTTGCGTTATGCGGCGCGACCAATAGCCTTTGAGTTGATTTCGCAAGGGCTCCGGCTTGCCAATGCCTTCAAAAGGGTGGCGAAGCATATCCTTCACGAGTTCGTTGATACGCAAGACGACTTTCGGATCGGTCTCCTGCCAAAAAATATACTCGCTCCACCCAGCCGCTTCCCACATGAGTGACGTGCCGGAACTCACGGGCTGTTAACGCGATGCTTTGGAGGGCGCGTGGTCCCCCGGTTCGATCAGGTCGTGGGCTTCGTATTTGCCCGCCTCGACATTCTCAACGGCTTCCATCAGGCGTTTTGCATTGGCTGGCGTAGACAGCAAATAAAGCGTCTCCATCATACCGTCATACTCTCGCTTATCGATGAGGATTGCCGAGGCCTTGTCGCGCCGCATGATCTCGACGGCTGTTCGATCGTTCGCCACTTCATCCAGCAGGCTGGCCAGCTCGTCTCTCGCTTTTGAAAACATAACCGTGCGCATGTGCATCTCCATCCCAACAAGGACTTGTACGATATGTCGTACAAGTCTCGTGTTTTGTCAAGATTCCAGCTCAACTCCCCCGATAGGTCGAATAGCTGAACGGCGAAAGGAGGAGCGGCACATGATAGTGGCTGGTCTGATCGGCAATGCCGAAGCGGAGCGGAATGAGATCGAGGAAAGCGGGTTCCGAAAGGCCGGTGCCGGTCGCCCTCAGATAATCGCCGGCGTGGAACAGCAGCTCATAGGTTCCGGCTAAGAAAGCGTCGCCCTCCAGCATCGGCCCATCGACGCGGCCATCGCTGTTGGTTTCGACCGTGCGCAGCAGGCGGCGGCCCCCGCCTTCGATGCGGAAGAGATCGATCTTTAAGCCCTTGGCCGGCTTGCCCAGCGCGGTATCAAGGACGTGGGTGGTCAGGCGGCCGGACGTGCTCATAAAAACCTCGTTCAGTTCAGAAGGGATTGGCGATGACGAAAGGCGCGTCGTAAAAGACCTCTTCCAGATTGTTGCCCGGGCCGTCGCGATCGACAACCAGGAAATCGCTCACCGCGCCCACGGCCATCAGCGGATGATGCCAGACATTGCGGCCGTAATTGACGCCCTGTGCGCCCGTTGCCAGAAAAACACGCGGCAATCCCGGCTGTCCGCCCTCATCCGGCGCAACCACCGCAAGCCATGCCCGGCCACTCAGCGGCGAGAAGCTCTGCGAACCCAGCGGATGGCGTTCCATCATCGTCACGGAATAGGGAAAGATGCGCGGCTGGCCGCGAAAAATATTGATGATCACACTGGCGTCCTCGCCGCTGACATCGGCGCGCCCCAGCGCATGAAAACGCTCGGTCGAGCCGCCGTTGATCAGCCGCATCGTTTCCGGATCAGCTTCTATAACAGTGCCGAAAGGTGCAAAAGCCGCCTGCGTCAGCGGTTCGATCGTCAGGAACTGTGGCATCAGGTCGCCGCTGCCGCATGGCATGGCGGTATCGTCTCAGGCATTGTCTTCTCCCGGAAGCAGTGAACGCAAACGCAACAGCGCGATCTTTTCGACCTGCGCTGCCGCCGTTTCAAATTCCTCTTCCCGGCTATTGTCAATCCGCCTTTCGAAGGCAGCAAGAATATCGTCCTTGGTCAGCCCCTTGACCGCAATGATGAAAGGAAAACCGAACTTCTCCGTATAGCCGGTGTTGAGCGCGGTAAACCGCGCATGCTCGGTCGCGCTTAAGCGGTCGAGCCCGGCACCCGCCTGCTCCGCCTTGGAATCCTGTGTCAGCCCCCCGGCGATCGCCAGTTTTCCGGCAAGATCCGGATGAGCCCGGAGAACGGCAAGGCGCTCGGCATGCGAGGCCGCTCGGAATGCCGCAACGAGCGCCTCATGTACGCCGTCCGACGTCAGCGAAATCTCCAGGGTCGCGTCAAAAGCCCGCTCCGCTACCCAGGGCGAATGCTCGAACACGCCGCCGAACCGCGCAACGAATTCATCCCGCGCCGCCATCACAGGCCACCTTCCGGCTTGTGATGTTCATGCCAGTGCCGGGCGATATCGATGCGCTTGGGCGTCCAGACCTTTTCATGGCTGAGGACGTAATCGAGGAAACGCGCAAGGGCTGCGGCCCGGCCGGGGCGGCCGACAAGGCGGCAATGCAGGCCGACATTCATCATCTTCGGGCTGCCATCCTTGCCCTCGGCATAGAGCACGTCGAACGTGTCTTTCAGATAGGAAAAGAACTGATCGCCGGAATTGAACCCCTGCGGCGTTGCAAAACGCATGTCGTTGGCATCGAGCGTATAGGGAATGATCAGGTGCGGCTTGTCCTTGGTGAGGCCCGGCACCCAATAGGGCAACTCATCGGCATAGCTGTCGGAGGAATAGACAAAGCCCCCCTCTTCGATGACAAGCTTCAACGTATTGTCCGAGGGCTTGCCCTGATACATGCCGAGCGGATGCGAACCCGTCAGTTCGGTATGCAGCCGCACGGCATCGCGGATATGCTTGCGCTCTTCGTCCTCAGAAAAATCCTTGTATTCCAGCCAGCGATAGCCGTGGCTGGCGATTTCCCAGCCGGCCTCCTTCATGGCGGCAACGGCTTCCGGATTGCGTGCCATGGCAAGCGTCACGCCATAGACGGTGACATCGACATTGCGGCTGGTAAACATCCGCCACAGCCGCCAGAAACCGGCGCGCGCGCCATATTCGTAGATCGATTCCATGTTGAGATTGCGCTGTCCGGCCCAGGGCTGCGCGCCGACGATCTCGGACAGAAGCGATTCGGACGCCTTGTCGCTGTCGAGAATGCAGCTCTCGCCGCCCTCTTCATAATTGACCACGAACTGCACCGCGATGCGCGCATCGCCCGGCCAGCGCACCTGCGGCGGATTGCGGCCGTAGCCGACGAGATCTCGTGGATAGGCAAGGTCTGTCATCAAATCACCCTTCGAATGTGCCGGAACGGTAGCATCCGCAACCGGAAAATCGAAGTCAAAATGGTAACGGCTTGTGCCCAGATTTGAAGACCTGACTGCCAGGACGAAGTCCGGTATCGACCGCTCAGCAGCTAGCCTGAAGCAGCCGTGCGGCGACCGCCGCTTTCGATTCGGCGATGCGCGATGCGCTGGCGAGTGCATTGGCGCTGGCTTTTGCATTCGGCACCGGCCGATGCGCCGAGAGCTTGCCGAGCGGATGCTGCGAATGCACGCGCAAGGGTGCACCGGGCTCCGGCTCGATGAACAGGGCAATGCTGGAAATTTTCAGCGGCTCGGCGATGACGGGATCGAAGAAATCGCGCAATGCCGTCTCGAAGCGGGCATTGAGATTGGAATTCACCGGCCCCGTCAACATCATGTGAAAGCGAAATTCCTCCATCACATAGGGGTAGCCCCAGCGGTGAAGATTGGAAAACTGCGGTGCCGTCAGCCGGTCCGGGTCCCGCCGCTCGATTTCTATATCGCTCAAGGGCGCGCGAAATTGATCGAAAGCCTGCAGGACGGATGCGGCCAGATGGCTCATCTGTTCGCAAGGGGAAGACGGCGCAAGCCCGAAAAATTCGCCCAGCCGCGCGATTTCCATCTTCGGAATTTCAAAGGGGCTCATCGTGTTGGCAAAATGCATCAGCGATTTCAACAACACCGGCTCGCTGGTTTCATCATGCAGCCGGAACGGCGCCTTGATCGTTCCATGAAACCCATAGCGGCGCGGCACGGCCGTATGAAACGCCAGCTCCTGGCGGCTGAAACCGGCAATTGAAGGCGCCTCCGGAGCTTCGCCGGAATAGACGTTGCGGCCAAGCCAGCTTGCGGCGGCAACCGACAGGGGATCGTATATCGACGGCGTGAAATAGATGGCGTACCGCATCGGCCCGGCTCCGGTGAAACTCGTTCTGGAAGCGGGAGTTAAGTGATTTGCATGACACAATGACGAATAGTCGCGCGCGAAATCCGCCGTGCACACGGTTTCCCAAAAATGTGATCGGATGCGCAACCTGCGGTTCACAAGCGGAACCAACCGGCCTTTCCGCCGTTATCTCACCGGTAGCATTAAAAAATGGAGACGAACCATGACTTACCAGGACAGCACTCTCAAGGATGCCAGCATCAAGGAAACGCATGACCTGATCGCGAGCGACAAGGTCGAAGGCACGCGCGTTTATGGCCAGGATGGAAAACACATCGGTACGATCGAACGTGTGATCCTGGAAAAGCGCAGCGGCCGCGTCTCCTATGCGGTGCTTGGCTTTGGCGGCTTCCTCGGTATCGGCGAAGATCACTACCCGCTTCCGTGGCAAAAGCTGAGTTATGACGAGAGCCTGGGCGGCTATCGCACCGATATCACCCGCGAACAGGTCGAAAGCGCGCCGAAATATCATGGCGACGATGAGTATGACTGGAACAAGGAAAACGGCCGCCGCGTCTATGACTATTACGGCGTGCCCCCGTACTGGATGTAATTTTTTCTGACAAATATGTGTGAAGCCCTGCTCACCGAGCAGGGCTTTTTGCTGTCCGACAAAGGTGTTTACTGACAGTGCCGCAGGCCACTTGGTAAATTGGGTGGGTTGCCAAATTCCCTTCATCCCCACCCTGGTGGGGATCCAGTCAGCTCAAGGACTTGAGCTGAGCGAGTCTTTTGACCCGACGGACGTCGGGTCGCTGGATTCCCGCCACAGGGGCGAGAGTGGAGTATCGCTCTCACCAGACAATCCGATTCCAGGTTTGTCAGCGGCCTGAGCCCTGCTCACCGAGCGAAGCCTTGGCGTTGCAGCTTCTGTTCCCGGACACTTTTACGGCGCCCGCAACAAGGAAAAGTGGCTGCTGCATCGGAACGAATCCGGCAATGATTCGTCCGGCTGTCCTGCCATTTCCGCAATGACGCTTGCCGCCAGCCGGTGCGCCAGCCCAAAGCTGATCTTGAAGCCGCCGGTGAGGGTGTAGAGGCGGGGATAATTCGGATGGCGGCCGGTCATCGGGTCTCGGCCGATCGCTTTGGGGCGCAAGCCGGCCCAGCGTTCGACCACGGGCGCTCCTCCCAGCAACGGAACGACCGCGCGCGCACGATGAAGCAGATCATCGAGCAGATGGTCGTTTGACAGCGGATCGGAAAAGCTGTTTTCGCTGGTGCTGCCGACTGCAACGAGCCCGTTGTCATGCGGCACAATATAGAGGCCGTCCATGAAAATGACCGGCAAGGCGGGATCGAGATCGGCTTTCAACACGGCCGCCTGCCCCTTGACGGCGGTTCCGCTCGATCCGGAAACAGGTGGCTGCTCCAGCCCATCCAGATGCCGGAACGTCTCGGCGCCGGCCGCCAGAATGCACGCGCCGAAGGCAAGCGAGCGGCCATCTGCAAACGTCGCCTGACCGGCAACCGGATCAAGCGCTGCAAGTGCCTGCCCCTCCTCGATCCGCACATGAGGGGACAACCGCAGCGAAGCCGTCAAGACCTGGAGGAAGCGGCGGGGATCGACCCGTGCGGCAAGGGTATCGAACACCAGACCGCTGGCCATGGCCTCGCTTTCCGGCCACCCCTTCGCTGCCGGATCATCCTGGACATGCCAGAAGAACTGCTTTCCTGCCTGCGCCCAGTTGACCAGCGCATCCTGCTCATGGCGAAGGGCGATTTTGCGCAGATGCGGCTTGGGCAGAGGCATCAACCGGCCCGAACGGCGGTAGCCGGCCGACATCCCCGTTTGCGCCTCAAGACCCGCGATCTCCTGCTCGAGTGTGACCAGCGCATCAAACTGAAACTGCTTTTTCACGTCCCACCGGTCCGGCATATACGGCATCAAGGCGCCAAGCACGCCGCCACTGGCACCCGCGCCGATCCGGTCGCGCTCGACAAGCACCGTTTTCAGCCCGGCCCGGTCGGCCATGACGGCCGCCCAGAGCCCCATGATGCCGCCGCCGACAATCAGCAGATCCACCATCGATTGACCTTCTTGCCCGTGGAGATTATCGGTTTGCCATGCCCACCAGAAACCCTGACATTGCGATCACGCCTGAACCCGTTCTTCCGGAGCGGCAGACATTGGAATGGCACGAGGGCGATATGCCCTATTCGCAGGAATTTGGCGACCATTTTTATTGCCGCAAAGACGGACGGCTGGAATGCGGCTATGTGTTTCTGGAGGGCAACGGCCTGCCAGAACGCTGGCGCAAATCAGGGCTTTTCACGATCGGCGAGCTCGGTTTCGGCACCGGGCTGAATTTCTGCGAAACATGGCGGCAATGGAAGCAAACGCGTGATCACGGGGCAAAGCTTCATTTCGTCTCGTTCGAGCGGTTTGCAATGCGGGCTGACGATATTGACCGGGCGCTCTCCCATTGGCGCGAGATCGAACCTGAGCGCCTGGCTTTGTGTGCCCGCTGGCCGGAGGATCCGAAGGGCCGCATCGACATCGATTTTTCGGACGGGATGCATCTGACCGTCATCTGCGGCACCGCATTCGAAACCCTTCGCAACACCCTGGAAAGATTCGACGCCTGGTATTTTGACGGCTTCGCGCCCCGGCGCAATCCCGACATGTGGTCGCAGGAGCTGATGCAGCTTGCCCATGACAAGAGCGTGGATGGCGGCACGTTCGCGACCTATGCCGCGGCTGGTTTCGTCCGGCGCAACCTGCAAGCGGCGGGCTTTGCCGTCGAGCGCAGGCCGGGTTACGGCAACAAGCGCGAAATGCTCTGCGGCGTGAAATCGACATCCGGCGTCGCGGATTAACCGGCCCTTCCAATCCTCTTCTCTTTGAAGGAAATTTGCTGTCGCAAATGGTGGCGCCTTTCCGATGCCGGATATGCAACATGCCTGTCTGTCCAACCGATGGAAAAATCATGAGCGAGAACCCATTTCCGCAAGCCGCCCCGATCGACGCAGACGCGCCTGTGGAACGGCGGCGGCGCACCGGCGGACGTGGCGCGGATCGCTCCCGCAAAGGTTTAAGCAGCTCGAAATATCTCAATCTCGTCAACACGATGGCGAAATCCGTTGTGCTCTCAGACGATGCGCTGGAGGCCATTCACAACGCCTCGCTCACCATCCTGGAAGAAATCGGCATGGATGTGATCCTGCCGGAAGCGCGCGACCGGATGAAGGCTGCCGGCGCTGATGTCACGCCCGGCACCGACCGGGTGCGCTTCGATCGCGGCCTGATCATGGACATGATCGCGTCGGTTCCGCGGGCCTTCACCATGCATGCCAGGAATCCACTGCGCAATGTTGAGATCGGCGGCAACAATCTGGTCTTTGCGCAGATCGCATCGGCACCCTTCGTGGCCGATCGCGAAGGCGGGCGCCGCGCCGGCAACCAGGAGGATTTCCGCAAGCTGGTCAAGCTTGCCCAATCCTATGACATCATCCACACGACCGGCGGCTACCCGGTCGAGCCGATCGATATCCATGCGTCCGTGCGCCATCTCGACTGCCTCTCCGACATGGTGAAGCTGACCGACAAGGTGTTTCACTGCTATTCGCTTGGCCAGCAGCGCAATATCGACGCCATCGAGATCGCCCGGATCGGGCGGGGCATTTCAGCCGCGCAGATGGAAACCGAGCCGTCGCTCTTTACGATCATCAACACCTCGTCGCCGCTGCGCCTGGATGGCCCGATGCTGCAGGGCATTATCGAAATGTCCTCGCGCAACCAGGTCGTCGTCGTCACGCCGTTTACGCTGGCGGGCGCCATGGCGCCTGTGACGATTGCCGGGGCTGTCGTGCAGCAGAATGCCGAGGCTCTGGCCGGTATCGCCTTTACCCAGATGGTGCGGCGTGGCGCGCCGGCCATGTATGGCGGCTTCACCTCGAACGTGGACATGAAAACCGGCGCACCGGCCTTCGGCACGCCGGAATATATGAAGGCCGTCATTGCCGGCGGCCAGCTCGCGCGCCGCTACAACATTCCCTACCGCACCTCCAACACCAATGCCTCCAACACGCTGGATGCGCAGGCAGCCTACGAATCGGCGCTCTCCCTCTGGGCACTAACGCAAGGCGGCGGCAATTTCATCATGCATTCGGCCGGCTGGAGCGAGGGCGGCCTGACGGCCTCCTTCGAAAAATTCATCCTCGACGTCGATATGCTGCAGATGGTGGCCGAATTCCTCACCCCGCTCGACGTCAGCGAGGATGCGCTCGGTCTGGACGCCGTGCGCGATGTCGGCCCCGGTGGCCATTATTTCGGCACCGCCCATACGCTCGCCCGCTACGAGACCGCCTTCTATTCGCCGATCCTGTCGGACTGGCGCAATTTCGAAACCTGGACCGAGGCCGGGCGGCCAACGACGTACGATCATGCCAACCGCGTCTTCAAGGAAAAACTGAACGAATACGAGAAGCCACCGCTCGATCCGGCCATCGAGGAAGAGCTTGACGCCTTTGTTGCCAAGCGCAAGGCAGAAGGCGGCGTTTCGACTGATTTCTAACGGAAATTTAATGAAACTCTAAGGCAACAAAGCCACATTTCAGCGCATTACTATCCTTGTTCGAGCAAGACATGACCGGCAGGCGGCCATCGCCCGAGCATAGGGAACAAGACCATGTTTTCGTTGAGAACAGCACTTTCCACCGGTCTGATTGCCTTGACAATTGCGGGCACCACAATTGCCACCGCCTCTGAGGCCAATGCCCATAACCGTTTCTGGCCGGGGCTCGCCACCGGCGTGGTCGGTGGAGCGATCCTTGGCAGCGCGCTCAGCCAACCGCGCTACTATGCGCCTCCGGCCTATTACGGTCCGGTCTATAATCCGTATGTGGTGGTTGGTGGCTATCCAAGCTGCCACATCGTCTGGCGCCAGAATGGCTGGGGCGATCAATACAGGGTGCGTGTCTGCTCCTGATATCACCCGGATGGCAAGGGGCAGGCTTTGCGCCTGCCCCTTCCGCTAAATTAGTTCTGCATTGCAGCCCGCACCGACGAGATCAGTTTTTCCGTCGGCAGATTGCTATAATCCTTGCTGATTTCGGCAGTGGTCTTTGCCCGCGTTGCGGTTGACAGCATCGAACGCAGATCGCCCAGCGTCTGCGGTGCCGCACACACGACCAGACGGTCGAACGCACCCTCCTGTTCATAACCATCGATCTTGCTGGCGACATCGGCCGTGAACTTCTGCTGCTCCTCGCGCACCGGATCGCTGGAATATTCCATGGCCGAACGGCCGGGTCCCGATGAGGAATGACTGCGGCCCGGCTTGTCGCTCATGATGTCCTGGACACGCTTGGTATCCATTTGAAAAACCTCCTGCTCGGGGCTCTGGGGTCCATCTTTGAGGAAATTCACCCCCTTCAAGAGGCGGGCCTGGTTTCCATCAGCGGCAAGAATCCATGTGGTTGTCATGATCAACTCCTCGAGCAATGTTCATCAAGGCGCCCAGATGTCACCGCACCGGCGGCGGGGTGACTGGACGCCACACGCAACCCGGTCGCCCAAGGCGCGCGACATCTCCAACGCTGCTTGAAAAAGGAAGGTTCCGAAATAAACGCTGGAAAATCCAGCGGATGAGACCGGCATCGGCACGCCGATATCCATGTTCTCGACAGAAAAGGCTAAGCTCCGCCGGGAATCAACACTGGATGATCGCCATGGCCGAACCCTTGAAAAACCTGCTGCACCCGGCCCTGGTGAAAACCATGGCGGACCAAATCGGCGCCCATTCCACAGGATTCGACACACAACGCTTCACCAATCTCGCAACCGAAGACATGCAGCAACTGGAACTGATGCAGCGCGCCATCCAGATCCGCGACGCACTTGCCGCCACATTGCCGCAGGATTTTGAACAGGCGGCCGCCCTCCTCTCCGCCAGCCTTCCCAATGGTGGCCGCACCGGCATGACCGGCTGGGCGCTTTTGCCCGTCAGCCAATTCGTGGCGCAGCACGGTCTTGGCCATTTCGATCTGTCGCTCAGCCTGCTCAAGCAGCTCACGCCGCATTTCACCGCCGAGTTCGGCATCCGGCCCTTCATTCATGCGGAGCAAGACCGGGCGCTGGCCACGATCGGCACCTGGACCACGGACGACAACCATCACGTCCGCCGGCTGGCAAGCGAGGGCACCCGCCCGCGCCTGCCCTGGGCAATCCGCCTGCCCTCGCTGATGCGCGATCCGCAGCCCATCCTGCCAATCCTCACCGCACTTCTGGACGACCCGGAAGACTACGTGCGCCGTTCCGTCGCCAACAGTCTCAACGATATCGCCAAGGATCATCCCGATCTGGTCGCAGCCTTTGTCGGCGGGCATATCGGTGCGGCTTCGCCACAACGCCGCCAGCTGCTGCGCCATGCCTCACGCACGCTTTTGAAGAAGGGCCATGCGGACGCCCTTGCCAATTTCGGCTTTGCACCGCTCTTAGGCATTGCTGCCACGCTTTCAATCGAAACCGGACATGTGAATTTCGGCGACGCGCTCGCCTTCACCATGACCATCGTCAACGAGGGTACGGCGGCGCAAAAGGTGATGATCGACTATGCGGTCCACCACCGCAAAGCCAATGGCAGCCTTGCCCCGAAGGTTTTCAAATGGAAGAGCCTGGAACTTGCCCCCGGCGAGCGCGTGACGATGACGCGAAAGCATGCGATGCGCGCCATCACCACTCGGCAATATTATCCCGGCGGCCACCGGCTGGACATTCTCGTCAATGGCGCGGTGCTTGCGGGCGCGGATTTCCAGCTCGTCATGGCGTGATCCACCATTCTCTTCGCAGCTGCAAAAAACAATCCCTTGACTTTTGGCGGCAAAACAACGACATGAGGCGCAGCGTCACCTTCCGGCCGCCGCGTGAGCGAGCCCTGCGGGATCCAACCGATCCGTAACGAAGGATAAGCGCAACACAGACTGTCTTGCCAAACGTGGCAGGATGCATGCGCTAGACGATTTTAATCAACCCACAAGTTCCCAAATCACGCGGGGTTCTTGACGCGAAGCGAAACCGGAACCGCATGGTGCAGTTCCGGCAAATCTCGTTTTGCGCCCCCGAAAAGGTATGACATTGACCACTTTCAAAGACCTTGGCCTCTCCGAGCACGTGCTTTCGACCCTCGCCTCCCTGGGCTTCGAAACGCCGACGCCGATCCAGGCCGAAGCAATCCCGCTGGTGATGGAAGGCCATGACCTGATCGGTCTTGCGCAGACCGGTACCGGCAAGACGGCCGCCTTCGGCCTGCCGATGATCGAAAAGATGATGGCCGACGGCAAGCGCCCCGACCCGCGCAACATCCGCGCGCTGGTTCTGGCGCCAACCCGCGAACTGGTGAACCAGATCGCCTCCAACCTGAAGGACTTCGTCAAGAAGACCCCGATCAAGATCGGCCTCGTCGTCGGCGGCGCTTCGATCAACAAGCAGTCCGAACAGCTGTCGCGCGGCGTCGATATCCTCGTTGCTACGCCCGGCCGTCTCCTCGACCTCATTGCCCGCAAGGCCGTGACGCTCACCCAGGCCCGCTACCTCGTTCTCGACGAAGCCGACCAGATGCTGGACCTTGGCTTCATCCACGACCTGCGCAAGATTTCCAAGCTGGTGCCGAAGAACCGCCAGACGCTGCTGTTTTCGGCCACCATGCCGAAGGCGATCGCCGATCTGTCGGCCGAATATCTGAGCAACCCGAAGCGCGTCGAAGTTTCGCCTCCGGGCAAGGCTGCCGACAAGGTCGAGCAGTTCGTCCACTTCGTCCAGGGCGCCAGCCAGAAGACCGAAATCCTCAAGAAGACGCTGACCGAAAATCCGGATGGCCGCGCCATGGTCTTTTCCCGCACCAAGCACGGCGCCGAAAAGCTGATGAAGCATCTGGAACATGTCGGCTTCTCCGTCGCCTCGATCCACGGCAACAAGAGCCAGGGCCAGCGCGAACGTGCGCTGAAGGCTTTCCGTGACGGCGAAACCCGCGTTCTCGTTGCAACCGACGTTGCGGCCCGCGGCATCGACATTCCCGGCGTCACCCATGTCTATAACTACGACCTGCCGGAAGTGCCCGATGCATACGTTCACCGGATCGGCCGTACCGCCCGCGCCGGCCGCGACGGCATTGCCATCGCCTTTTGCGCACCGGACGAAATCCGCCTGCTGCGCGACATCGAACGCCTGATGAAGATCGACATCGCTGTTGCCAGCGGCGAAATCCCGGCCGACCGTGCCCGCCCGAAGGGTGCACGCGGCGGCAATGGTGCCCGCAACGCCGGACGCCCGGCCGGCAACGGCCATGCCGAACGCCGTCCGCGCCCGCAGGGTGGCAGTGACAACGTGCACCGCGCCGAGCGCTCAGTGCCGAGCCCGTTTGCCGGTGACGATCTCTTGGCAAGCGGCGAACCGAAGAAGCAGCACCGCAAGGGTCAGGGCCCGGCCGCACAGGCCGCCCATGAAAACGCCCTTGCCAAGCGCCCCGGCGGCAACCGCAATGGACGCCCCGGTCAGAAGCAGGGCGAATGGCGCAACCGCAACCACGGCGGCGGCAACCCCGCCGGCGGCCAGAACCGCGAGGCCGGGGCCGGCGCCCAGGGCCAGCGCAAACGCGCCAGCGCAGCCCCGCGCCGCGACGAAGCATAAGCTTTTACACAATAAGAGCGGGGTCCGCCCCGCTCCGGTTTTAAAACCGCTCGCAACAGATGTTGCGGGCGGTTTTTGTTTGTGGGGGATGGCGGATTTTGGCGGCTATCGCTCAAGTCAACCAAACTTGATGTAAATGGCACCTTCTACGCCACAACCGCGACCGGCTTGCGGTTGGTGAGGTAAACCCCGGCCACCGCGATCACCGTGCCGGCGATCATCGGCAGTGTCAGGGCTTCGTCAAACAGCAGCCAGGCTTGCACTGCGGCGAGCGGGGGCACGAGGTAGATGAGCGAGGCGGCCTTGGAGACCTGGCCGCGGCGGATGAGGTAGAGCAGAAGTGCGATCGCGCCCATCGATAGGCCGAGCACCGCCCAGGCAAGAGCCGCAAATAGCTGCACGCTCCAGATGATCCGCATCTCCTCCAGCAGGAAGGCGGCGGGGATGGTGACGATCAGGGCGCCGACATATTGCAGCGCCGCCGTCGAGCGGATGTCGCCGTCCTGCAGATACTGTTTCTGATAGATCGTGCCGTAGGTGGCGGCTGCCATGCCGAGGACGTTGATAAAAACCGGAAACAGCTGGATCGGCGTCATGCCGGTATCGATCGTCAGCACCTTGGGTATGACGGCAAGCGCGATGCCGAGAAAGCCGAGTGTCAATCCTATCTTCTGCTGGCCAGACAGCTTTTCGCCGATCAGGG
Organism: Pararhizobium qamdonense; assembly: GCF_029277445.1. Classification (NCBI taxonomy): domain Bacteria; kingdom Pseudomonadati; phylum Pseudomonadota; class Alphaproteobacteria; order Hyphomicrobiales; family Rhizobiaceae; genus Pararhizobium; species Pararhizobium qamdonense. The sequence continues at coordinate 1,747,903 of NZ_CP119566.1, read as the reverse complement.
CGGGTGCTGCAACCGCCGTCATCAGCGGCTGCAGGCCGGCGATGATGCCGGAAATTGCTGCCGGAACGCCCTGCCCGATCGCCCACCAGACCGCGCCCAGATAGAGCCCGTGCAAAAACACGCCGGAGATGACGGCATGTCCGGCCATCCCCCATGTCTTTGGCCATACGGCGCCGGTAACGAAACAGAAGCCGATGAACAGTACCGTTGCAAAGAGGTAGCGCAACACCAGGAATGTCAGCGGATCGGCATAGATGTCGGCATATTTCGCCATCACCCATCCGGTCGACCAGAGCAGAACGAAAATGGCCGGAGCCAGGCGGTCAAGGGTCATGGGGGCTTCCTGATGGGATCCGTTCGTCAACCGAATGCGATAGGGCCGCATCCGGCGATGGTCAAAGCAAAATTCCTGATGTTTATCTTCAGCGGCGGCGCCGGATGGGTGCGTAAATTTTAAGCATTGTCACAGTTCCCCAAGCGATAACTTCTCCCGTCATTGAGGCGCAGCGTGCAAGTTGCAGTGCTTCATGATGAAAACCGCGCCATGACCAACCATAGATAGCGGCCAAAAGCCCAAAAAAGCAGCGATCTTGCGCCGCAATTTCTTTTGACTTCCATCGAGCATGCTTCTTGCATTGCCCTTGCTGTTGGTCTCAAATGACAAAAAAGGGGATCACACCGTTGGCATTTGACGAAATGATGAATGCGGACAATAGCCCGCGCCAGCCTTACACGACTTACAATGATTGGTACGCAGCCCAGGACAAGGCCCGCCTGATCGCCAAATCGAGGGAGGCCGAAAACATATTCCGCAAGACGGGCATTACCTTTGCTGTCTACGGACATGCAGACAGCTCCGAAAAGCTCATCCCCTTCGATCTCATCCCGCGCATTATTTCCGGCCGCGAATGGCGCAAGCTGGCGCAAGGCATCGAACAGCGGGTCATCGCGCTGAACGCCTTCCTCGACGACATCTACCACAAGCAGGAAATCATCAAGGCCGGCCGCGTTCCGCGCGAGCTGATCGAGCGCAATGTCGCCTTCCTGCCGCAGATGATCGGCTTTCGGCCGCCGGGCGGCGTCTATACCCATATTGTCGGCACCGACATCGTGCGCACCGGCGAGGATCAGTTCTACGTCCTCGAAGACAATGCCCGCACGCCCTCCGGCGTCAGCTACATGCTGGAAAACCGCGAAACGATGATGCAGATGTTCCCGGAACTCTTCCATCAGAACCGCGTCCGCCCGGTCGAGAACTATCCGTATCTGCTGCGCCATTCGCTGGCGTCTCTTGCGCCTCCCGGATGCGAAGGAAAGCCGCGCGTCGCGGTTCTCACCCCCGGCATCTACAATTCGGCCTATTACGAACATGCGTTCCTGGCCGACATGATGGGTGTCGAACTGGTCGAGGGATCGGACCTGCGCGTCATCGACGGCAAGGTGAAGATGCGCACCACACGCGGCTACGAGGCGATCGATGTTCTCTACCGCCGCGTCGATGACGATTATCTCGATCCGCTGACCTTCAAGCCCGAATCGGCGCTTGGCGTTCCCGGCATCATGGATGTCTACCGCGCCGGCAATATCACCATCGCCAATGCGCCGGGCACCGGCATCTGCGACGACAAGGCGATCTATTCCTATATGCCCGAAATCGTCGAATTCTATACCGGCCGCAAGGCGCTGCTGGAAAACGTGCCGACCTGGCGCTGTTCGGAAGCCGACAGTTTGAAATATGTGCTGGAAAACCTCGCCGACCTCGTCGTCAAGGAAGTGCATGGGTCCGGCGGCTACGGCATGCTGGTCGGGCCGACGGCCTCCAAGAAGGAACGCGCCCTGTTTGCCGAAAAGCTGAAGGCGCGCCCTGCCAACTATATCGCCCAGCCGACGCTTTCGCTTTCGACAGTGCCGATCCTCGTCAACAAGGGCATTGCACCACGCCATGTGGATCTGCGCCCTTATGTCCTCGTCTCCGACAAGGTGCAGATCATTCCGGGCGGGCTCACCCGCGTGGCTTTGAAGGCCGGCTCGCTGGTGGTGAATTCCAGCCAGGGCGGCGGCACGAAGGATACCTGGGTTCTGGAGGACTGATACGCAATGCTTGGAAGAACCGCAAACGGCCTCTACTGGATGTTCCGCTATATCGAGCGGGCCGAAAACAGCGCCCGGCTGATCGATGCCGGCCTGCGCATGTCGCTGACCCGTTCGGAGGCAACCGAAAACGATTGGGACGGCGTCCTGCAAAGCTCCGGCGTCCGCGACATCTACGACGACCTCTATCCGGCGCTCACCAGCGCCGACGCCATCGATTTCCTGCTGCGCGACAAGTCCAACCCCTCCAGCGTGATGTCCTGCATCGATTCCGGCCGCAACAATGCCCGCATGGTGCGCACCGCGCTGACGCGCGAAACCTGGGAAGCCACCAATGAATGCTGGCTGGATCTGAAGACGATGCTGGCAAGGCGCGTCAAGCCGGCGGACCTGCCGGAAGCCATCGACGCGATCAAACAGAAGACCGCGCTGATCCGTGGCGCTTTCCACGGCACGATGCTGCGCAACGAGATCTTCAACTTCTCGCGCATCGGCACCTTCATCGAACGGGCCGACAATACCGCCCGCATTCTCGACGTGAAATATTACGTGCTGCTTCCGGCGGTGTCGCAGGTCGGCTCCTCGATCGACAATGTGCAATGGGAATCGATCCTGCGCTCGGTCTCGGCGCACCGGTCCTACGGCTGGGTCTACGAGGCGGAATACAAGCCGTCGAACATTGCCGACTTCCTGATCCTCAACGGCCGCATGCCGCGCTCGCTTGCCTATTGCTACGACAAGATCGTCAGCAATCTCGGCTATCTCGCGCGCGAATATGGCGAAGCGCACGCCGCCCACGCAACGGCTGAGGGAACACTCTCCTCGCTGCGCAGCCATTCGATCAAGGATGTGATGGACCAGGGGCTGCACGAATATATCGAGAACTTTATCAGCCACAACAACCGTCTGGGACAGGAAATCTCCGATGGTTACCGGTTCAACTGAGATTCGGATGGGAGAGACCGCATGCGTCTGAAGATCAGCCACACCACCGAATATACCTATGCCGAACCGGTGCAATATTCGCTGCAACGGCTGCGCCTGACACCGCTGACGCAGACCGGGCAGACCGTCATCAGCTGGGAAACCTCCGTCGAGGGCGCCAAGATGGAGGTCGGCTATGACGACCATTTCGGCAACCGCGTCAATCTCGTCAGCGTCAACGGCGACCAGACATCGATTCGCATCGTCGCGTGCGGCGAAGTGGAAACCGAGGACAAGGCCGGCGTCTACGGCGCGCACCAGGCCTATGCGCCGCTCTGGCTCTATCTGCGCGAAACGCCGCTGACCAAGATGACCAAGCCGATCCGCAATCTCGCCAAGGCGATGGTTGGCGACACGGACCTTGCCAAGATGCACGCGCTGATGGGCACAATCGCCGAAACGGTGGAATACAGGCAGGGCGAGACTGGAACGGAAACGACGGCCGAACAGGCGCTTTTGCAAAAAAGCGGCGTCTGCCAGGACCACGCCCATATCATGATCGCCGCTGCGCGCACGCTGGGGCTGCCTGCCCGCTATGTGTCGGGATATCTGATGATGGAGGATCATCCCGAGCAGACGGCGAGCCACGCCTGGGCCGAAGTGCATCTCACCGGCCTCGGCTGGGTCGGCTTCGACGCCGCCAACAAGATGTGCCCCGACGACCGCTATGTGCGCATCGCTTGCGGGCTGGACTACCGGGACGCAGCGCCGATCTCCGGCCTGATCCATGGCGCCTCCAGCGAAGCGCTCAAGGTTTCGGTGACGGTCGAGCAGCAGGGCCAGAGCCAAAGCCAGACGCAGAGCCAGTAATCTCCTGACGAATGACAGCATGGAAAATCCCGCCATCATCAAAGCTGGCGGGATTTTCCGTTTTACAATTCCCAATTATCGCGCGGCCCAATTAACGCGCGGCGCTGGCCTGCAGCAGACGACAGAGGCTGACGAGGCTCGCATCATAGCCGCCCGAACCGGTGACATCGCGGCAACGGCGGATGAGACGGCGCTGCTCTGCGGACGACAGATTGTTGAATGCGGCTACCGAGGCCATTCCGGGTTTCGTGACACCATTGCCCGGGTTGACGCCAGTGCCGGGATTGCCAGTGCCGGGATTGGACGTCACCGGCGTATTGCCGCCGACACCTACGCCGACGCCAACGCCAACACCGTTGCCGCCGCCGATGCCGACCCCAACGCCCGCATTGACGCCGCGCGATCCGCCAAGGCCAAGGCCGGCACCGGCATTGACGCCGTTGCGTCCACCCGCACTGGCCGCAACGCCGGCGGACAAGCCGCGGCTGCCGCCAACATTGGCACCCACGCCTGCGTTAACGCCAGACCTGCCGCCCACAGACGCGGTCGCCCCGGCAGAAACGCCCTTGTTTCCGCCGACCGATGCACCTGCGCCGGCGTTGACACCCTTGCTGCCGCCGACAGAGGCGCCGACACCAGCATTGACACCTTTGCTGCCGCCAAGCGACGCTCCGACATTGGCGTTGATCCCGCCCTTTCCGCCGATCGATGCGCTGACACCGAGACCACCACGGTTGCCGTTCTTGTCGCGGGCCTCAGCGATTGGCGCGAGCGCCGCGGCTGCGGCAAACATGCCGAGAGACAGGCTTACGATTGTGATTTTCATAACGTTCTCCTTCCCTTAAGCCGAAACCGGAGCGGCTCGGCACTGAAGAAGCAACCGGTTGAACCTACCTTCGTTCCACACGCTATGCGGCTTCACGCAAGCCGGGTCAACGCGGCATAAGCACGTTATCTTGCAGTTTAATCAACTGTGCCAAAATGGAGCAGACTTGGATGTTCTGTGCTGTTGGTCCCAGGAAAACACGCCCACCATACGGCAACATGGCGAAGTGTTCGCACATCGAACTCGGTCAAAGTCGGGAACCTTGACGGCGGCGAGAGTGCAGCATCACAGCTTCGCATGGCCGTTACACAGGCCGGTGCAGCCTGCGGCAACGGGGCTATGCGGCCATTGATGCGTCAAGCCTGTGCGGGCAGAACATTAACATGGCCCTTTGCCCCGTAATCCAGGATCGCATGATCCGCTGTCATCAACGGTGCCTGATGAAAACGGGCTGTGGCGACGATCATTCTATCGGCGGGATCGGCGTGCAAATCTCCAGGAAGACGGACGCTACCCACGGCGATGGGCGCGTCCAGAGGGGCAAGTTGCACACCGGGCAAGGCCAGAGCCCGGTCGATCCAGCGGCCGACATCGTCCCCGAGCGCAATGCGTCCCTTCTCCGCCAGCATGGCGATTTCCCAGGGCGTGATCGCCGAAACCAGAATGCGGCTATGCTTCGTGGTGTGATCGATGATCTGCCGTGCCTTCGGGCCCAGCCTTGGATCGTCCTGCACGGCCCAGATCAACACATGCGTATCGACGACGATCACCGGTTCGCGTCCCATTCCCCCGTCTCGACCGCCGGTGAAAACGGATCCTCATAGGTCAGGACACTGCCCTTCATCGCGCCGATAATGCTGGTGAAAACAGCGGCGTCCGGAACCGGCGAGAGAATGGCTACGGGCTTTCCCCGCTTGGTGATGGTGATCGGTTCGCCATCGCCGCCCATCTCCTCGATCAGATGCAGGCACTTTGCCTTGAATTCAGCCGCACCGACTGCCTTGCCTGACATGACCATATCTCCTGTACATCTGACCAAATATATAGTCCTTTTCTGTCTTTGCTGCAACGTTCCCTCAGAAACAGAAAAGGCGGAGCAAATGCCCCGCCTTTTCGATTTTAAACTCATACAGATCAGTGGCTATCCTTGCCGACAGCACTTCCACGACATCCCTTGAGGAAGTCGAGGTCGGCGCCGGTATCTGCGCCTTCGACATGCTGCTGATGCAGGAAGGCATAACCCGATGTCGGCAGGTCGTGATGCGGCTTCCATTGGGACAGGCGCTCTGCCAGTTCCTGTTCGGAAATATCGAGATGCAGGCGGCGATTGGGCACGTCGAGCTCGATAAAGTCACCATTCCTGACCACGGCGAGCGGCCCGCCGACGGCAGCTTCCGGCGAGGTATGCAGTACGACCGTGCCATAGGCCGTACCGGACATGCGGGCATCGGAAATGCGCACCATGTCGGTAATGCCCTTTTTCAGCACTTTGGGCGGAAGACCCATATTGCCGACTTCGGCCATGCCCGGATAGCCCTTCGGTCCACAGTTCTTCATGACCATGATGCAGGTCTCGTCGATATCGAGATTGTCATCGTTGATCTTGGCCTTGTAGTCGTCGATATCCTCGAACACCACCGCCCGGCCGCGATGCATCAACAGATGCGGCGACGCTGCCGATGGCTTCAAAACTGCGCCCTTCGGCGCCAGATTGCCGCGCACCACGACGATGCCGCCCGATTGGGTCAGCGCCTTGTCGGTTGGCAGGATGACGTCCTCGTTCCAGTTGACGACGTCCTTGACCTCGTCCCACATGGTTTCGCCCGACACCGTCAGCGCATCCTTGTGCAGCAGGCCCGCTTCGCCCAGACGCTTGATGACGACAGGCAGGCCACCGGCATAGAAGAACTCTTCCATCAGGTACTTGCCGGACGGCATGAGGTTGACGATGGTCGGCACGTCGCGGCCGCAACGGTCCCAGTCGTCGAGCGTCAGGTCGATGCCGACCCGGCCGGCCATGGCGAGCAGATGGATGACGGCATTGGTCGATCCGCCGATGGCCGCATTGGTGCGGATGGCGTTTTCGAAGGCCTGTTTCGTCATGATGTCGGAAGGCTTCAGGTCGTCCTTGACCATCTGCACGATCCGGCGGCCGGTGAGCTGCGCCATCACCTTGCGGCGGCTATCGACGCCTGGGATCGCGGCATTGCCGGAAAGAGCCATGCCGAGCGCTTCGGCCATGGAGGCCATGGTGGAGGCGGTGCCCATCGTGTTGCAGGTGCCGGACGAACGGCTCATCGAGGCTTCCGCCTCCAGGAACTCGTCCTGCGTCATCTCGCCGGCTTTCACCATTTCGGAGAATTTCCACAGATGCGTACCGGAGCCGACGCGCTCGCCGCGGAAATAACCGTTCAACATCGGGCCGCCGGTGACGACGATCGACGGCAGATCGACGGAGGCCGCAGCCATGATCAGCGACGGCGTGGTCTTGTCGCAGCCGACGAGAAGCACGCAGCCATCCATCGGCTGGCCACGGATCGTCTCCTCGATCGCGAGAGCCGCAAGGTTGCGGTACATCATTGCGGTCGGACGGAAGGTGTTTTCGGATGCCGAGAACACCGGCACTTCCATCGGGAAGCCGCCGGCCTCCCAGACGCCCGCCTTCACCTTTTCGGCAAGCTCGCGCAAATGGCCGTTGCACGGCGTCATATCCGACCAGGTGTTGAGGATGCCGATCACCGGGCGTCCGTCGAACAGGTCGTGAGGATACCCCTGGTTCTTCATCCAGCCGCGATGGTAGATCACGTCGCGGCTCGTGCCGCCGTACCATTCCTGGGACCGCAGCCTGCGCGGCCATTCCGCTTTCTTCGTCATAGTCCTTGTCCTTTAAGAGGGAGCGGACCGGGCCTTGCCCGGTCCTGAAATGTCTTCACGCCGGCGTAACGTCTTTACGCCAGCGTGTAGGCCGTCTTCACCACGGTGAAGAACTCGGCCGCATATTTGCCCTGCTCGCGCGAGCCGAAGGAGGAAGCCTTGCGACCGCCGAACGGCACATGGAAATCGACACCGGCTGTCGGCAGGTTGACCATGACCATGCCGGCTTCCGAATTGCGCTTGAAATGCGTCGCGTGCTTGAGGCTCGTCGTGGCGATCCCGGCCGACAGACCGAATGGCGTGTCATTGGCGACGCTGAGCGCCTCGTCGTAATCCTTGACCCGGATGACCGAGGCAACGGGGCCAAAAATCTCTTCGCGCGAGATACGCATCTGGTTGGTGGCTTCGGTAAACAGCGTCGGCTGCAGGTAGAAGCCCGGATTGTCGCGGGTGATCGTCTCGCCGCCGAAGGCAAGCTTGGCGCCTTCCTGCTTGCCGATCGCGATATAGTCGGTATCGGTTGCCAGCTGCCGTTCATCGACCACAGGACCGATATGGGTGCCAGCCTTCAGCGCATCATCGACCACAAGCGTCTTCAGCTTTTCGGTCAGAGCCGCCACGAACGTGTCGTGGATGCCTTCGGTGACGATCAGACGCGACGATGCGGTGCAGCGCTGGCCGGTCGAAAAGAAGCCGGAATTGGCAGCGGCTTCGACGGCGACGGTGAGGTCGGCATCGTCAAGCACGACCATCGGGTTCTTGCCGCCCATTTCCAGCTGGAACTTGCGGTTATGCTCGATCGAAGCGGCAGCGACGCGCTTGCCGGTCCCGGTCGAGCCGGTAAACGTGATACCGGCCAGATCAGGACTGTCGAGCATTGCCTGACCGACGACCGAACCCTTGCCCATGACGAGGTTGAGCACGCCCTTCGGAAGACCGGCGCGATGCAGGATATCGACGATGGCCCAGGAGCAGCCCGGCACCAGTTCGGCCGGCTTGAAGACGATGGTGTTGCCGTAGCACAGCGCCGGCGCGATCTTCCAGGCGGGAATGGCAATCGGAAAGTTCCACGGCGTGATGATGCCGATGACGCCGATCGGCTCGCGGGTGATCTCGACGCCGATATTGGGGCGCACCGACGGCAGCACTTCGCCTGCCAATCGCAAGGCTTCTCCGGCAAAGAAATCGAAAATTTGCGCCGAACGGATGGTCTCGCCGATCGCTTCCGGCAGGGTCTTGCCTTCTTCGCGAGCCAGAAGCTTGCCCAGTTCGTCCTTGCGGGCGAGGATTTCGTCGGCGGTCTTCTTCAGGATAGCGTGACGTTCGAGAATGCCCGAGCGCGACCAGGCCGGAAATGCAGCCTTGGCAGCCGCGATTGCGGTCTTGGCATCGTCGGCGCTCGCCGTCGCGTAAAGTCCGACCACTTCATTGGTGTTGGAGGGGTTGATGTTCTCGACACCGTTGCTGCCGACCCATTCGCCGGCGATCAGGTTGTGATGGAGTGTCATAGGCTTGAAGCCTCCTTGGTTGCACAGGCGCCCTCAAACAGGCGCCCGCAGTCAAATCCATAGAAATCAGAGCTGGCCGATCGTCACGTCGTCTTCGCCTGCAATCGCCAGCGTGTTGCGCAACGGCAGGCCGAATTCGGCGGCCTCTATTTCAAAGACATCGCCCGCCTCGGTCTTGATGCCGTCACCGAAGGACAGCGTCGCCGTGCCGAACATATGGACATGGACATCGCCCGGCGCACGGAACAGTCCGTATTTGAAGTGGTGATACTCCAGATTGGCGAAAGTATGGGACATGTTGGCTTCGCCCGACAGGAACGGCTTTTCCCAAAGGACGGCACCATTGCGGAGGATGCGCGAGGTTCCGCGGATATCGCTGGGCGCTTCGCCGACCCGGATTTCCGGGCCAAAGCTTGCCGGCCGCAGCTTGGAATGGGCGAGATAGAGATAGTTGACGCGCTCGGTCACATGATCGGAGAATTCGTTGGCGACGGCAAAGCCGATGCGGAAGGGAGCGCCCGTGTCGGAGATCACGTAGATGCCGGCCATTTCCGGCTCTTCGCCGCCATCCTGCGCAAAGGAGGGCGAGACGAGATCGCCGCCGGGGGCGACCGTCTGGCTGCCATTGCCCTTGTAAAACCATTCGGGCTGAACGCCCTTTTCGCCGGGCTTCGGCTTGCCGCCTTCCAGGCCCATCTTGAACATCTTCATCGTGTCTGTGGCGCCCTCTTCTACCTTGGACACCGCAGCGTGCATCGCATCACGCGTCGAGGCCGAGCCCAGATGCGTCAGGCCGGTGCCGGTCAGGTGCAGATGCGCGTCATCGGGATGGGTGATCGGCGGCAGGAAATTGCCCTTGGCATAGGCGTCCTGCAAATCGACATCAGCGCCAAAACCATAGGTCTCGACGACCGCCTTGAGGCTTTTACCGGAATTGGCCGCTTCCATCGCCAGTGCGTAGACGCTTGCGGCGTTATTGACCGCGCGTGCGGCCTGGCCTTCTTCGCGGACGGCGACCGTGATCGATCCGTCATTGTTCTTCACCTGGGAAATCAGCACAGCACTATCCTTTTTTCGATCCGGGCTGTCGTTTCGGTGTCCAGCGGCTGGCTTCCGGCAATGACAACCCATTGGGAGGCATGGCGCATGCTCCCGTGGGTGGCGGCAGGGCCGCCGTTCTCTTTATGATGCGTGGGCCGGAGCATCCCGCCAAATGTCAGCGCGGGACGCGCTCCGGCACCCATTTTCGCCGCCGGACAAGGCCCGGCGCGCGGGACGGACCGGAACCGGTCAGCCCTTGTTCTTGTTGTAGACGTCGAAGAAGACCGCAGCCAGAAGCACGAGGCCCTTGACCAGCTGCTGGTAGTCGATGCCGAGACCCATGATCGACATGCCGTTGTTCATCACGCCCATGATCAGCGCGCCGATGACAGCGCCGGTGATCTTGCCAACGCCGCCCGATGCAGACGCGCCGCCGATGAAGCAGGCCGCGATCACGTCGAGCTCAAAGCCGACGCCGGCCTTCGGCGTTGCCGAATTCAGGCGGGCCGCTATGATCATGCCGGCAAGAGCCGCCAGAACGCCCATGTTGACGAAGGTATAGAACGTCAGCCGCTCGGTGTTGATACCGGAGAGCTTTGCCGCCTTCTCGTTGCCGCCCATCGCATAGATGCGGCGGCCGATCGTCGAGCGTGTGGTGATGAACGTGTAGAGCGCGATCAGGAGCCCCATGACGATCAGGACGTTCGGAAAGCCCTTGTAGGTCGAGAGCTGGAAGCCGAGGAAGATCGCCACGCCGGCAATGATGGCCATCTGACCGGCAAAGAACGCGAAAGGCTCGTTCTCGGTGCCGTGCTTGTCATTGTTGCGGCGGTCGCGCACGCCGTAATAGATGGCAAGCGCAATCAGGGCGACGACGACGACAAGCGCGAAGAAGTTGGTGATCGTGCCCGGCAGCGGATTGAGGAAATACAGGAAGTCGGGGACGAAGCCGGTCGACAGCGACTGGAAATCCTTCGGGAATGGGCCAATCGGCCGGTTCTGCAGGATGAGATAGGTCAGGCCGCGGAAGACGAGCATGCCCGCCAGCGTCACGATGAAGGCCGGGATCTTCTGGTAGGCGACCCAGTATCCCTGCGCCGCCCCCACCAGACCGCCGAGGATGAGGCAGACCGGCACGACGATGGAGTAATGAATGCCCCACTTTACCAGCATGATGGCCGACAGGCCGCCGGTAAACGCCACGATCGACCCGACCGACAGGTCGATATGACCGGCCACGATGATCAGCAGCATGCCCAGCGCCATGATGACGATGAAGGAGTTCTGCAGGATCAGGTTGGTGATGTTGACGGGGCGGAACAGAACGCCGCCGGTCATGAACTGGAAAAACAGCATGATGACGACGAGGGCGATGAGCAGGCCGTATTCCCGGATATTGCTTCTGAAGTAATCGCCAAGGGATGGTGTGGTTTTCTGAACGCTTTTTTCGGCGGCCATTAGTGTTTCTCCCCGGAGCGCATGATGGCGCGCATGATGGATTCTTGACTTGCTTCCGCTTTCGAAAGCTCGGCGACGATGCGTCCTTCGTTCATGACGTAGACACGATCGCATGTTCCGAGCAGTTCCGGCATTTCCGACGAGATCATCAGAATGCCTTTTCCTTCGGCCGCAAGCTGGTTGATGATGGAGTAGATTTCATATTTCGCACCGACGTCGATGCCGCGCGTCGGTTCGTCGAGAATGAGAACCTCCGGGTTGGTGAACAGCCATTTTGACAGCACGACCTTCTGCTGGTTGCCGCCCGACAGATTGACGGCTTCCTGATAGATCGAGTGCGACCGGATGCGCAGCTTGGTGCGGTAGTCGGTGGCGACCTTGGCTTCCCGGTGGCCGTCAATGACACCGCCATTGGCCACGGCATCGAGATTTGCCAGCGTCGTGTTGTGCATGATGTTGTTGTTGAGCACCAGGCCGAGATGCTTGCGGTCTTCCGTCACATAGGCAAGACCGGCATCGATGGCGCGCGGAATGGTGCTGACATCGACGGTCTTGCCGTGCATCAGCACTTCGCCGGTGATCTTGTGACCCCAGGACTTGCCGAAGATGCTCATCGCCGTTTCGGTGCGCCCTGCCCCCATCAGGCCGGCAATACCGACGACTTCGCCGGCCCGCACGGTGAAATTGATATCGTGCAGGAACTGCCGGTCGCGGTGATGCTGGTGGAAGACGTTCCAGTTCTTCACTTCCAGAAGCGTTTCGCCGATCTTGGGCTCGCGCGCCGGGTAGCGGTCTTCCATATCGCGGCCGACCATGCCCTTGATGATCCGGTCTTCGCTGATATCCTCGTTATGACAGTCGAGCGTTTCGACAGTTCCGCCGTCGCGGATGATGGTGATCTTGTCGGCGACCTTCTTGATCTCGTTCAACTTGTGCGAAATGATGATCGAGGTCATGCCCTGTTTGCGGAACTCCATCAGGAGCTTCAACAGCGCGTCGGAATCGGTTTCGTTGAGCGATGCGGTCGGCTCGTCGAGGATGAGCAACCGGACCTTCTTGGACAGCGCCTTGGCGATTTCGACCAGTTGCTGCTTGCCGATGCCGATATCGGTGATGCGTGCCGTCGGCGGTTCTCTCAGGCCCACTTTGTCGAGCAGTTCCTGGGTGCGCGAAAAGGTCTGCTTCCAGTCGATGACGCCGTTTGTGGCGAGTTCGTTGCCGAGGAAGATGTTTTCGGCGATCGACAGAAGCGGCACGAGCGCCAGTTCCTGGTGGATGATGATGATGCCCAGATGCTCGCTGTCGGAGATCGTTGAGAAGTTGCGAACTTCATTGTCGTAGTGAATTTCGCCGTCATAGGTTCCGGCGGGATAGACACCGCTCAGCACCTTCATCAGCGTCGATTTTCCGGCGCCGTTTTCGCCGACCAATGCGTGAATTTCACCTTCGCGAACCTTGAGGTTGACGTTGTCCAAGGCCTTTACGCCCGGAAACGTCTTGGTGATGCCCCGCATTTCAAGAATGATGTTGTCCATGTTCGGGTATTCCTGCGGCAGTCCGTGGATGATGAGGCCAGACACAGCGACAATACAAGTGTCTCATCAAGATAAAAGGGCCCGCAAATCAATCGCGGGCCCAGGATGGAACAGATGGGATCAGTTGTTGATCTGGTCTTCCGTGTAGTAACCAGCGCCGACCAGGACATCCTTGACGTTGGTCTTGTCAACAGCGACCGGCTTCAGGAGGTAGGACGGGATAACCTTGACGCCGTTGTCGTAGGTCTTGGTGTCGTTGATTTCCGGCTCCTTGCCGCCAATGATGGCGTCCGTCATCGAGACGGCAACCTTGGCAAGCTCGCGGGTATCCTTGAAGATCGAAGAATACTGTTCGCCAGCGAGGATCGACTTGACCGACGGAAGTTCGGCGTCCTGGCCGGTGACGATCGGCATCGGCATGTCGCCGGAACCGTAGCCAACGCCCTTCAGGGCCGAAATGATGCCGATGGAGAGACCATCGTAAGGCGACAGAACGCCGTCAACCTTGGCATCGGTATAGGTCGAGGACAGAAGGTTTTCCATGCGGGCCTGTGCAACGGCACCGTCCCAACGCAGCGTGCCGACCGTTTCCATGCCGGTCTGGCCGGACTTGATGACGATCTTCTTGGCATCGATCAGCGGCTGCAGAACCGACATTGCGCCGTCGTAGAAGAAGAAGGCGTTGTTATCATCCGGCGAACCGCCGAACAGTTCGACATTCTTCGGCTCGGTTGCGCCGTCAAGCTTCAGGCCCTGGACGAGGGTCGTTGCCTGCAGAACGCCAACCTGGAAGTTGTCGAACGTTGCGTAATAGTCGACATTGCCGGAATCGCGGATCAGACGGTCGTAAGCGATGACCTTGACGCCGGCTTCGTGCGCCTTGGCCAGGATGTCGGAGAGCGTCGTGCCGTCGATGGCGCCGATGATCAGAACCTTGGCACCCTTGGTGACCATGTTCTCGATCTGGGCCAGCTGGTTTGGAATGTCGTCGTCAGCAAACTGCAGGTCCGCCGTGTAGCCGGCTTCCTTGAACAGCTTTTCCATGGTCTCGCCGTCGGAAATCCAGCGGGTCGAGGTCTTGGTGGGCATCGAGATGCCAACGGTGCCCTTGTCCTGGGCAATCGCCGGAACGACGAACGACGCCACGCTGAGCGCTGCGGCGGCGAGAAGCGAAGTAACTAATCTCATGTATCTCTCCCTGAGTGTTGATCCAGGCGGCGACCGGCCGGCCTCGATATGTGCAGCGCTTCGCATGCCGAGAGATCAGAATCTCTTGGCGGAAGTTTAAGGGGTGAAAGAAAGCCCTCCCAGGCCTTAACGCTCCCGAGCACGCTGGCGCACATCGTCGCAAACTGGAATCAAACATCATAACTGTCAAATACAATATGGGTGCATACTTATAACAATTTAGATATAGTAGGGCGCAACAGTGTGATTTTTCGCAGATGCGAAGGCATTTTTCTCGGAAGGTGGGCAAAATATGGACGATTCGATACCGGCGTTGACCGGTGCGGTGGATTATTCCGAGCGGGGAATTTTTCGCTTAGGCTTAAAAATGAGTCACCTGCAACTGATTTTGGCCATCGAAGAGCATGGCCAGATCAGTGCGGCGGCTGATTCTCTCAGCATCTCGCAGCCGGCGGCGTCGCGCATGCTCAGCGAAATCGAGACGATCCTGAAGGCTCCGCTCTGTGCCCGCGTCGCCCGCGGCGTCGAGCTGACGCAATATGGCCGGGCACTGGCGCGCCGCGCCCGCACCATCTTCCTGGAACTGCGCGAAACGACGCGCGAGATCAACGAACTGAAAACCGGAAGCGGCGGCTCGGTCTCGCTGGGCTCCGTTACCGGTCCGGCCCTCAACCTCGCCGTCCCCGCCATCCGCCAAGTATCGACCGCCTATCCCGGCATCGAGATCAACATCCAGATCGAAAACAGCAACGTGCTGGTGCGCGAATTGCTGGCGGCACGGCACGACTTCATCATCGGCCGCATCCCCGACGACACGGATCCGCGCCAGTTCAACCTGATCGAACTCGGCGAGGAGGATGTTTGCCTGATCGTGCGCACCGGTCATCCGCTGCTGGAAAAAGACAGTGTGAGCTCCGCCGATCTGCCCGGTTACGACTGGGTGTTCCAGCCGTCGGGAACGCTCTTGCGGCGTGCCGTCGAGGACAGCTTCCTGTCGGCCGGAACGCCCCTGCCCGCGACCATCATCAACACCTCCTCGACCATCCTGACGGTATCCATCGTCCGCCACACCAATGCGATTGCGCCGGTTGCCCGCGACGTCGCCACGCTGATTGCCGGAAGCGGCAGCCAGGCGGGCGAAATCCGAGTTCTTCCAACCGATTTCGATATCAAGATCCGCCCCTACAGCCTGATCACCGCGCGTGGCCGCGCGCTGCCGCCCAGCGCCAAGCTGCTTTACGACCTGATCCTGAAACAGAGCTCCGCCTGATCAGGCCCGCAAAACCTTGACATGCTATGTGACCCCGCAAAGCGGAGAGACAGATGTTCGGGATGTCGGTGTTCCAGTCGGTTCTGGAGCGGTTGAAGGCGGAAGAAGACGGCGTTGAAGCTACTGAGGATGAGCAGGCGCCGGCGGCCCATATCCGTGGCCTGAACGGCGGCTTCGTCGGCGACCTTCCAGCATCGGGTTTTTCCGGCAGAGCCACGGTTCAGCGCGCCTATTTCGACACGGCCAGCGACGAGATGCTGGCCCCGGCAAAACCTCTCCCAAAGCCCGTCATGCCGCAGCATCTCGCCCGCATCCGTCCCGACGAGATCGCCGCCGATCTGGGGCTGACGGACGCCGAGAGCGTGCAAAGCCTCGCCGACAAACGCCGCCGTTTTGCCTCGGAAAACCATCCGGACCTGCACGATCCGGACTTTCGCAACAACGCGACCATGCGGATGAAAATCGCCAACATGCTGATCGACGAGGCGCAACGGCGCCTGCGGCTGATGCAGCGGCGCTGACCGTCAGGCCGGATCGTCGGTTTTGACCTCTTCGGCAATCTCGGTTTTCGGCTTGAAGAAGATGATCAGCACGCAGGCCGTATAGGCAGAAACCGCAAGAAAGATCATGCCCCAGGTGTTGGCACCGTTCCAGAACTCGACGGCCGTCCACGCTGAGCACAGCACCACGATCAAAAGCCTGACCCAAAGCGGCCTGTAAAACGGGTGGTCGGGGTCGATGAGCTTTATCATGCAAACTGTCCTTGAGGGTCCGGCCGGCCATGCGGGCCGCCTATCAAAGGCCACAGCTTTATGGCCAAAAGCATATTTGCCGCAAGAGGTGGTGGCTTAACAGCTTGACGGCGCCGCCTCAAATAGAATAAATATTCCGAAAATCACGTTTGTTACGTTTTTATTCCGATTTTCGATTTACCGGAGGAGTGAGGCGGTGATCGGTATGGAGAAAACAGGGAGAGAGAGTGCGCCCGCCCGCCAAACGCGACCGGCAGGCGCCTGAGACTGTCTTCACACGCATCAGCGCGGATCTGTCTTCCGCAACGCCTGTCCGGAGTGAGCGTCATCACCCCGTCCCTTCGCGGCGCTGTGCCGCTCGTCAAAAAGAGATGAACATGACCGTCAGATTTGGTCTTCTCGGCGCCGGCCGTATCGGCAAGGTCCACGCTAAAGCCGTCAGCGGCAATCCGGATGCCATCCTCGTCGCCGTTGCCGATGCCTTTCCAGAGGCCGCCAACGCCATTGCCAAGCAATATGGCTGCGCGGTCCGCACCATCGAAGAGATCGAAACATCGGCGGATATCGACGCCGTGGTCATCTGCACCCCGACGGACACCCATGCCGACCTGATCGAGCGCTTTGCCCGCGCCGGCAAGGCGATCTTCTGCGAAAAGCCGATCGATCTCGACGTCACCCGCGTGCGCGAATGCATGAAGGTCGTCGAGGAGACCAAGGGCAAGCTGATGGTCGGCTTCAACCGCCGCTTCGATCCGCATTTCATGGCCGTGCGCAAGGCGATCGACGACGGTAAGATCGGCGATGTGGAAATGGTGACGATCATTTCGCGCGATCCCGGCGCTCCGCCGGTCGATTACATCAAGCGGTCGGGCGGCATTTTCCGCGACATGACCATCCATGATTTCGACATGGCGCGCTTCCTGCTCGGCGAGGAGCCGGTCGCCGTCACCGCACATGCGGCCGTGCTGGTCGATCCGGAAATCGGCAAGGCTGGCGATTATGACAGCGTCTCGGTCATTCTGGAGACGGCATCCGGCAAGCAGGCGATCATCTCGAACTCGCGCCGCGCCACCTATGGCTACGACCAGCGCATCGAAGTGCACGGCTCCAAGGGCGTCGTCTCCGCCGAAAACCAGCGCGCCGTCTCGATCGAAATCGCCAATGGCGACGGCTATACCCGCCCGCCGCTGCATGATTTCTTCATGACCCGCTACACCGAAGCCTATGCCAACGAAATCGCCGGCTTCATTTCCGCGATCGAAAAGGGCACCAAGATCACCCCATCGGGCGCCGACGGCCTCGCGGCCCTGGCGCTGGCCGACGCCGCCGTCAAGTCCGTCACCGAAAAACGCCAGATCCGCGTCGGGGAATAACGGCTGGGCGCAGTCACGAGAGGCCGGGGTTCGCCCCGGCCTTTCTCGTATCCGGCCGTTTTCGTATCAAGCCTGGTCTGCCGATGCCGGCAAGGGCCGGAAGGCGGCGATGTCGTGGTCCATGTCGGTCAGGGCCCGGTCCAGATGTCCGTCGAAGACCAGCCGCTGCTCATCGACAATCACCGAAATGTCGGGCCTTCCTTGCAGACGCACCTCATGCGACTGCTCGAGCCCCTCGTCGATGCCACGTTGCAGAAGGTCGAAATAGCGCGTTCCCGGCCCCGTAATATGGATCGGCATGCGGCCGTAAAGGCTGAGCAGCCGGGAAAGACCGTTGCCGAGCGCAATGCCGGCCTGGCGGAAGGCGTAGCCCGCCATGCGGTTTCCCTGGCGCGCGCTCAAAGCGATCTTGTCCATTTCCGCCAGCGGCACGAACTTGGCCGGGATCGTATCGGGCGGCACTTCAAAGGCGGTGCGCAAAATTCCGTAAAAGCCTGCCGAGGCCTCGATGCAGCCAAACGCGCCGCAGCGGCACAGGCAACCATTGGCCGCATGCAGCATATGGCCGAAATTGGGGGCCGTCACTTCCAGTTCGCCGAACCGGTCCTTGCGGGCAACGCCGAGCCCAATGCTGTGGCCAAGCGACAGGGCGGCAAGCGCGCGAAACGCGCCGGACTGGCTGGCATCCGCCTTCATCCCCAGCGCCTGCGCGACCAGAAGCGTCTCGTTGTTTAAGGTGACTTTCGCGCGCCATTCCGGCTGCAGCAGCGAAACGAAATCGATCTGTTCCCCACCAAAGACCGGCGACCACAACAGCCGCTTGCCGTCGGCATCGACGGTGCCCTTGCTGGAAATCGACACGGCAAGGATCTGCGCCTTTTCCAGCCGCGACCGGTGAATGAGGCGGGCCAGCGCATCGAGGAATTCATCGGCAAAATGCTGCGTGCCGGCAACCTTGTGATTGCGCGGTTCCTCGAACCGGTCGATCAACCGGCCGGAATAATCGACCAGCGAATATTGCACCACATCCGAGGAGATCCGCACGGCGATGAGAAAGCCGCTGTCGCGGCGCTGCGCAAACAGCACGCGCGGCCGCCCGCGGCCCGACGGCACCTGCTGCTCCGCCTTTTCGATGACCCCTGCCCGTTCCAGCTCGGCTGTGATCGCCGACACCGTCGCGGACGCAAGGCCCGTATGCTCGGATATATCGGTATGGGAGAGCGGCCCAAGGCGGCGCAAGGTCGCAAGCACGAGGGCGCTGTTTTGCTGACGCACCAGTTCGGTGCTGGATTTGATCAGCATTGAGCGTCCCTGTTATTCACGAATTCCCCACACACATGCCCCTCCCAAAGCATCTGCCCTATGTCAAACGGCCTGTCCAGAGCCGTGTTGACAGGCTTGGAAAACTCTGACATCTATTTTCTCGACTGTCGAGAAAAAACTCTTTCGGGTTTGCGGCAGGCAAATTTGCTGGCCGGGGGCCGTGCGGGAGGTTCGCGCGGACGGTCAGCGGCCACTTGGGAGGACTTCATGAAATCAGTTTTGACACTGATGGCAGGCGCTGCCATCATCGTATCCCTGCACACGGCAGCCATGGCCAAGGATCTGGTCGTCGGCGTTTCCTGGTCGAACTTCCAGGAAGAGCGCTGGAAGACCGACGAAGCCGCAATCAAGACAGCACTCGAAGCATCCGGCGACAAGTATATCTCCGCCGACGCCCAGTCTTCGGCTGCCAAGCAGCTGACCGACGTGGAATCGCTGATCTCGCAGGGCGCCAATGCGCTGATCATTCTTGCGCAAGACAGCGACGCGATCGGCCCGGCCATCGAAAAGGCCGCCGCAGAAGGCATTCCCGTCGTCGGCTATGACCGCCTGATCGAAAATCCGGCCGCGTTCTACATCACCTTCGACAACAAGGAAGTCGGCCGCCTGCAGGCGCAGGAAGTCTTCAAGGCAAAGCCTGAAGGCAACTACGTCTTCATCAAGGGCTCGTCTTCCGATCCGAACGCAGACTTCCTCTTCGCCGGTCAGCAAGAAGTGCTGAAGGCTGCGATCGATGCAGGCAAGATCAAGAATGTCGGCGAAGCCTATACAGACGGCTGGAAGCCAGAAAATGCCCAGAAGAACATGGAGCAGTTCCTGACCGCCAACGACAATAAGGTCGATGCTGTCGTCGCCTCCAATGACGGTACTGCCGGTGGCGCGATCGCGGCACTCGACGCACAGGGTCTCGCCGGTTCCGTGCCGGTGTCCGGCCAGGATGCCGACAAGGCCGCGCTTAACCGCGTTGCTCTCGGCACCCAGACGGTCTCCGTCTGGAAGGACAGCCGTGAACTCGGCAAGCGCGCGGCTGAAATCGCCGCTTCGCTCGCGGCTGGCAAGACCATGGACGAGATTGAAGGCGTCGCAGCTTTCAAGGGCGGTCCGAAGGGCGTCGAAATGAAATCGGTCTTCCTCGCTCCGCTGCCAATCACCAAGGACAATCTCAACGTCGTCATCGACGCCGGCTGGATTTCCAAGGAAGAAGCCTGCCAGGGCGTCAAGGGCGACGTCGCAGCGTGCAAGTAATCACGCGCAGATTTTGCTAGACTGACCTGATTGTAACGCCGCAACGCGACACGTTGCGGCGTTTACGCAGGTGGATGGCGCCTGCACACGCGCAAATCAAGATATAGACCGGTGGGGGAGCGGCAACACCATGGCCAACACGACACATACCGCACACGTAAGCAGTGCCCGGAATACGACGGAAAATCCGTTGCGGCGCTTCTTCCGGGCAACCGAGCTCGACACCCGCCTTCTGGGTATGATCGGCGCCCTGCTGATCATCTGGATCGGCTTCCAGATCATGACCGACGGCCTCTTCCTGACGCCGCGCAATCTGTGGAACCTGTCGGTACAGACAGCGTCCGTCGCCGTCATGGCAACCGGCATGGTGCTGGTCATCGTGACGCGCAACATCGACCTTTCCGTCGGATCCATTCTCGGCTTCGTGGGGATGTTCATGGGCGTGCTGCAGGCGGAAATCCTGCCGCAGATCATCGGCTTCAACAATCCGGCAACCTGGATCATCACGCTGCTGGCCGGCATCCTGCTCGGCGCGTCCATTGGCGCATTCCACGGCGTCATCATCGCCTTCCTCAACGTGCCCTCGTTCATCGTCACGCTGGGCGGCCTGCTGGTCTGGCGCGGCGCGACCTGGTTTGTCACCAGCGGCCGCACCGTTGCGCCCATGGACGTCAATTTCCGCCTGATGGGCGGCGGCACGGAAGGTTCGATCGGCGCCACGGCAAGTTGGATCGTGGCCGTGCTTGCCTGCATCGCCATTGTCGCGACGATCATCAATTCGCGCAAGCAGCGCAAGCGCTTCGGCTTTCCGCGCCGCCCGGTCTGGGCTGAATATTTCCTCTCCGTGCTCGGCTGTGCGCTGGTCATCGGCGCCGTGGCCGTCGCCAACCACTATTACTGGCCGACCAATATCGCCCGCAAATATGCCGATGCCAACGGCATTGCCTGGCCTGAAGGCGGTCTG
Organism: Pararhizobium qamdonense; assembly: GCF_029277445.1. Lineage (NCBI taxonomy): Bacteria > Pseudomonadati > Pseudomonadota > Alphaproteobacteria > Hyphomicrobiales > Rhizobiaceae > Pararhizobium > Pararhizobium qamdonense. Next base: position 1,726,661 of record NZ_CP119566.1, on the reverse strand, counting down.
CAGATCCCACACGGCATCGCCATTCCCGTGCTGATGGCCGTCGTCGTCGGCATCGTCATGACCTTCATCTCGACACGCCTGCGCTTTGGCCGCTACGTCTTTGCCATCGGCGGCAATCCGGAGGCAGCCGAACTTGCCGGGATCAAGACGCGCTGGGTCACGGTGCGGATTTTTGCGCTGATGGGCATGCTCTGCGCCATCGCGGCCGCTATCTCCACCGCCCGCCTGAACGCAGCCACCAATGCGCAGGGCGAGCTCGACGAACTCTATACTATCGCGGCTGCCGTGATCGGCGGCACGTCGCTTGCCGGCGGCACCGGCACCATCGCCGGCGCCATGCTCGGCGCCTTTGTCATGCAATCGCTGCAATCGGGCATGGTGCTTCTGGGCATCGACAGCCCGCTGCAACGCATCGTCGTCGGTATCGTCCTGGTCGTGGCCGTTTGGCTCGATACGGTCTATCGCGGCCGGGCCAAGTAAGAGGAGGCCGAACAATGACGGACACCCGCACTCCACTTGTGGAAATGAAGAATATTTCCATCTCCTTCGGCGGCATCCATGCTGTCGACAATGCCTCGATCGACCTTTACCCCGGCGAAGTCGTGGCCCTTCTCGGCCATAATGGTGCCGGCAAATCGACGCTGATCAAGATCCTGTCGGGCGCCTACAAGCGCGATGCCGGCGAAATCCTGATTAATGGCGAAGCCGCTGCAATCAGCAATCCGCGCGACGCCAAGAAATACGGTATCGAGACGATCTACCAGACGCTTGCCGTCGCCGACAATGTCGATGCGGCCGCCAACCTCTATCTCGGCCGCGAGCTGCGCACCCCCTGGGGCACGCTCGACGATGTGGCGATGGAAGCCAAGGCGCGCGAAGTGATGGGGCGGCTCAACCCGAACTTCCGCCGTTTCAAGGAACCCGTGAAGGCTCTGTCGGGCGGCCAGCGCCAGTCGGTGGCCATCGCCCGCGCCATCCTGTTCGATGCCCGCATCCTGATCATGGACGAGCCGACGGCGGCACTGGGGCCACAGGAAACGGCGCAGGTCGGCGAACTGATCAAGCAGCTGAAGCGCGAAGGCATCGGCATCTTCCTGATCAGTCACGATATCCACGACGTCTTCGACCTTGCCGACCGCGTCTCGGTGATGAAGAACGGCCAGGTCGTCGGCCATGCCCGCACCGAGGACGTCACCAAGGACGAGGTCCTGGGCATGATCATCCTCGGCAAGGTTCCGCCGAAGGCTATTGCCGGCCCCGGCGCCATGCAGACTGCATAACTGAAAATTGCGCCGTTCCGGGGAGGCGCCCCCTCCCCGGACCGGTCAGCTCAATAGGTGCTGACCGCGCTGTCCAGCTTGGCCAGAAATGCGGCAGCGCTGTGCCGGTAATCATTCCTCTGCGCCTCGGTCATCTTGCTCCAGGCGGCATAGACCGGCCCCAGCCGCTGGTTGCGCTTCAGCTTGCCGCTGTTGCGATCGAGAAAATCCCAGTAGAGCGCGTTGAACGGACAGGCTTTTTCGCCGGTCTTCTTCTTCACGTCATAGCGGCATGTCGCACAATAATCCGACATCCGGTGAATGTAATTGCCGCCGGCGGCATAGGGTTTCGACCCCAGAAATCCGCCGTCTGCAAACTGGCTCATGCCGATCACATTGGGCAGCTCCACCCATTCATAGGCATCCGCATAGACTTCCAGATACCATTCGTGCACAGCCTGCGGCCGGATACCGGCCAGCAGCGCGAAATTCCCGGTGATCATCAGCCGCTGGATATGATGGGCATAGGCATTGTCGCGGGTCTCCGACACGACGGTGTGCACGCAGTTCATGTCCGTCTCGCCCGTCCAGTAGAAATCCGGCAGCGGCCGCTCGGCATCGAGGAAATTGGCGTCGCGGTAATCCGGCATCTTCAGCCAATAGACCCCACGCATATATTCGCGCCAGCCGATGATCTGGCGAATGAACCCTTCGGCGGAATTGAGCGGGACATTGCCGGCGAGATAGGCGGTCTCGACACGGCGGCAAACATCGAGCGGATCGAGCAATCCGGCATTGATATAGAAGGACAGCAGCGAATGGCTGAGAAACGGATCCGACGACAGCATCGCGTCCTGCCTCTCGCCAAAGGTCGCAAGCTGATCCGCGATGAAGCTCTCAAGCAGAATGTCGGCGTCCGTCGCCGTCACCGCAAAATTGAAATTTGCCAGCGAACCGAAATGCGCCTTGAAGCGGCGCCCGACGAGATCGAGCACCTCTTTCGTAATGTGATCCGGCGCAACCCCTTGCCGCTTGGGCGCAAACAGGTCGGGTGACGCAGGTTTGCGGTTCTCCGCATCAAAATTCCAGCGCCCACCTTCCGGATCGTCTCCACGCATCAACAGGCCGGTCTTGCGGCGCATGTCCCGATAGAAAAACTCCATGCGCAATTGCTGGCGATTTTTAGCCCAGGCGGCAAATTCGCTGCGCGAACTGAGAAACCGCGTGTCCTCAAGGATATCAACCGGACAGGGCAGAATGCCAGCCCAAGCCTCGATCATCTGCAGGACCCGCCATTCGCCGGGCTCGGTGATCCGCACCGTCTGCGGCTCGAAACGCGTGATTGCGCGTTGCAGCTCGCCCGTGAACGATCCGGTATTCCCGGGCGCATCCAGCCTCTGATAATCGACGGTAAATCCTTTTTGCCGCAAGTCTTCGGCGAAATGGCGCATGGCCGAGAAAATGAAGGCGATCTTCTTCGGATGATGGCGCACATAGGTCGCCTCCTCCATCACCTCGCACATCAGCACCGCATCGCGCTTTGGATCAGCACCCTCAAGGCTGCTGATCCCGGCGGAAAGCTGATCACCCAGAATGAAAATCAGATGACGCGCCTTCACCAGTCCACCGCCTGACCGTCATAGGCGAAGAACCCGCCCGTCGATGCGCTCTGAAGATGATCAAGCACGCCAAGCAACTGCCGTGCCGCATCAATCGGCGCGATGGCCTCGCCATGGCGGAAGGGCGCGGTGAGCGCGGTCGCGACAGTGCCAGGATGAAGAGCGGTGACGATCGCCTGCGGATGGGTCCGGGCGATCTCGATCGAAGCGGTCTTGACGATCTGGTTGAGAGCCGCCTTGGCAGCCCGGTAGGATATCCAGCCACCCAGCCTATTATCGCCGATCGAGCCGACGCGTGCAGACAGCGTCGCAAGAAGGGCGCGGCGTGCCCGCGGCATCAGCGGCGAGAAATGCTTGAGGATCAGCGCCGGCCCGATGGCATTGACCGCAAACTGCCGCGCCATTACGGCGGGATCGATCGCACGCAGGCTTTTTTCAGGACCGGTGCCGTCGATCTCCAGCGCGCCGGTCGCGTCAAACACCAGATCCATGTCGCCATGCGCATCCTTGATGCCGGCGGCGGCCCGCTCGATCGACGCTTCGTCGCCAAGATCAAAACCGGTCTGACTGCGCGATAGCCTGACGACCACGGCGCAATTCGGATCCTCCTCCAGAACATCCGCAAGCGCATGCCCGATGCCGCCGGTCGAACCGATGATGGTTGCCTTATAGGCCCCGCCCAGAGAATCCATATCCGCCTCCCCGCCAGCCACCGCACCTGCGGATCGCCTTTCAATACAGGGATGTCTACGCAGGCGGACGCGGGACGGATCGATGCCGCCACCATCCTGGTGAAATTCGGCTGGCGATGCGTATTGACCATTGATGCGCCGTGCGTCCTGGGCTATGAACCGGGCACAGCCTGCTTCGACGCTTGCCGTCGCGGATGCACCCGTAGCTCAGCTGGATAGAGTACTGCCCTCCGAAGGCAGGGGTCACTGGTTCGAATCCAGTCGGGTGCACCAATTTTCTCCGTCATGTCACCGACATAGCAACCGTCTTGACGGCCGCGCTCCATCAGAGCCTTGCATGGCCTCCCCGGCGCAACTTTGCGCAAGTTCCTATGAACGGAATTAAAGTGGCGTTACGGCGCGGCAACCGCCTCGCGCACGAACCCCTTGCTCGCCACCATCAGGTTCTTGGTATAATCCTCTTTCAGCCGCCCTGCCACGAGATCGTCGGAGGACAGGCGTTCGACGACTTTACCGTTTTTCATCACCGCCAGGCGTTCGCACATATGGGTGACGACGCCGAGGTCGTGGCTGACCATGATATAGGTGAGCTTGCGGTCGCGCCGGACCTGTTCGAGCAGATTGAGGACTTCGGCCTGAACCGAGGCATCCAGAGCCGAGGTCGGCTCGTCGAGCAGCATGATCTGCGGCTCGATGATCAGCGCCCTTGCAATGGCGATGCGCTGGCGCTGGCCGCCCGACAGCTGGTGCGAATAGCGGAAGCGGAAGGACGAGCCGAGACCCACCTCGTCGAGCGCCCGCAGGATGCGGCGTTCGGCGTCTTCAATGCCATGGATCGCCAGCGGCTCCTGGAGCAGCCGGTCGACGGTCTGGCGCGGATGCAGCGAACCGTAGGGATCCTGGAACACCATCTGGACCTTGCGGTAGAACGGCTTTTCGCGGTGTTTCACATCCAGCGGCTTGCCATCCAGCACGATCCTGCCGGCCGAGACCGGCGACAGGCCGGCGATGGCGCGCAGAAGCGTCGATTTGCCGGAACCGGATTCGCCGACGAGGCCGAAGGATTCTCCCGGCGCGACAGCGATGCTGACATCGTCCAGCGCCAGGAAATCGTCATAGGCGACGGTGAGGTTTTCAACAGAGACAATGGCCGTCATAGCGCCCACTCCGGCTGGCGGTCGAGCACGGGCAACGGGTGCCGGTTCGTGCCGAGCGTCGGCATGCAGTTGAGCAGGCCTTGGGTATAGGGATGTTTGGCATTGCCGAGATCGGATGCCGCCAGTTCCTCGACGATCTTGCCGGCATACATGACGATGACCCGGTCGCAGAAGGACGAAACCAGCCGCAGATCATGCGAGATGAAGATCAGGCCCATGCCGCGATCGGCCACCAGTTTGTCGAGAATACCGAGCACTTCGAGCTGCACCGTGACGTCGAGCGCCGAGGTCGGCTCGTCGGCAACCAGGAGTTCGGGCCCTGCAATCAGCATCATCGCGATCATCGCCCGCTGGCCCATGCCGCCGGAAACCTCATGCGGATGCAGGTCGAAGACCCGGCCGGCATCGCGGATCTGCACAGCCTCGAGCATGGCGATGGCGCGGTCGCGGGCCTCGCTCTTGCCGACATTTTCATGGGTGCGCAACGTTTCGACGATCTGGCGGCCGATGCTCATTACCGGATTGAGCGAATATTTCGGGTCCTGCAGGATCATCGCGATGCGGCTGCCGCGCAGGGACCGCCTGACTTTCGCCGGTGCCGTCAGGAGATCGATACCGTCGAAATTCAGGGTCTTGGCCGAAATCCTTGCATGCGCCGGCGTCAGGCCCATGATCGCCCTGCCCGTCTGCGATTTTCCCGAGCCGCTTTCGCCGACAATGCCGAGCCGCTCGCGCCCCAGCGTGAAGGAAACGCCGCGCACCGCCTCGATCAGGCCGGTGCGTGTCGGAAACGAGACCCGCAGATCATCGACATTCAGCATGGTGCTCATTGGCCGCTCTCCCGTGGGTCGAGCGCATCGCGCAGGCCGTCGCCAAGCAGGTTGAAACCGAGGCTGACAATCAGGATGGCAATGCCGGGCATGGTGGCGACCCACCATTGATCGAGAATGAAGCGGCGTCCCGACGCAATCATCGCGCCCCATTCCGGCAGCGGCGGCTGGGCGCCGAGACCGAGGAAACCGAGACCGGCAGCCGTGAGAATGATGCCGGCCATATCCAGCGTGACGCGCACGATCAGCGACGACATGCACATCGGCATGACATGTCTGAGCACGATGCGGAACGGCGAAGCGCCCATCAGCCGGACGGCGGCGATATAATCGGAATTGCGCACGCTCAGCGTTTCAGCCCGGGCGATGCGCGCATAGGGCGGCCAGGAGGTGATGGCGATGGCGATGATCGCATTCTGGATGCCCGGCCCCATGGCCGCCACGAAGGCCAGCGCCAGCACCAGCTTGGGGAAGGCGAGGAAGATATCGGTGATGCGCATCAGGACCGCATCGACCCAGCCGCCGGCATAGCCGGAGACGGCCCCGACCAGAAGGCCGATGGGCGCCGCGATGATCGCCACCAGCACGATGACCAGCAGCGTCAGCCGCGATCCATGCAGCAGGCGCGAAAGGATATCCCGGCCCTGGTCGTCGGTGCCGAGCAGATAGCCGGGGCTTCCGGGCGGCAAAAGGCGTGCGCCGCCGAGATCGCCAATGACGGGCGAATGCGGTGCAAGCACATCGGCAAAGATGGCAATCAGGATGAGGAGCAGGATGATGCACAGACCGGCAACGGCGAGCCGGTTGGCCGAGAACCGCTGCCAGGTCATGTAGGCACGGCCAAGCCGCGCCTGCAGCCGCGATTGCGGCCTGTCGGACATCAGCCATTGGCGGCGGGTCATCGGGGTGGCTTGAAGGCTGGACTGGCTCATCGCGCGCGCGTCCTCGGGTCAAGTGTCCGGTAGAGAAGATCGGACAGGATATTGATGGCGATGAAGACGGAACCGATGACGATGGTGCCGCCCAGAACCGCGTTCATGTCGGCATTCTGCAGGGAATTGGTGATGTAGAGCCCCAGTCCCGGCCAGGCAAACACGGTCTCCGTCAGGACGGACCCTTCCAGAAGCCCGGCATAGGAGAGCGCAATCACGGTGACCAGCGGCACTGCGGCATTGCGCAGCGCATGCCCCCAGATGATCCGGGTTTCCGACAGGCCCTTGGCGCGCGCCGCGACGATATATTCCTGGCCGAGCTCGTTGAGCATGAAGCTGCGGGTCATGCGGCTGATATAGGCGAGCGAGAAATACCCGAGCAGGCCTGCCGGCAGGATGATGTGGCGGAACACGTCGCGGAACACGTCCCACTGCCCCTGCCAGAGCGAATCCAGCAGAAAAAGACCTGTGACGGGCGTGAAACTATATTCATAGACGATATCGATGCGGCCGGGATAGGCGACCCAGCGCAGCTTGGCATAGAAGAACAACAGCGACAAAAGCGCTAGCCAGAAGATCGGCACGGAATAGCCGACAAGCCCGACGACGCGCACGATCTGGTCAGCGATCGAGCCGCGCTTGACGGCAGCGAGAACGCCAAGCGGCACGCCGATCAGGCTGCCGATGATGGTGCCGAGCGTTGCCAGTTCCAGCGTTGCGGGAAAGACGCGGCGGATATCGCTCATGACGGGATTGGTGGTCAGCACCGACGTGCCGAAATTGCCCGTCAGCGCATCGCGCACATAGATGAAAAACTGCTCATAGAGCGGCTTGTTGAAGCCCATCAGCTCGCGGGTGCGCTCCACGACATGGGCGGGCGCCCGGTCGCCGAGAACGGCAAGCACCGGATCGATCGGTATGACGCGGCCGATGAAGAATGTCACGGCCAGGAGACCGAGATAGGTCGTGACGATGATGACCAGGAAGCGCAGGATGCTCTTGGCCCAGCCGTTGGCACGGGCGCGTGAGCGCCCGGCCGTTGGTGCTGTTTCGGGAATGCTCACCGGCTATCTCCGGCTCAATCCTTGGAAACCGTGAAGACATAGTTGGTGTCGAAGCTCGGACCGAGCTTGAAGCCCTTCAGATTGGCGCGCGTGCCGGCAACTTCCGTCTGCTGGAAGATGATCACGAACGGGCTCTTCTCAAGCACTTTCTTCTGGAGGTCCTTGTACATATCGGCGCGCTTGGTCGCATCCTTCTCGAGCAGGGCAGCCTTGCTCTCCTCGGTCCATTCCTTCGGAACGTCCCAGGTGTTGCGCCAGGCGAGCGTCTTGTTCTTGCCCTCGTCGGAATTGTCGGGATTGACGGTAAAGGTTTCGGCATTCGAGTTTGGATCGAAGTAATCCTGGCCCCACTGGCCGATATAGATGTCATGCGTGCGGTTGCGGTATTTGGTCAGCGTCTGCTTACCATCGCCCGGAATGATTTCCATCTTGATATTGGCCTGCGCCAGCGTCTGCTGGACGGATTCGGCAATACCTGTGATCGGCTGGGTGTTGCGCACGTCCATGGTCACCGAGAACCCGTCGGCAAGACCGGCCTTGGCGAGCAGTTCCTTGGCCTTGGCGACGTCGAGCTTGTAGGGGTTTTCCGGCAGTTCGCCGAGAACACCCTTCGGCAGGAAGGTCTGGTGAACCTCGCCGATGCCCTTGATCAGGGTCGAGCCGATTGCATCATAATCGACCAGGTACTTGAAGGCTTCGGCCACTTCAGGCTTTGCCAGATTGGCGTTCTTCTGGTTGAGGCTGAAATAATAGACGGTGCCCTTCGGCGCGCTGGTGGTGGCAAGATCGGCATTCTTCGAAACAGCGTCGAAATCGCCCGGCTCGAGATTGCGCGCCACATCGATGTCACCGGCTTCCAGCGCCAGCCGCTGGCCGGAGCTTTCCTTCATGTGACGGTAGATGACGCGGGCGAGCGGCGTCTTGTCGCCATAATAATTGTCGTTGCGCTCCATCACGACGACTTCGTTGGCGCGCCATTCGCGCAGCTTGAAGGCACCCGAACCGGCATAACCGGTCTTCAGCCATTCATTGCCGAAATCGTTGTCGTACTTGTATTCCGCCGATGGCGTGACGGCGGCGACATGCTCAAGCACGAGCTTCTTGTCGACGACGGCACCGACCGTTGCGGTCAGGCAGTTGAGCACGAAGCTCGGCGCATAGGCCTTGTCGACGGTGAAGGTGAAGGTGCCGGCATCCGTCGCCTTGGCTTTTTCGGTGACATTGTCGCCGGTCAGGCCGAACTGGGTGAGGATGAAGGCGGGGCTCTTGTCGAGCTTGACGACGCGCTCGATCGAGTAGGCCACATCATCAGCCGTTACCGGATTGCCGGAGGCAAACTTGGTGCCGGGCTTCAGCTTGAACGTGTAGGTCAGGCCATCGTCGGAAACGGTCCAGCTTTCTGCGAGATCGCCGACGACCTTGGACGTGTCGTTGATGTCGAGGCGGACGAGATAGCTATAGGTATTGGCCGTCACTTCGGCGGTGGACAGCTCGAACGCTTCACCCGGGTCCATCGTGATGATGTCGTCGATTGCCCAGCCTTCGACCAGCGTATCGGCCGGCGTTTCGGCAAATGCCGGTGCTGCCGCCATCAAGATCAGCGACATTGCGGCGCCAGCCGTCAACATGCGGACATGCTTGTTCAGTGAATGCATCATCTCTCTGTTCCCTTTTTTTTCAGGCCCGCGACGGGCCTTCTATTCCCGGCTCAAGCGGCTTCGTGCCAGGCCTGCGCCAAAACCCTCAGCCAGTTTTCCCGGCATATTTTGATCAATTCCGCATCACCATATCCGGCGTCCCGCAGAGCGGCAATCAGGTTCTGGTTGCCGGCCGCATCGGTGATCCCCTCCGGAATGGTTGCACCATCGAAGTCGGAGCCGAGCGCCACGCAATCGATGCCCATGCGCTCCACCATGTAATCGATATGACGGACCATGTCGGAGATCGGCGTATGGGCATTTTCCAGCCCGTCGGGCCGCAGCATCGTCGTCGCATAGTTCAAGCCCGCCAGCCCCTTGCTGTCGCGGATCGCATCGAGCTGGCGATCCGTGAGGTTGCGGGCAACAGTGGTCAGGGAATGGGCGTTGGAATGGCTGGCGATCAGCGGCTGGTCGGTAGTCTTTGCCACATCCCAGAAACCCTTTTCGGTGATATGGGCGAGGTCGATGAGGATGCCGAGGCGGTTGCATTCGCGCACCAGGTCAAAGCCCGCAGCCGTCAGGCCCGGCCCGGTGTCCGGCCCCATCGGAAAGGCGAAGGGCACGCCATGGCCAAAGATGTTGTTGCGGCTCCAGACCGGACCAAGCGACCGCAAGCCGGCAGCATAGAATGTTTCCAGCGCGGTCAGATCAGCACCGATCGCCTCGCAGCCTTCCATGTGAAGCACGGCGGCAAAGACGTCGTTTTCCATGGCCGCACGGATATCGGCGGTCGAGCGGCAAAGCTTCCAGGCCCCGGCGCGATCAAGCCGCAGCGCGATGGCGGCGAATTCCAAGGCGATATCGAGCGATGGCTGCCGCTCCAGCGGCTCGGACAGCTCCGTCGCATAATGGCCGTTCTCGTCAGGGGTCTTCAACACGAGATGGTCGGACGGGATATAGATCGCCGACAGCCCGCCGATGAGGCCGCCCTTCCTGGCACGCGGGCCATCAATATGGCCTTCCGCCGTTCCTTCCGAAAATTCAATGACCGGGTCAGCGCCATTTTTGGCTTTGCTCCACAATCTCAGCAACACATCGTTGTGGCCGTCGAAAACCGCCTGCATTCGAAAAATTCCTGTCCTGCCTGATCCATATGGTGGCGCCAGACAATTTTGTCCGGTTGGTCAAGATCGGGATGCTAGTCAATCATATGATAAATAACAATGCGCCTTCTTCGAATTTCAACAGCCGAAAAAACAATGATGATAGAAAGGCTTACTGGATTGCTAACCTTCGGGTGCGCAATATTTACAACGGTGCAGGACTGGACGCATTGACTGTTTGATCATTTATAAAAGCAAAAAATCGAATGTCCTCCGGCCGGAAAATCTGGCATTGCAGGGCATGAAAACGAAGGAGGCCTTGGATGGTCACGCAAGGGCAAACAGCGCGGGCAGCAACGGCATTCAAGCACGCAGGCATTGATCGATGAGCGATCCCACCCAGACCCGCCGCTTCCGTTTCTTCATCATCACCGTCCGCGTGATTTCGACGCTGGCCATTCTGGGCTTTACGGCATGGGGGGCGATGGCGCTTTTCTACCAGGCGCCCGGCCCCGCGCCCGTCAAGATCCTCTGCGCGGCACTTTGGGCAATCCTCTCACTTACGGCGCTCTATGCCTATCTGCGCTGGCGTTCGCGTGTTGTCACGCTGCTTTATCCCTTCATGATTGCCGCACTGCTGTTCTGGTGGAATGCCATACCGGCAAACAACAATCGCGACTGGGCCGACGAGGTCGCGCATATCGTTGCCGGTGTTGTCAACGGCCCCGAAGTCACCCTGGCCAATGTCCGCAATTTCGACTGGCGGTCACCCACGGATTACACAGTGCGCTGGGAAAACCGCACATATGATCTCGACAAGCTCGCCTCGGTCGATCTGCTCCTGTCCTATTGGGCGGGGCCAGCGATTGCCCATACGCTGGTCTCGTTCGGCTTTGACGACGGCCAGTTCGTCACGTTTTCGGTTGAGATCCGCAAGGAGAAAACCGAGAGCTTCTCCGAGATCGGCGGGTTCTTCAAGCAATTCGAGATGAGCGTTATTGCCGCCGACGAACGCGATATCGTCCGGGTGCGCACCAATATCCGCAAGGAAGATGTGCATCTCTACCGCCTAGCCATTCCCAAGCCCGCGATGCGATCGCTGTTCCTGTCCTATGTCGATACGGCCAACGGCCTCAACGAGACGCCGCAATATTACAATACGATCACCGCCAATTGCACGACGATCGTGTTTGCCATGATCAACCAGATCGTCTCCGGCGCCTTGCCGCTGGATTACCGGCTGATCCTGTCAGGCTATCTGCCCTCCTACATCATCGACGTGAAAGGCTTCACGCCCGGCTTTACCCTGGAGCAACTCGAAAACGGCGGCGCCATCAGCGCCCGCGCGCAGGCAGCGGACAATTCCGGCGATTTCTCGCAGAAAATCCGCGAGGGCGTGCCGGGCATCGCCCCTTTGCCGCAGCCGTGATGCGCCTTACACTGGCACCGCAGACAACAGGGATACAGGCATGAACCTCAAGGAGTTCGCAAACCGGCTCGAACTGTCGCAGACGACGGTCAGCCGTGCCTTGAGCGGCTATCCGGAGGTGAAGCAGGCAACCCGCGAACGGGTGCTGAAGGCGGCACTCGAATATGGCTACCGGCCGAATACCAGCGCGCTCGGGCTTGCCACCGGCCGGGTCGGCGCCATCGGCATCGTCTTGAAGGGCGGCGGCGAGTTTGGGCCGCATACCAGCGAATTCATGGGCGGACTGGGCGGACGGCTGCAGCAGGAGGAAATCGACATCCTCGTCTCGACGGTGGATTCGCAGGAAGCCGAGCTTGCCACCTACCGGCGTCTCGCCGCCAGCAAGCGCGTCGATGCCGTCATTTTGCATTCGCCCTTTCTCGACGATCCGCGCATCGCGCTGCTCAATTCGCTGCGCCTGCCCTTCATCGTCCATGGACGCACCAATACCGGCGGCAATTTCGGCTGGCTGGATATCGACAATTTCGGCGCGGTTCGCCAATCCACCAGCCACCTGCTCGATCTCGGCCATCGCCGCATCGCGCTGCTCAACGGCTATCGCGGCCGCATCTTTGCCGAGCACCGGCAGGATGGCTATCAGACGGCGCTCAGCGCGCGCGGCGTCACGCCGGACGCCGCACTCTGCGGGCATGGCGAATTCACCGACGAGATGGGCTTTCGGCTGACGCAGGGCTTTTTGAAGCTGGAAAACCGGCCGACTGCCGTCGTCGCCGGCTCGATGATGTCGGCGCTGGGCGCCATGCGGGCAATCCGCATCGCCGGCCTGACCGTCGGCGAGGACATCTCGCTGATCGCCCATGACGACGTCTTTCCCTATATCAGCCCCGACCATCTGTCGCCGACACTCTCGACGACGCGCTCATCAATCCGCGCGGCGGGCGCGCGGATCGGCGAAATGGTCCTGGACATGCTGCAGGGAACGCCGGCCGAAAACCTGCGCGAGGTCTGGCCGGTGGAACTGGTCATCCGCAACTCGACGGCTGCGGTAAAAAAAGCCTAAACCGAAAGCTCGCGGCGTTCCTTCTCGGTGACCATGGCGAGATCCAGCACCTTCTGCAGATCGGCGGCATGGCGGAAGCCGGGCTCGACCGTCTTGCCTTCCCGCACCGCGTCGATGAAGCGCTGGTAGTTGGTCTGCACCTCGCCCGCATCCACATCCCTCCAGATGCCCTTTTCGATATCGTCGCCCAGGCAAGCCTTGAGCGTCGATCCGTCGGGCGTATGGATCACCTCGATCGCCCCCTTGTCGCCATGCATGCGCAGCCGCAACTCGTTGAGATGGCCGACCGCCCAGCGGCTGGCATGGATGACGCCCATGGCGCCATTGTCGAACTCGGCCGTCATGGTGAAGCTGTCATTGGCATCGAGGTCATATTCGCCGATCCGGTTTCCGGGTGCCTTGTCAAAGGTCTTCAACCGCGCAAAAATATGCTCCACATCGGCAGCCGCGCCATAGCCGGCGAAATCGAGAATATGAATGCCGACATCGCCGAGCACGCCGTTCGAACCATGCTTGGTCGAGAGCCGCCAGAGCCATTGCGATTCCGTCGCCCAGTCGCCCCAGGCCTTGGAGACCAGCCAGCTCTGCAGGTAGGACGCCTCGATATGGCGGACCTTGCCGATCTCGCCCGAAAGCACCATCAGCCGCGCCTTCTGCACCTCGGCAACATTGCGGTAGGTCAGGTTGACCATCGTCACCAGTCCGGATTTTTCCGCGGCTGCCGCCATCTCGTCGGCCTTGGCATAGTCCTCGGCCAGCGGCTTTTCGCAGAGCACATGCTTGCCGGCAGCCAAAAGCTTCAGCGTCGTCGGATAGTGGATCTTGTCCGGCGTCACATTGGTGACGGCATCGAATTGCCCCCACGCAATCGCGTCGTCGAGCGAGGTGAAGGTCTTGGCGATGTCATGGCGCAGCGCAAAGGACTGCACCCGGATCTGATCGACATCAACGGCGGCCACGAGTTCGACGCCGGCGATGGTGGAAAAGTTCATCGCATGGGTATTGGCCATGCCGCCGGTACCAAGAACCAGAAGACGGATCGGCGTCATCACTTGTACCCCGCTTCGCCAGCCTGATGCAGCCGCGGCCCGCGCTCGACGATCGGCTCCAGCGCCTTTTCGACCGGCACGTTGGGCGCATCATGGATCGCGCTATAGGTACCCTGGGGGTTATAGGCCCACTTCACCGAGTTGCGCAGAACCTTGTGCACATTGGCGTCATGATAGGTCGGATAGGTTTCGTGGCCGGGGCGGAAATAGAAGATATTGCCGGCACCGCGCCGCCAGGTCAGACCCGAGCGGAACACCTCGCCACCGGCAAACCAGGAGATGAACACCGTTTCCAGCGGCTCCGGCACGGAGAACTGCTCACCGTACATTTCCTCGTTTTCAAGCACGAAATTCCCGTCCAGGCCGTCGGCGATCGGATGGCGCGGATTGATGACCCACAGCCGCTCGCGCTCCCCTGCCTCGCGCCATTTCAGCGCGCAGGGCGTGCCCATCAGCCGTTTGAACGGCTTGGAGAAATGGCCAGAATGCAGAACGATCAGCCCCATGCCCTCCCAGACGCGCTTGGCAACCCGCTCGACGATGTCGTCCGATACCGCGCCGTGATCTTTGTGACCCCACCAGAGCAGAACGTCGGTTTTAGCCAGGCGCTCGACGCTCAAGCCATGCTCCGGCTCCTGCAACGTCGCTGTGGTGGCTTCGATCGACGGATCCGTGTTCAGCGCTGCGGCAATCGTATTGTGCATGCCGTTCGGATAAATATTGCGCACGACCTCGTTGGTCTGCTCATGGATATTTTCGCCCCAGACAACTGCCTTGATGGTCATGACCAATCCTTCTTTCGATGCCGCATGCATCCGCATCCGATAAAATTGAAACCGCTTTCAATTTCCAGCGATAGAATCGACGCGGCCCTTTTGCAAGTGAAAATCGGGCGGCGGGGCCGGTTTAATGAAAGGTGGATTTGGAAAAGACGTTGAGCACGACGACGCCGGCAATGATCAGCCCGAGCCCGAGAATGGCGGCCAGATCAAGCTTCTGTCCGAACACGAGATAGCCGACGAGCGAAATCAGCACGATGCCGAGCCCGCTCCAGATCGCATAGGCGATCCCGACAGGAATGACCCGCAAGGTGTAGGACAGGAAATAGAAAGCGATGGCATAGCAGACCACCATGATCACCGTCGGCACCAGTTTCGTAAAATGCTGGGCGGCCTGCATGGCCGATGTGCCGAGCACCTCGAAAACAATGGCGAGCACGAGCACGGCGTAGAGCATTGCGGGGTTCATATGAGGCTCCGATAGCCGGTTATTGCAGGGAAAGTGCGAAGAGTTGCGCCTGCATCACTTGGCGCGTTGGCTGATCGACATCGTGGCTTTTGAGGATGTCGGCCAACCAGAGGCCATCGGCTGCAAACCGCGCCAAAAGGCATCCGGCGGACGAATCGGTGCCAACGAATTCATCGGCGTGATCGGCCACCCACAACCGCCAGCGATCACGCAATTGCGGCTCCGACAGAAGTGCCGCAGTCAGCACCTGCCAGCCCCGCGCGTCCGCATTCTCCTCCAGCGCAAAGACCACGGACAGATAGGCCCGGGTAAACCGGCCGTGAGCAACGGGGTCGTTGCGCATCTCCTCCTCGATCGCCCGGTCCAATTGTGCAGTGAGATCATCGAACAGGCCGTTCAGCAGCGCGATCTTGTTGGGAAAATGATGCAGCAGCCCGCCTTTGCTCACACCGGCCGCCTGCGACACCGCATCCAGCGTCACGCCCGCCGCCCCCTGCTCCAAAGACAGGCGCGCGGCCACCTCCAGAAGCTGTTGGCGGACCAATTCCGGTTGCTTGCGGCGATGATGAGCGATGGACATGCCGTATTAAGATACCGGCTGGACGGTTTGTCAAGATGAGAGTGACGCTTTGACAGCCGGCGCGGTCAATCGACGCAACTGCGGCGACCCTTTGAAAAACGGTTGGAACGGCGAAGCGCGACGCGCTAGAACATCACCAAGCAGGAAAGCCACGATGACGGACGGCCAGACGGAAACACTTTACAACGCGATCGGCGGCGACAGGACCGTGCGGGCACTCACCCATCGTTTCTACCAGTTGATGGATACGCTGCCGCAGGCTGCCCGCTGCCGCGCGGTCCACCCCGCCGATCTGTCCGGAAGCGAAGAGAAATTCTACGAATACCTGACCGGCTGGCTCGGCGGACCGCCGCTCTACACCGACAAACGCGGCCATCCACGCCTCAGGAGCCGCCATTTCGGCGCAGCGATCGGCGCGGCAGAACGCGACGAGTGGCTGCTCTGTTTCACCCAGGCGCTGGAAGAGACCGTGCCGCATCCGCAATTGCGGTCGATCATTCTGGAGCCGGTGACGCGGCTTGCCCATCACATGCAGAACAAGGACGAATAAAGATGCAAAACGGGCAGTTGCGGGCCGTGACCCTTTTCATTGCCGGCCTGATGGGCCTGTTCGGCGTCATCAGCGCGGCGGCTGCGTCCCACGGGGCTGATCCGCGCCTGCTCGGTGGCGCTTCGGCCATGTGCCTGGCGCATGCCCCTGCCCTCATCGCGCTTTATGCCGCCTGGCCGGTCATGCGCACGGCAGCGATTGCAGCTCTGCTGCTGTCAACCGGAACCGCCCTGTTCGCCGCCGATCTGACGGCGCGGCATTTCCTCGGCCAAGGGCTGTTTCCGATGTCGGCACCGGCAGGCGGTGTCTTGATGATGCTCGGCTGGCTTTCTGTCGCTGCCGGCGCTTTCTTCATGCGCAAGGACGCTTAGGCGCCTTCGACGACCGAGAAACCTTCGAATTTCGGCGGTCCCAGATACATCGCCCGGTTATCGCCGGCATTCTTGTGGGCTGCGCGGAAATTCTCGGACTTTGTCCAGGCCAGAAAAGCGTCCCGGCTTTCCCAGATCGAGCTCGAGACGAACAGCGTATAGCCTTCGTCGGCGACGGTCTCACCGCGCAACAGCTTGAACTCCTTGAAACCCGGATTTTCCGCAAGACTGGAATCGCGGTTCTTCCAGACGTCTTCGAACGCCGTTTCATGGCCGATCGCGATTTTGAACCTGTTCATTGCGAAAAACATGCGGGATACCTTCAAGCTTGATCTTTGGCCGTAGCCGCAGCGATGGCCGGAAACGGCAGGATATTGTCTCTCGCCGTCCGCGCAAGCCCCAAAACGGCGCGCGCCGGCGGCCGCGCCTGCCAGACCGGAAATTCCGCCACATTCGGATTGTCCTCGACCATGCGCGCCCGGCGCGACATCAGTTCATACAGTTCCGGCACCAGACCGTCGCCCGATTGCGCGGCCAGCTTGTGCAGTCCGATCATCGTGTAGGGATCGGGACGCTCATTGTTCATGTCATTATCTCCAGAAAAATCGCGCTGCGGAGTAAGCCCGCATCCCGGCGCGGCCGGCAGATCAACTGGCGTTGCTGCGGCTTGCCTTCAGATCGAGGAAGGCGCGTTCCAGGCTCGACTTGCTGCCATTGCGCAAGGGCACGAAGGCCTTGCCCCACTTCTTGCAGCCGGTCTTTACCCGCAGACACGCATCATGGCTGATACAGTCGATCGGGCAGAAAACGCAGTCGACGGAGGGGAGGATATTGTCGATGCGCGACACCGCCTCGCGCAGGCCGCCATCGTGATGGATGAGTTCGGCGCCGTGCGAACTGGCGATCTGGCGCAGATGCGCCACCTGGCAATCGCGGCCGCCGACATAGAGGAAGCTGCGGCCCTCAAGCTTCGTTTCCCGCGTTTTTGCGGAAACCGGCGCAGCGCGCGTTTCCGCCTCGCGGCCCTGCTTCTGCTTCGGCTTCAGCTGCTGCCGTTTGTCACCCATGTCAGTCTCCGCGTGTTCGGAATCGGCCGTCCGGCTGATCGTGCGGGAACCCTATTAAACCTGATTAAAAGAGTAAAGTATAAACATGAGTTTTTTTATCATATTATCGAGGAACGTTTCGCCGCAACGACGGATCGCGGCTCAAACTCTCGATATTGGCAGGGAAACGGGTCCCGCTTCCTACCGGGCAAACTGCAGTGGAATGGTAAAAAGCCAGCTGGTGCGATTGGCAGCCTCTGGAATCTTCGGGAAAGGTTCCGCCTTGCGCACCGCATTGATAGCAGCCTCGTCAAGAACCGGTGATCCGGATCCCTTGACGATCCGCACACCGGAGACACCACCAACGGTCGATACGGTGAAGCTCACGGTAACCGTTCCACCAAGACCTGCCCGATCAGCCGATCTGGGAAACCGGAAATATCGCTGCACGCGTGAACGGACCTTGCCCTTGTAATTGCTTTCTGCCGCATTGCCGAATGCCTGGGCGACCTTGCCCTTTTTACCCGTGCTTGCCGTAGCGGCAGCGCCTTCAACACCATCAGCCTGGCCCTTGACCGCAGTTTCCACCTGCTTACCGGCATCGCCAGCCCGTTTCTTGACAACCTTCTTCTTCGGCTTTTCCTTTTCCGGCTCTTTCTTCGGCTCGGCTTTCTTCTCGGGCTCCGGCTTGATGTCCGGCTTTTCCTGAGGCACCACGGTCTCTACCGCAGCAACGGTTGCGGTGATCTCCGGCTGTGCCGTCACTGCTTCCACGATCTCTTCGGCGGGAAGAATGACATCGGCTTCAGTTGGAACGATGTCGGACGGCGTCTCGGCCGTCACTTCGGATTGCACGGGCGGCACCTCCGCCACCTCCGTCGGCTCCGGCACGATCTCCTCGGGCTCCGCCTCGTCCGGCTCGATCGCTTCTGTAGGATCGCCCGAAAGCACGGTCTCTTCGAACGCATTGCCCAGCACAGCCACTTCCATGGCTTCGCCACCCGCCACGAGTGCCAGCTCCTGCGGCTCTTCGTTCGGTTCAAACAGTTGCGTTGCGCCCGCATGCGCCAGGAGCGAAAGGAGGATCGCCCCGGTCCATTTGAGAATAGTGTTCATCACAGATACCGATGCAAAAACCGCATCAGCCCTTCAGTTCGACGGGTGACTTTGAACCTGTCTTCAGCGCCTTCATGCAGGCATCCTTGGCAACGCCCTCACCGGCGCAAACAGGAGCGTCGTTGATCAACAGGCTCTTCACAGCCTCGCATTTCGTCCCCGGCAGATCGAACTGCCGGACCTTCGTCTTGCCGGCGGGCAGATCGCGGAAGTCGAGAACCGCCATGCGCTCGACCAAACCCTTCTCATCAAACAGCACGAATTCGAAGGAAGCCTTCGACAGCGATTGCGGCAGCGCGTTTGCCGCCACGAATGTCAATTTGCAGCCCTTCTCGGATGGCGTGAGATCGTTGATCTCGATCGACAGCGTGCCGGTTGCAGCGGCATCCTGCGCCAGTGCCGGTGCAGCCGTGGAAAGTGCTGTCAAAACAGTCAGAGACAAAAGGCGAGAAAATTTCATCATGGTCTATCCATTCCCACGGAGTGGCACATTGGCAAGGCGGCATCGGCGTCTTGGGAGCCCCCGCTTGCTGCACATTACAGCTTGGTAATTAAACTGGACTGTAAAATCCTGTATTGCGTCCATAAAGAAAGATGAGTAATGAAGTCAAGATACTAATCGCAATGACCCGGCCGCAGAAGGGGAAAAATCCCCTGTTTTCGGCCGCCATGACCAGGACCGCAAGCCGGTGACACCGAACGAACCAGATACCGCTCAGGTTGCCTTACCGGCAGGACAAACACAACGAATCGTTGAAAGCCGCGAGCTTTTCCGGGGCGGAAATGAAATCCTTATTGCGCATGAAGGGGCGATCTACCGCATGAAGATCACCCGCCAAGGCAAACTTATTCTGAACAAATAGGCCAGACAATGACTGAGACATCCTCCCCGACCCCGTCCGAAATCCGCGCCTACCGGGCCGCCAATCCGAAAATGCGCGAGCGCGACATTGCCGCCCAGCTCGGCGTTTCAGAAGCAGCCCTGGTTGCCGCCGAATGCGGCCTGACCAGCATTCGTATCGATGGTAGCGCCAATCGTTTTCTGGAACGGGCCGCTGAACTTGGCGAAGTGATGGCGCTGACCCGCAACGAAAGTGCGGTTCACGAAAAGATCGGCGTTTTTGAAAACATCACCCCCGGCAAGCATGCCTCGATCGTGCTTGGTGAAAATATCGACCTGCGCATCTTCCCCGGCGCCTGGTCGCATGGCTTTGCCGTGACCAAGACCGATGGCGACACTGTCCGCCGCAGCCTGCAATTCTTCGACAAGCAGGGCACCGCCGTCCACAAGGTGCATCTGCGCCCGGCGTCCAATCTCGATGCCTATAACAGCATTGTCGAGGCGTTCCGGCTGGAAGACCAGTCGCAGGAATTTGCAGCCGAGCCGAAGATCGAAAGCATCGCCGATGGCGACGTTGTTCCCGTCGATGTGGCGGCGCTGCGCGACGAATGGAGCAAGATGACGGACACGCATCAGTTCCACGGTTTGCTGCGCAAGCTGAAGGTCGGCCGCCGCGAAGCGCTGCAGTCGGTTGGCGAGGATTACGCCTGGAAGCTGCAGCCGCAAGCCGTCGAGGACATGCTGCGCCAATCGGCAAGCATTCAGGTGCCGATCATGTGCTTTGTCGGCAATCACGGCATCATCCAGATCCACTCCGGTCCGGTCGACAATATCCAGACCATGGGTCCCTGGCTCAATATCATGGATCCAACATTGCATCTGCACCTGCGCAGCGATCACCTTGCCGAGATCTGGGCCGTTCGCAAGCCGACAGCCGATGGCCACGTCACCTCGCTCGAGGCGCTCGACGCCAAGGGCGACATGGTCATCCAGTTCTTTGGCAAGCGCAAGGAAGGCTTTGCCGAGCGCGAGGAATGGCGCTCCGTCATGGAAAACCTCGCCCGGCTCGATATCATTGAAGCGGCCTGAAACGGGCTCAAAGGAACGGTCATGAAAGCACCCTATGATGTCCGCCGGCTCCGTTCCTGGGAACTGGCGCTCGCGATCTTCGCGGTTTCCACCCCCTTCGTGCTGCCGGCAGCCCTGCCCGGCGGCACATCCTTCGTGCGCACAGCCGTGGCGCAGGAGATGCAAAAGCCCGATACGTCCCGTCTCGTTTCCGTCGGCGGCGCCATCACCGAGATCATCTATGCGCTCGGCGAAGACGGAAGGCTTGTCGGCCGCGATTCGACCAGCCTGTATCCGGAAGCCGCCACCAAGCTGCCGGATGTCGGCTATATGCGGCAATTGTCGCCGGAAGGCGTGATCGGCATCAATCCGAGCGCCATCATCGCCGTCGAAGGCAGCGGCCCGCCCGAGACGCTTGCGGTTTTGAAAGAGGCAAAGATCCCGTTCCAGACCATTCCGGAAACCTATGATCGCGACGGCATTCTTTCAAAGATCCGCGCCGTCGGCGATTTCCTCGGCGTCCCCGAAAAGGCAGCCGTGCTTGCTGATCAGGTCAAGGCCGATCTCGATGCGGCCGTGGCCGATGCGGCCAAGCGCCCGGAAAGCGAGCGCAAGCGCGTCCTCTTCATCTTGAGCACGCAGGGCGGCAAGATCATGGCGTCCGGCGACGGCACCGCTGCAGGCGGTATCATCACCCTTTCCGGCGCCGTCAATGCCACCGGCACCTTTTCCGGCTACAAACCGCTGACCGACGAAGCGATCATCGAAGCCAGGCCCGATGTCGTCCTGATGATGACCCGCAGCGGCAGCCATGCCATCAGCGACGACGACCTGTTTGCCCATCCGGCTCTGAGCCTGACGCCGGCGGCAAAGAACAGGGCGATCATCCGCATGGATGGCCTGCATATGCTCGGCTTTGGGCCGCGCACGGCCAGCACGGTGCGCGAACTCAACGCCGCCATCTACGGAAAAAACCCGAATGCCTCGCAGTGAAATGGCCGTGGGTGATGGCCGGTCGCCGTCCTTTGCGGCACGCTTGAAATCCGAATGGCACCTGGGCGACCGCTCGCGGCTCGCCCGCTTGCTCATCCTCCTCCTCATCGTGATCGCCGCCGCAATGTTTGCGGCCTCGATCATGACAGGAGCTGCCGATGCATCGCTTTTCAATGTGCTGCGCTGGCTGGTCGGCATGGAGGGTGCCGAGCAGGCATTGAGCGTGCGCGACCGCATCATCATCCTGGATATCCGCCTGCCGCGCGCCGTGCTCGGCCTGATGGTCGGCGCCTCGCTTGCCGTCTCCGGCGCTGTCATGCAGGGCCTGTTCCGCAATCCGCTGGCAGATCCCGGCCTTGTCGGCGTCTCCTCCGGCGCGAGCCTCGGCGCTGTCTTGCTCATCGTGCTCGGCAGTTCGTTTTTCGGCCCGCTCTTTGCCGTCTTCGGTTTTTATGCCCTTCCGGTTGCAGCTTTTGCCGGTGGCCTCGTCACCACCTTGCTGCTCTACAAGATCGCCACCCGCAGCGGCCAGACATCGGTCGCCACCATGCTTCTGGCCGGTATTGCGCTCGGGGCGCTCGCGGGCGCCGTCACCGGCGTGCTGATCTTCATGGCCGACGACAAGCAATTGCGTGACCTTACCTTCTGGGGCCTGGGATCACTGGCCGGCGCCAACTGGATGAAGATCCTGTCGGCAGGGCCGATCATTCTCGTTTCGCTTGCGGTCGTTCCTTTTCTCGCGCGCGGCCTCAACGCACTGACACTGGGAGAGGCCGCAGCCTTCCATATGGGCATCCCGGTTCAGCGCCTGAAGAATATCGCCATCGTCAGCGTCGCCGCCTCGACCGGTGCTTCGGTCGCCGTCAGCGGCGGCATCGGCTTTGTCGGCATCGTCGTTCCGCATGTGCTGCGGATGCTGATCGGCCCCGACCACCGGTATCTTCTGCCCGCATCGGCGCTGCTTGGTGGCACCCTGCTGATCTTTGCCGATATGATCGCCCGCACCATCGTTCCGCCGGCCGAATTGCCGATCGGCATCATCACTGCCTTTGCCGGCGCGCCGTTCTTCCTGTGGATCCTGCTGCGCGGGCGCTCCCATATGGGACTTTAGACCATGATCAAGGCGAGCAATCTTTCTGTCCGGCTGTCCGGCACGCAGGTCCTGCACGGCGTCAGCATCGAGGCTGCGGCCGGACAATTAACCGCAATCGTCGGCCCCAACGGCTCCGGCAAGACCACCAGCCTCAAGGCGATAGCCGGCGAACTGTCCTATGACGGCAGCGTCCGCATCAACGGCCACGACATCGCGACGCTAAAACCCTGGGAACTGGCCTTGAAACGGGCTGTGCTGCCGCAATCCACCGTCATTTCCTTTCCCTTCACCGTGCGCGAAATCGTCCGCATGGGCCTTTCGGTCGGAGCCAAGGCCGATGCGGCCGATACCGACCGGATTGCCCGCGACGCGCTCGAAGCCGTCGATCTCTCCGGATTTGCGGGCCGTTTCTATCAGGAACTATCGGGCGGCGAACAGCAGCGGGTTCAGCTTGCGCGCGCACTCTGCCAGATCTGGGAACCGGTGCAGCACGGCGAACCCGCCTTCCTGCTCCTGGACGAACCGGTATCGAGCCTCGACATCCGCCACCAGCTGACCATCATGCGGCTCGCCCGCAATTTCTGCGAACGTGGCGGCGGCGTCATCGCCATCATGCATGACCTCAATCTGACGGCGATGTTCGCCGATCAGATGGTCATGATGAAGGCCGGCCGCGTCAAGGCCGCCGGCCATCCCCGTGAGGTGATGACCGACGAAGTGATGGAAGCCGTCTTCGGCTGCGCCATGCGGGTCAATGCAACACCGGCCGGCAACACCCCCTTCGTCCTGCCGCATACGGCGGCCTGACGCGCGACGGCATCACTTACCCTCCTCTTTCCGGGGAGGCAGACCCGCAAACACCGCCTTGGCGGCGAACAGGCCGTTGAGCGCGGCGGGAAATCCGGCATAGACAGCCATCTGCATGATCACCTCGGTGATTTCATCACGCGACAGCCCCACATTGAGGCCCGCCTCGATATGCACTTTCAATTGCGGGGCTGCATTGCCCAGCGCCGTTAATGCGGCGATGGTGGCGATCTCGCGGGCGCGCAGGTCAAGGCCGGGGCGGCTATAGATGTCGCCGAACGGAAACTCGATGAGATAGGTTGCAAAGTCCGGCGCGATATCGGCCAGCGCGGCGACAACCTTCTCCCCGGCTTGGCCGTCAATATCAGCGAGCGCGCGCCGCCCGCGTTCCAGCCGGCTTTCGCCGGCGCTCTGGTGGTGCTGTATCATAGTCCTTTATCCTCTGTTCCTGGCCAGCGTAACCGGCGATCTTGGTGTCGAGGACAAGAAGAGCGGCCTGAAGTTCGGCTGCATGGATGCGAACGCGCGCGCGATGCTGTTCCAGCATGTCGCGCCGTTCCGTCTCCGTGTTGACGCCGCGCTCCCGCAAGGCTGCATAGCGCAGCATCTCCCGGATCGGCATTCCGGTTGTGCGCAGACGCCCGAGGAATTCGATCCAGACGAGGATTGATGCGTCGTAGTCCCGTTGGCTCGATTGATCCCTGTCCGCGTAGGGAAGCAGCCCGATCCGCTCATAATAGCGGATGGTGTGGGCCGACAATCCCGAACGCTTAGCCAGTTCGCCAATCTTCATGAGCACCTGTTCCCGTCACGACGCAGCAAGAGATACAAGTTGGAGTGCGCTCTAAGTCAAGGGCATTTCTTGGTGTCAGTGACAGCCGGCGTTTGCAGCAAGGCAAGCCAAGGCCGGACGACACTGATAGCCTCTCCCAATGGAACCAAACCGCTTTCCATGCGTTGTTGGGGCGAACCGCTGACGGTGACCATGTCACCTGCCGGCACTACCGCACACCGGGAACAGGCTTTGAGCCGCAGCCCGACGCATGAAGGAGCTTCCCCCATGGCCACCGGTCTTTTTTCCAGCGCCAAGAAACGCAATGGCAGCCTTCTCGATGCCCCGATCGAGGACCAGATCAGCGAAATCCGCGATGATATCGCCTCGCTGGCAAAGCTCCTGTCGAAGCGCGGCGCCGATGCGTCGAAGGATGTACGGGCCCGGGCATCGGAAGCATCCAAAGACGTTCGCAGCCGCGCCTATGACGTGCGCGACCAGGCTGAATCGGGCCTCCAGGACCTTCTGGAAAATGGCGAGGCGCTAATTGCCGAACTGCGCAGCCGCTATTCCTCGACTGAAAAGCAGGTCCGCCAGACCGTGCGCCAGCATCCCATCGCGACGCTGGGTGCAGCGGCCGCTGTCGGTATCCTGGTTGCAGCACTGCTGCGCCGATAATCCAATCGATCCAGCAGGCGGCGGTCGGACCGTTCGCCTGCATTCCTGTCAAAGGCTGGCGAAGCAACGAAGTTGTCAGCCGGCCTTTGTGTCATCCGCTTCCTGGAGAAAAAAATGGGTCCTCTGGTCTCGATGCTGTCGGCTCTTGTCGTGACGGATATGGGCGGTACCGTCTCGCGCTATAAGCGCAACGGCGCCCTGTGGGCCGTCGCATCGCTGTTCTTTGCAACAGCCTATATCTTCGCGCTGATCGCTGGCGCCATCTATCTGAGCATGCTGTACACGCCGCTGAAGGCCACGATCATCCTCGCAGCCGCCTCCATCGTCATCGGCCTTGTCATCATCGGTATCATGTATGCCCTGAATGCGCGCGATAAGCGCCTGGCAGCCGAAAAACGGCGCCGGTCGCAGGCGCAGACAACATTTGCCATTGCCACGGCAATGACGCTGTTCCGCCGCAAGCCGCTTCTTGCCGCAGGCCTTGCGGTCGGCGTGGGCACGGTTCTGGGACTGCTGCGCAAACCGGGTGGCAGCGACCACGCCTAACGCGGACGATCGCAGGATCTAAAGGATTTCAGAGCGGCAGGCGGACGATCGCAGTCAGGCCTGCCGGCAGATATTCCACCTTCACCGAACTGCCCATCACCTTATCCAGGCTTCGCTCGATCAGGATCGACCCGAAACCGCGCCGCGACGGCTCCTCCACCGGTGGCCCATCCACCTCGGTCCAGGTCATGTGCAGCACACGGCGGCCGTCTTCATCGACGCTGCGCGCGGTCAGGACAACGCGGCCGCGATAGACCGAGAGCGACCCGTATTTCGCGGCATTGGTCGCCAGTTCGTGGAGGACGAGCCCCAGACCCACGGCCTGGTCCGGGCCGAGCAGGATCTCGTCCTTGTGAATTTCGATCTGGGTTTCATAGTCCCGCACATGCGGCGCCAATTGCTTGGCCAGAAGGGCCGACAGCCGGATTTCACCCCATTCATGATCCGAAAGCAGCCCATGCGCCTCGGAAATCGCCTGCAGCCTTCCGGCAAAGGCGGTCATGAACTCCTGCGGGTCGCTGGTCTGACGCAATGTCTGACGGGCGAGCGATTGCAGCATCGCAAGCGTGTTCTTCACCCGGTGATTAAGTTCGCGCAGCAAAAGCCTGGTGCGCTGGGTTGCGCCCTGCTGCTCCGTCACATCGATATTGATACCGAGAAAAACCGTTGGCTTGCCCTTCGCATCCCGCTCGTAGACACGGCCCCGGCCGAGCAGCCAGCGTCCTGTCGCGCCGACGCGGAATGTGCCGTCATATTCCTGGTCCTGGGCCATCGCGGCGCGCAGTTTGGCGAGCGTCGCCACACGGTCTTCCGGATGAATGGCGCTGAAGATATCGCGGGCATGGACGCTTTTGGCGGACGGCATGCCGAACATCCGCATCATCGGCTCATTGCAGGAGACCGTGCCAGAGCGGA
Source organism: Pararhizobium qamdonense (assembly GCF_029277445.1). NCBI lineage: Bacteria > Pseudomonadati > Pseudomonadota > Alphaproteobacteria > Hyphomicrobiales > Rhizobiaceae > Pararhizobium > Pararhizobium qamdonense. Next base: position 1,700,203 of record NZ_CP119566.1, on the reverse strand, counting down.
TATCCCAGAGCCAGCTGCCAATATTGGCAGCATCAAGCGCATGTGCATGCCGCTGCTCCTCGCGCGACAGTGCCGCCTCCTTCAAGGCCCGCTGGCGAGCGTCGTGCTTCAAGACGAAAAGTGAAGAAGCCACGCGTGACAGCCGTTGCAGTTGGGCCACCAGTTGCGGCGGCAGATCGTGACGCGGCTGCACGTCGAAAACGCAGATCGTGCCTACCGGTTGACTGTCGATAACCAGCGGAACGCCCGCGTAAAACCGCAGGAACGGCGAACCGGCAACGCGTGGCTGGTTGGCAAACCGGGGATCGGCCGTGGCATCGGCAACGACAAGCGCGCCGTCCTGAGATCCGGCAATGGTGTGCACGCAAAAGGAATCGGCGGAGGGCGCCTGCGTTTCAGTGATGCCGCTCGCGGCCTTGAACCACTGGTTTTCAGCATCGACAAGCGTCACCAATGCGACGGGGGCATCAAACAAATTGGCAGCCATATCCGCCAGATCGCGAAAATCGGCATCGGGCTCGGCCATGTCGGGAATAACAGCGCGCAGGACATCGAGCCGTTGGGCCGACGTCAGAGCAGCCGTCACCACCGGCTGCAGATCGCTCGTCTTATCGCTCATGAATTCCATACCCGGCCAAGGTGACACCAAACATTGTACAACCTTGGCACTGCAAAGTGCCCGTCATAGTTTCTGCACGAATGCAGCCTGCGATGCAATCTCATCTCAAGCTGCCTGCCAACAGCAACGCCCGCCAGACCGTGCATGCACGGTTTGGCGGGCGCCGAAGGTAAAGGCATCAGGAGATGAAGGCACGGGAGGTCATCGGTGCCGAGGTGGCATCCGGACCATATTCGTTTTCACCTGTGACCTGGAGAATATCCTGAAGCCGTTGCCGGGCGCGGTTGACGCGGCTCTTGATCGTACCGAGTGCGCAACCGCAGATCTCAGCCGCTTCCTCATAGGAAAAGCCGGAGGCTCCAACAAGAATGATCGCCTCGCGCTGATCGGGAGGAAGCGTGTCGAGTGCCCGCTTGAAATCCTGCAGATCGAGCGAGCCATACTGGGCCGGGTGCTGGGCAAGCGATTCGGTGAAGTACCCGTCACTATCCTGAACCTCGCGGCCGCGTTTGCGCATCTGGCTGTAAAGCTCGTTACGAAGGATGGTGAAAAGCCACGCCTTCATGTTGGTGCCCATCTCGAAATGGTCCTGTTTGGCCCAGGCCTTCATGATGGTGTCCTGAACCAGATCGTCAGCGCGGTCGTGACGGCCGATCAGGGACATGGCAAAGGCGCGCAGGCTCGGAAGAGCCGCCAGCATTTCGCGCTTGAAACTGGGTTCTTCAGACATACCGCCGCTCATTCTGTCGCATCCGTCATCGACGACTGGCGCTCGACCGCGTCGAGCTGCTCAAGCAGATCGAGAAAGCGGTCCGGAATAGCTTCTTCCTGTACAGAGAGATAAAGCGCGCGGAGCTTTGTTGCAATCTGCGCGTTAGGATTGTCGGTGCGAGAAGGTCTCTCGCGCCCTGCCCCAAGTTTGTCCGTCATCAATGCCAAATACCTTCAATATTCATCTGGCGGCATAATGCGTGGCGGAAAAAAATGTTCCGTCGAAAGGAACCTTTTTTTTCGCATCGCGTTCTTGGGCTGTCATGGCCTTGAACCTCGGCCAGATTGAGGGAGTTTTTATATGTCACTTTCCACCCGGATCGCTCCGTTCCTGCCCTATCTGCGCCGGTATTCGCGCGCATTGACCGGATCGCAGACCTCGGGCGACGCCTATGTCGCAGCCGTTCTGGAAGCGCTTATCACAGATGTCAGCATTTTCCCGGAAGCCAGCAATGACAGGGTTGCCCTGTTCCAGCTCTATACAAAGCTGTTCGGCTCGTCTTCCGTCCTCATCCCGGAACCGGTTTCGCCCTTTGCCTGGGAAAAGCGCGCATCGATCAACCTTGCCTCGGTTTCGCCGCTTGCCCGTCAGGCTTTCCTCCTGGTGTCGGTCGAAGGCTTCCGTACCAGCGAAGCGGCCGAAGTTCTCGATACGACTGAAAGCGGCATGAACCAGCTGCTCGAGCGCGCATCGGAAGAGATTTCGCGCCAGGTTGCAACCGATATCATGATCATCGAGGACGAGCCCCTGATCGCGATCGATATCGAGCAGATGGTTGAAAGCCTCGGCCATAATGTGACCGGCATCGCCCGCACCCGTGACGAGGCGGTCGCGCTGTTCAAGGCGACACAGCCGAGCATGGTGCTTGCCGATATTCAGCTTGCTGATGGCAGCTCCGGCATCGATGCCGTCAACGACATCCTGAAAAACACAGCCATCCCGGTGATCTTCATCACCGCGTTCCCCGAGCGTCTCTTGACTGGCGAACGCCCCGAACCGACCTTCCTGGTCACCAAGCCGTTCAATCCGGACATGGTCAAGGCACTCATCAGCCAGGCCCTGTTCTTCAATGAATCGACCAAGGCTGCCGCCTGAGAAGTCAGCCCATATTTTGGGCCGGATCGTCCATTGAAACGGAAACAAACCGGGCGCCGCTTGCAGCGGCGCTCCGGGACAGGGCGCATCGCATTCGAACCGGCGCCAAATCCGGTTTGAAGACCGTCCGAAAGTCTGCTTTTTCCCCCGCGCGGGAACTGCGCAGACGACAGATGAAAACATGGAAGGCGCTTCGCGTGGGCAATGCAGGCAACTCAGCCTCAAACGAGACCGGCGCCGATACCAGCAAGATCCTGATGGAACTGGTTTTGCGCAAGTCAGGGGCTGGCTATGTTTACCAGTCCGACGATCTCTTCACTGTTCTATCGGGAAACCTGCCTGAGGGATTGCAGCAGCTCGCAACGGAAGAACAGGCGGAACAGGCAGTGTTTGGCGCGGACGATGGCGCACGGCTGATCGCCTTGAAACGCAATGTCATCTCCACGAATACCTCCACATCGACCGAGATCGACATGGCGTCCGCCACGGGCGTCTTGACATACCGGATCGATATCGAGCGTGTTGATGCCACCGGGATGACCGGCATCCTCAGCGTCATCACCGACATCTCCGAAACCCGGCATCGCGAGCGAATTTTAAAGACGCTGCTGCGCGAACTCAGCCACCGCTCCAAAAACCTGCTAGCAATCATCCAGGGCATCGCCACCCAGACGGCGCGGCAAGCGCTGTCGCTGGATTATTTTCTCATCAAGTTTCGCGGGCGTATCCAGTCCCTTGCCTATTCGCAGGACCTGGTCACCGATTCCAGCTGGCGCGGTGCCTATCTGTTCGAGTTGGCCAAGCGGCAGTTCAGCGCCTATTGGCCGGATTCCGAAACACCGATTTCGGTCAAAGGCATCAATGCCCATCTTTCCCCCAATGCCGCCCTGCATATTGGCCTTGCACTGCACGAACTGATCGTCAATTCGGCATCGCATGGTGCGATATCGGCGGGCATGAATGCGCTGACGATCGAGTGTTTCGACACCATCCTTGACGGACATCCGGCCATCGAACTGGCCTGGGTGGAGCACCTGCCGCCCGCCGCTGCCCAGCGGGAAGTGGACGAACATACGTTTGCGCGCACGGTGCTGGAACGGGTGGTGCCGGTGGCAATCGGCGGCAAGGCGCAATACCTGCAGGCGCCGGACCGGATCGAATACCGTTTGACCGTCCCGTCGCGGGAATATGAAATCATCAACGAAGCGTGATGCGGCGGGGCTGATAGGAGTGCCCTTCCCGCAAATTTTTGGCGCTGAACTTTAGACAAAAAAACAGCCAGCGCCGGGGGAAGGCACTGGCTGATATTGCAACTCACCGAGGGGGCGTGTGAGTTGGGTACCGGATATTAAATTGTGGTTCCCATTGGGGGCGATGTGAACCGCTATCCAGACATCATAAAAACGGACGGACGAACAAATAGTTCCGGGCTTTTCTGATTTTTTTTGGTGGATGAAAGGCCGTTGTTTTTACAGCGTTTCCAGCTCGGCGCGATGCCGGTAGAGGCTCAGGAACTTCCGGTAATCGCTGTCATAGGTTTCCCGCAGAGCGGGGTTCGGATATTGCGCATGACCGCCGGGAGACATGGCCGGTCCAGCCGCACGCAAATCCGGATAAAGGCCACCGGCAACCGACGCGACCATGGCCGTCCCGAGCAGGACGGCATCATTGGTTTCCGGCACAACGACCGTGCAGCCGGTGACGTCGGAGTAAAGCTCCATCAATAATACGTTGCGGACATGGCCACCGGTCACATGCAGCGTGTCGAGATCGTAGCCCGCCTGTTTCATCATTTCGAGAATGTGGCGGATACCAAGCGCGATGGCGACGCAGGTGCGCCAGTAGAGCCGGCAGAGCGCGTCGAACGAACTGTCCAGCGTCAGGCCGCTGATGACCCCCAGCGCATGCGGATCGGCAAGCGGCGAGCGGTTTCCGTGGAAATCGGGCAGAACGTGCAGGCGCGCCGCAAACTCGGTGCCGTAGGCCGCGCGCAATTCCTGAATGCGCAGAACGATCCGCTGGTGAATTTCCGCATCGGGCTCGCCGCCGGCACTGTGGCTGCGCACCACATGATCCAGCAGCGCGCCGGTTGCCGATTGCCCACCCTCGATCAGCCAGCTGCCGGCAAAGGCCGCCTCGAAATAGGGTCCCCACATGCCAAAACCCGGCTTCATGTCTTTTGAAAAGGCAACGATGCAGCTGGAGGTCCCGGCGATCAGGGCCAGTTGCCGCTCCAGCGTCTCCGGTTCTCCGGCAAAGCCGCCGAGAACGCCAATGGCCCCGGCATAGGCATCGATCAGCCCCGTCGCCACCGCGCAATCCTCGTGCAGGCCGAGTTCGGCCGCAGCCGCAGCCGTCAGGTGCCCGGCCGATTGCCCGACCGGCAGCGTCTTTTCCGGCAGGCCGCCGCGCACGCGCAGGTCTTCCAGTCCGATTGCGTCGAGAAATTCGTCCTGCCAGCCGTGTTCCTTGTGCGATAGATAGTTCCACTTGGCCGTCAGCGTGCAGCGCGAGCGTGCGGCATTGCCGGTTGCCCGCCAGGACATGAAATCGGCGAGATCGAAGAAGAAACCGGTCTTTTCCCATTGCTGCGGCAGGTTCTGCTTCAGCCACATCAGCTTGGGCATTTCCATTTCCGGCGACATGACGCGGCCGGAATGGTTGAGGACCGGATGCTGCGTGGCCGTGCAGAAATCCGCCTGCTTCAACGCGCGGTGATCGAGCCAGACGATCGTATCCCAGCGCGGATCGCCCTTGCGATTGACCGATAAGGGGGCTCCGTCCCGGTCGCGCACCACAAGCGAGCAGGTCGCGTCAAACCCGATCGCGGCGATCGCTTCGGCGGGAACGCCTGCCTTGGCACGCGCGGTCTTGACGGCGATACAGACGGCGGACCAGATATTTTCGGAATCATGTTCGGCGTGATTTTCCTCAGGCCGGTTCATCGCGATCGGATAATCCGCGCGCGCCAGCTGCTTGCCATGCCGATCGAAAATGCCAGCGCGAGCGCTGCCGGTTCCGACATCGACCGCAACGATCAAATCAGCCATCAGAGACCTGCGTTCCCATCCCTTTGTTCTTTACGGACAAAATGGATCAATTCACGCATGTCGTCAAACAGCACGTCAGGCGAAAGCCGCCGCAAAGTCTCCAGATGGCGCTCGGACCGTGCATGCGAGGCGCCGGCAAAGGCAAAAACCCGCATGCCCGCAGCCTTTGCCGCCTCGATGCCGGCCGGGCTGTCTTCGACGACGATGCAGTTTTCCGGCGGCGTCGCCATTTCGGCTGCGGCATGCAGAAAGAGGTCCGGGGCCGGCTTGCCGTGCTTGACCATGCTGGAGCTGAACAGATGCGGTTCGAGCTTGCCGATCAGCCCGGTAATGGTCAGCGATAGCCTTATGCGCTCCATCTGGCTGGAAGAGGCCACGCATCTGGGAAGATCGAGCTCGTCGAGCGCCGTGGCGATCCCGGCGACCGGCTGCAATTCCTGCCGGAAGCGCTGGTAGAGGTCGAGGCGCATCTGCTCCAGAAAATGATCGTCCACCGCAAGACCGTAATCGTCATGCAGGATATCCGACATGGTCTTCAGGCTCTTGCCAAGAAACCGCTCGGTCGCCTCCTCGGCGTCCATATCGACACCGGCATTGCGCAGCACCCGGACCAGGACATCGAGCGACAAGGGCTCGCTATCGACGAGAACGCCGTCGCAATCGAAAATCACCAATTTGGGCGGATGCATCGTCATCAGGCCACCGCTTGCCCGCCAGAGTGGCCGCATCCTGCGGCCACGACGTTACGCGGAAGCTGAAGCGTCATGAGATCATTCTCCAAGTTTTCCGTCGAGATAAAGCTGCAGCGTGGCCCGCGTGCCCTTGTCCCAGAGCGTGCGCAGCGCATGTGCGAACCGTTTCTGGAACAGCGTTGATTGCGCAACATCGCCGAAGATATCCGAAAGCGCAAGAAAGGCCTGTGGATCGTCCTTGGCTTTTACGGCTGCGGCATGCAGCCGGTCGGCGCTGCCATCGTTGAAGGTGATCGCTTTGCCACTGTCGGTGGTTCCGGCAAAATACCGGCACCAGAGCGCAGACACCAGCGACAGGCCGACGACATCCTCGCCGCGCCGCAGCCGGTCCGCCGTCGTCGGCAGGATGAATTTTGGCTGGCGGTTGGACCCGTCCTGCGCCAGGCGCGGAATGGTGTCGGCGATCTTCGGGTTGAACAGCCGCGATTCCACCTTTTTGAAATAGGCATTGAGATCGGTATCGGGCACGGGCGGAACGACCGGGATGATCTCGTCTTCCTCCAGCTTTGCCAGGAAGGCGCACACCGTCTTGTCCTCCATCGCCTCATGGACGAAATGGATATCGAGCAGGGCTGCCGGATAGGCAATCGCCGCATGGCCGCCGTTGAGAATGCGGATCTTCATATGCTCGTAGGGTGCGACATCCGGCACGAACTGGACGCCGACCTTTTCGAGCGCGGGACGGCCGGCTGGAAAATGATCCTCCAGCACCCATTGCTTGAACTCTTCGCAAAAGACCGGCCAATTGTCGTCGATACCATAGTCATCGGCAACGATGCCGACTTCGCGCGGACCGGTCGCCGGTGTGATGCGATCGACCATGCCGTTCGGAAACGCGACATTGGCCTCGATCCATTCGGCAAAAGCCGGATCGGAAAGCCGTGCCAGACCGGACACGGCCGCATGCGTGACTTCGCCATTGCCCGGAATATTATCGCAGGACATCACCGTAAACGGCACGATGCCCTTGTCCTTGCGCGCCTTCAAACCGGCAATGATCAGACCGAACACGGTCTTCGGATCGCCGGGATTGTTGCCATCGGCGGCGATGGCGGGGTGTTGCGGATTGAACATGCCGGAGGCCGGGTCGAGAAAATAACCGCCCTCGGTGATCGTCAGCGACACGATGCGGATGGCAGGGTCGGCAAGCCGGGCGATGGTCGCCGCCGCATTGCCGGGCCGCAAATAGTCGATCATCGGTGCCGTGACACGGGCCGCACTCTTGTTGTTATCCTGCTCGACAACCGTGGTCAGGAAGTCCTGTGCTTCGAGCTTGGCCCGCATCGCTTCATCGGACGGCAAGACCCCTGCCCCGACGATCGCCCAGTCGTGGTCGCTGCCGGTGTTGAACAGATCGTCGAGATAGATGGCCTGATGGGCGCGGTGGAAATTGCCGACACCGAAATGGACGATGCCTGCCGTCAATGCGGACCGTTCATAGGCCGGGATCGCGGCAGTTGCCTTGATGGCATCCAGATTGGCGAGCGAGAGTTTGGTCGTCATGTTCATTCCTTTCGACGAGCTGTGTGCTCAGCTCATCCAGTTGCCGCCATCGACATTGTAAGTCTGCGAAACGACATAGTTGCTCTCAGCGGAGGCGAGGAAGATCGCCATTCCGGTCAGGTCTTCCGCCGTGCCCATGCGCCCGAAGGGAACTTCTGCGCCGGCAAGCTTCTTCTTTTCGCCCAGCGGACGATTTTCATATTTGGCAAACATCGCATCGACGCCGTCCCAATGCTCGCCATCGACAACGCCGGGCGCAATCGCATTGACGTTGATGCCGTGCTTGATGAGATCAAGCCCTGCCGACTGGGTGAGGCTGATCACCGCCGCCTTGGTGGCGCAATAAACAGCGACGAGCGGTTCGCCCCGGCGGCCCGCCTGGCTCGCCATATTGATGATCTTGCCGCCGCGCCCCTGCGCAATCATCTGTTTTGCAGCGGCCTGAAGGGTAAACAGCGTGCCGGACACGTTGATCGAAAACAGCCTGTCATAGCTTTCCCGGGTGATCTCGACGATCGGGGCGAGATCGAACAGGGCGGCATTGTTGACGAGGATATCGAGGCCACCGGCTTTTGCCGTGACAGCGGCAATCGCGTCATCGATCGAGACCTGGCTGGTTACATCCATTTCGACGGCATAGGCCGATGGGCCAAGCTCGCCCGCCGTGGTTTTCGCCCGCTCAAGATTGATATCGGCAATCGCAACGGTTGCCCCCTCGCGGATATAGGCTTCCGCAAATGCGCGTCCGATACCGCGCGCCGATCCCGTGATCAGCGCGCTTTTCCCCGTGAGCCGTGTCATCGGATTGCCAGTCCCTTGTCGTTGAACTTGTGCACGCGGCCTTGTTCGGGGGTGAGGAAGACCTGGTCGCCGTGTTTGACGGCGAAGTCGCCGCCGACGCGGGCGGTGACGAGGCCGATGCCGTCGACATGGATGTGCAGGAACGTGTCGGAGCCGAGATGCTCGGCAACGCCGACCGTGCCGCGCCAGGTGCCGGCTTCGGTGGACAGCTGCAGATGTTCGGGGCGCACGCCGATCGTATGGGCATCGTGCGGCTTGGCAAACGCGCCGGTGGCAAAGTTCATGCGCGGCGAGCCGATGAAGCCGGCGACGAAGATATTGTCGGGCCGGTGGTAGAGATCGAGCGGCGAGCCGACCTGCTCGATATTGCCGGCGTTCAACACGACGATCTTGTCGGCCATGGTCATGGCTTCGACCTGGTCATGGGTGACGTAGATCATCGTCGTCTTCAGCTGGTGATGCAGCTCGCTGATCTCCAGCCGCATTGTGCCGCGCAGCGCCGCATCGAGGTTGGACAGCGGCTCGTCGAACAGGAAGGCCGAGGGTTCGCGCACGATGGCGCGGCCGATGGCGACACGCTGGCGCTGGCCGCCCGACAGCTGGCCGGGACGCCGGTCGAGATAGTTGGTGAGGTTGAGCACGCGGGCTGCCTCCGCCACCTTCTTGTCGATCCCCGCCTGGTCCATCTTCGCCATCTTCAACGGGAAGGCGATATTGTTGCGCACCGTCATATGCGGATAGAGCGCATAGGACTGGAACACCATGGCAAGCCCCCGCTTGGCCGGAGCCGCGCCGGTGACGTCGCGCCCGTCGATCTCGATCGTGCCGGAGGTCGTGTCCTCAAGGCCGGCGATCAGCCGCAGAAGCGTCGATTTCCCGCAGCCCGAGGGGCCGACGAAGACGACGAACTCGCCCTCGTTGATGGTCAGGTCGATGCCGGGAATGACCTGCGTCGCGCCAAAGCTCTTGTTGACTTTTTTCAGTTGGATATTGCCCATGCGTGCCTCCCAAGACTTTGTTTTTGCGTTCAAGTCTTTTCTTTTGCGTTATTTCACGGCGCCGAAGGTCAGGCCGCGGACAAGTTGTTTCTGTGAGAACCAGCCCATGATCAGGATCGGGGCGATGGCCAGCGTCGAGGCGGCCGAAAGCTTGGCCCAGAACAGGCCCTGCGGCGAGGAGAAGGACGCGATGAAGGCCGTCAGCGGTGCGGCATTGGTGGTGGTCAGCCGGATCGTCCAGAAGGCCTCGTTCCAGGCGAGAATGATGTTGAGCAGCATGGTCGACGCAATGCCGGGCACCGCCATCGGCGTCAGCACGTACCAGATCTCGCCCCACAGCGATGCGCCGTCCATGCGCGAGGCTTCGAGGATCTCGCCGGGGATTTCGCGAAAGTAGGTGTAAAGCATCCACACCACGATCGGCAGGTTGATCATCGTCAGCATGATGGTGAGGCCAAAGCGGCTGTCGAGCAGGCCGAAGTCGCGGAACAGAAGATAGATCGGCACCATGACGGCGGCCGCCGGCATCATCTTAGTGGAGAGCATCCACATCAGGATGTCCTTGGTCCTGTTGGTCGGCGAAAACGCCATCGACCAGGCGGCCGGCACCGAGATCAACAGCGCAATCAGCGTCGAGCCGACCGAGATGATCACGGAGTTCAAAAAGAACTTGAAGTAATTGCTCTGCGCCTGCACGGCGGCATAGCTTTCCACCGTGCCCGACGGAATGAGGTTGAACCCCTGGATCGCCTCGGTCTCGGACTTGAACGAGGTGATGATCGTGTAGAGGATCGGAAAGAAGATCACCAGCGCGATGACCCAGGCAACGATGGTGAAGAAGACGGTTCTTCTGGTCGAAACGGCTCTGGCCATGGTCTTCTCCCTTATTTGTCGAGGTTCTTGCCGACGGCGCGCATCAGGAAGAAGGCGACGATATTGGCAAGGATGACGGCGATGATACCGCCTGCCGACGCACCGCCGACATCGTAGCCGAGCAGGGCCGTGCGGTAGATCAGGAACGGCAGGTTGGTCGAGGCATAGCCCGGGCCGCCATTGGTGGTGACGAGGATTTCGGCGTAGACGCCCAGCAGAAAGATCGTCTGGATCAGGATGACGACGGTGATCGAGCGGGCGAGATGCGGCACGGTCAGATAGATGAAACGGTTGGCAAAGCCGGCGCCATCCATTTCGGCTGCCTCCTTCTGCTCGCCATCCAGCGATTGCAGCGCAGTCAAAAGGATCAGCGTGGCAAATGGCAGCCATTGCCAGGCGACGATGATGATGATCGAAAACAGCGGATATTGCCCGAACCAGTCGACCGGCTGCAGCCCGAAGAAGCGGCTGATATCGGCAAACACGCCATATTGCGGATGCATGATCATGTTCTTCCACACCAAGGCTGCCACCGGCGGCATGACGAAGAACGGCGAGATCACCAGGATGCGCACCAGCCCCTGGCCCCACATCGGCTGATCAAGCAACAGCGCAATCGAGATACCGCCGATGACGGTGATCAAAAGCACGCCGACCACGATGACCAGCGTGTTCCAGATCGACTGAAAAAACGCGGGATCCGAATAGAAATACTGGTAGTTGAACAGGCCAGCGAAACTGACATTGCCCGGATTGAGCAGATTGTAGTTCTGGAACGAAAACCACAGCGTCATCGCCAAAGGCACGATCATCCAGATCAGCAAAAGCCCAACCGACGGGGCCATCATCCAGCGCGCAAGCACGCGCGTATTCTGCGTAGCCATTTCAACACCCTCCCTTTGACGCCCGTATTTTGAATGCCGGTCCTTGCGATACCGGTCCTTGCGGTGCCGGTATGGGCACCCGCCCCGCCGGGAGGGCAGCAAGCCGGCCGCCTTGGTCTTCTTTTTAAAAAAGCCTGACGTCAGACGCAGCGACAATAGACTTCACCGTGTCTGGCGTCAGGTAAAAAGTGGCAACCCGGATGGTAGTCCGGGCCGCCTGTCCTTGGGAAGGAACCTACTTGATGTAACCGCCGCGTGTCATTTCGCGAGTGGTGACCTGCTGTGCCTGCGCCAGCGCATCGTCAACCGTCATCTGACCGGCAAGAGCTGCCGAGAACAGCTGGCCGACCGTCGTGCCGAGACCCTGGAATTCCGGGATGGCGACGAACTGAACACCGACGTAAGGCACGGGCTTTACGGACGGGTTCTTCGGATCGGCGGCATTGATGCTTTCGAGGGTCATCTTGGCGAACGGAGCCGCCTTCTGATACTCGGGATTATTGTAGAGCGAGGTGCGCGTGCCCGGAGGAACGTTGGCCCAGCCTTCCTTGGCCGCAACGATGTCGAGATAGTGCTTGCTGGTTGCCCAGGACACGAACTTCTCGGCCGCTTCCGCTTTCTGGGTGCCTGCCGGGATGGCCAGGTTCCAGGCCCACAGCCAGTTGCCGCGCTTGCCAAGACCCGTGTCGGGCGCCAGAGCGAAACCGACCTTGTCGGCAACGGTGGAATCCTTCGGGTTGGTCACGAAGGACGCTGCCACCGTGGCATCGATCCACATGCCGCACTTGCCCTGCTGGAACAGCGCCAGGTTTTCATTGAAGCCGTTGGACGAGGCGCCCTGCGGGCCTGCATCGTTCATCAGCTTGACATACATGTCGAGCGTTGCCTTCCATTCCGGCTGATCGAACTGGGGTTTCCAGTTTTCGTCAAACCAGCGGGCGCCAAAAGCGTTGGACGTGGCGGTCAGGAACGCCATGTTCTCGCCCCAGCCGGCCTTGCCGCGAAGGCAGATGCCGTTGATGCCGGCCGCACGGTCGGTCATCTTGCGGGCAGCCTCACCGATGAACTCCCAGGTCGGAGCATCCGGCATGGTCAGGCCAGCCTTTTCGATCAGGTCCTTGCGGTACATGACCATCGAGCTTTCGCCGTAGAACGGCGCCGCATAGAGCTTGTCGTCCATGGTCAGGCCCGAGCGGATGGCCGGAAGCAGGTCATCGACGTCATAATCGGTGCCGAGCTTGTCGAGCGGCAGAAGCCAGCCCTGCTTGGCCCAGATCGGAACTTCATAGGTGCCGATCGTCAGAACGTCGTACTGGCCGCCCTTGGTGGCGATATCCGTGGTGACGCGTTCGCGCAGCACGTTTTCTTCAAGGGTGACCCATTCGAGCTGAATGTCGGGATTGGCTTTGGTGAAATCGTCCGTCAGCGTCTGCATGCGGACCATGTCGCCATTGTTCACCGTGGCAATGGTGAGGGTTTCTGCCTGTGCGAAACCCGCGATGACGATTGCCGAGCACGTGCCCAGCAGGAAAGTTTTCAAGTTCATATATCTTCCTCCCAGAAGAGTTATGAGCATTTGCCTTGCTCGTGGGCAATTACTCACACATTCACAAAAAATGTCAATCGGCATTCGTTGCTGCAGTGCAGAAACGAAACCGCATTGTTTTGATTTTGCTAATGAAAATTTATGGGGGTTCGCTCAATCCTTGAGCAGAAACTGCGCCGTCGTCTCATCGGTGATCAGACCGTTGATCACCCGGCCGCGCAATGCTGCCCTCAGCGCGATATATTTTCGCCTGCCCTTGGCCATGCCGATCACCGTCGCCGAATCGCGTGACGGCAAGGGCACGCTGGCGACGCGCTGGTTGATCGTGCCGGACATCATCCGCCCGTCACCATCAAACATCCAGCCGCAGATTTCCCCTGCGGCCCCCTCGTCCATCAACCGGGCCATCTCGTCTGCCGCCAGGAAACCGTCCTCGCAAAGCGGCGCCTGCTGACCAAGCTCACCCACGCCGACAAAGGCGACATTGGCTTCCGACCCGAGCTGCAGCGCCGATTTGACCAGCGCCTGATTGTGGAGCAGCGCCCGCTCTTCCGGTGACGAGACCAGAACCGGCAAGGGCATTGGAAAATGCCGCGCCTTGACCGCATCCGCCATCGAGAAGATGACGTTGTAATAGGCCGCCGACCCATCCAGGCCGATATTGCCGGTTAGAGAGACGATGCGGTGCTGGGGACATTCCATCGCTGGCAGCTGGTCGATCGCCGCCTTCAGCGTTCGCCCCGTGCCGATCGCCAGGATGATCGGATCGGCCGATTTCAGCCAGCGCTCGATCTCGGCTGCCCCCGCCTCGGCAATGCCGACCGTGGTCGATGACGATCCAGGGTCGCTCGGCACGATATCCACTTGCCTAAGGTCGAACTTCTCCTTGAGGCGCAGCCCAAGCTCGAGACAGGCTGCGATCGGGTGGTCGAGGCGAACCTTGATCAGCCGCTCGGCCATGGCCAGCGACACCAGGCGCTGCGCCGACTGGCGCGAGATGCCCATGGCGGCGGCAATTTCGTCCTGCGTGCGCCCGGCGACATAGTAGAGCCAGCCTGCACGCGCGGCATCATCGAGCCTGTTATTGCCTTCCGGTCTGCGCGCCATTGTCCGTACTCCCTGAACGATGTGCTGACACTTTTTCCCGGCTTCTGTCAAACACAGACGATCGCAGCGTCGCATCGAAAGCCCTTCAAACGCCCAGCACACCGGGACTCCTGCAATTTTCATTTTAAAATTTTTACCGTTTGATAAATAAATAAAGCGTGGTACCGTTCCGACATCCTGAGGCACGACATTTGGGAGCAAAAAATGGGAACGACTGACACTGGAATACTGGGCGGGCGCCTGTCTCCCGTCGAATACGAACATAATTTTTCCGATCTGCATCCGCCGCTCGACGACCATGAAGCTCTGGTCGCCTCCGACCGCTGTTACTTCTGCTATGACGCGCCCTGCATGACGGCCTGTCCCACCTCCATCGATATCCCGCTGTTCATCCGGCAGATATCGACCGGAAACCCGATCGGGTCGGCCAACACCATTTTCGACCAAAACATTCTGGGGGGCATGTGCGCCCGCGTCTGTCCCACCGAAACGCTGTGTGAACAGGCCTGCGTGCGCAACGAGGCGGAACACCGGCCGGTCGAGATCGGACGGCTGCAGCGTTATGCGACCGATATCGCCATGCGCGAAAACCGGCAATTCTACCAGCGCGCCGAACCGACGGGCAAATCCATCGCCGTCATCGGCGCCGGCCCGGCCGGTCTCGCCTGCGCCCACCGTCTCGCCGTCAAGGGCCATGAGGTCACCATCTACGATGCGCGCGAAAAGGCCGGCGGCCTCAACGAATATGGTATCGCCACCTACAAGGCGGTCGATGATTTCGCCCAGGCCGAAGTCGATTATGTGCTGTCAATCGGCGGCATCGACATCCGCAACCGCATGATGCTCGGCCGTGACTTTTCGCTGAGCGACATGCTGGCCAAGCATGATGCCGTCTTTCTCGGCTTGGGCCTTGCCGGCGTCAATGCGCTGAGGGCTGAGGGAGAGACTGCCGAAGGCGTTGAGGATGCCGTCGATTTCATCGCCGCGCTGCGCCAGTCGGCAACCAAGTCCGACATCGCCATCGGCCGCCGCGTCGTGGTGCTCGGCGGCGGCATGACTGCCGTCGACGCGGCCGTGCAGGCCAAGCTGCTTGGCGCCGAGGAAGTGACCATCTGCTACCGCCGCGGCAAGGAGCACATGAATGCGTCCGTGTTCGAACAGGATCTTGCCGCCGCCAAGGGCGTGACCATCCGCCACTGGCTGCAGCCCAAGCGCATCATTTCCCGCGATGGCAAGGTGGCCGGGATCGAACTCGACTATACCACCCTTGCCGACGGCCGCCTGACCACAACCGGCGAAACCGGCGTCATCACCGCCGACCATGTGCTGAAAGCCATCGGCCAGACGTTCGAGGCCGACGGCCTCGGCATCATCACCCTGCAATCCGGCCGCATCGTCGTCGATGCCGAAGGCCGCACATCGCTCGACCGTGTCTGGGCGGGTGGCGACTGTGTGCTTGGCGGCGAAGACCTGACGGTCTCGGCCGTGGCACATGGCCGCGATGCCGCCGAATCGATCAACCATATGCTCGCCGCTGCGTCGCAGCCGGCCGTTGCCGTCGCGTGAAGGGGAGAATGAACCATGGCTGATCTGCGCAACAACTTCGTCGGCATCAAGTCCCCGAACCCCTTCTGGCTGGCTTCGGCGCCGCCGACCGACAAGGCCTACAATGTCGAGCGCGCCTTCAAGGCGGGCTGGGGCGGCGTCGTCTGGAAGACGCTGGGCGAGGAAGGCCCGCCCGTCGTCAACGTCAACGGTCCGCGCTACGGCGCGATCTGGGGCGCCGACCGCCGTCTGCTGGGCCTCAACAATATCGAACTGATCACCGACCGCGACCTCTACACCAACCTGCGCGAAATGAAGCAGGTGAAGATGAACTGGCCGGACCGGGCACTGATCGCCTCGATCATGGTGCCTTGCGAGGAAAACGCCTGGAAATCGATCCTGCCGCTGGTCGAGGAAACCGGCGCCGATGGCATCGAGCTCAATTTCGGCTGTCCGCACGGCATGTCGGAACGCGGCATGGGCGCTGCGGTCGGACAGGTGCCGGAATATATCGAAATGGTCGTGCGCTGGTGCAAGCAATATACCCGCATGCCGGTCATCACCAAGCTGACGCCGAACATCACCGATGTGCGCAAGCCCGCCCGCGCCGCCAAATCCGGCGGCACCGATGCCGTATCGCTGATCAACACGATCAATTCGATCACTTCGGTCAATCTCGACACGTTCTCGCCGGAACCCTCGATCGACGGCAAGGGCAGCCATGGCGGCTATTGCGGCCCGGCGGTCAAGCCGATCGCGCTCAACATGGTGGCGGAAATCGCCCGCGATCCGGAAACCTACGGCCTGCCGATCTCCGGCATTGGCGGGATCACCACCTGGCGGGATGCGGCCGAATTCCTCGTGCTTGGCGCCGGCAATGTCCAGGTCTGCACGGCTGCGATGACCTATGGCTTCAAGATCGTCCAGGAGATGATCACCGGCCTATCCAGCTGGATGGACGCCAAGGGCCATCGCACCCTCGACGACATCTGCGGGCGCGCCGTGCCCAACGTCTCCGACTGGCAATATCTCAACCTCAACTATATCGCCAAGGCGCGCATCGACCAGGATGCCTGCATCAAATGCGGCCGCTGCCACATCGCCTGCGAGGACACCTCGCACCAGGCGATCACCCAATATGTCGATGGCAAAAGGCATTTCGAGGTGATGGAAGACGAATGCGTCGGCTGCAATCTCTGCGTCAATGTCTGTCCCGTACAGGATTGCATCACCATGGTCGGCCTTGAGCCGGGTGTGCTGGATGAACGCACCGGCAAGACGGTCGATCCGAACTACGCCAACTGGACGACACACCCGAACAACCCGATGGCCCGCCAGGCCGCCGAATAATATCTTCACGGGAAGACCAGATATCAGCCGCTTCGCCGCACACGCGAGGCGGCTGATTGCATTTGCGACAGCGGAAAACCCCGTTGATCCCCGTGCAAAGCCCATTGGACACGAAATCACGACGATGCGTCTACAAAACGTGCGTTGCCCCTCACCGCGAACTCGTCAATAACAGGCAGGAAAACAAGACGCGGCCAGGCCGCCAACACCGGATGTCTGCTTGAAGATCGCCTCCCCACGTACGCGCAAAAGGCTGCATCTCCTGACGGGCGTTTGCCTGGGCCTATTCCTGCTCACGCATTTCTTAAACCACGCGCTTGGCCTCGTCTCTGTCGAGGCGATGGAAGGCGCGCGCCGGATCTTCAATATGGTCTGGCGCACCTGGCTGGGCACGGTGCTGCTCTACGGATCGCTTCTCGTGCACTTCGTGCTGGCGCTCGAAAGCCTCTACCGCCGGCAGACCCTGCGCATGCCGGTGCGCGAGATGCTGAAGATCGTCTTCGGCCTGTCCTTTCCGTTCCTGCTTGTCAGCCATGTCATCAACACACGCATCGAATCAGCGCTGACCGGGTTTGGCGACGGCTATTACGAAGTCCTGTCACGGCTTTGGGCGAGCCCCTTCTCTGCCAGCACGCAATCGATAGCACTTGTCTTGGCCTGGGCGCATGGCTGTCTCGGCTTCTGGTTCTGGATGCGCGGCCGGGACTGGTATCCGAAATACTTTCTGCTGATCTATTCCTTCGCCCTGCTCGTTCCGCTTCTCGCCCTGCTCGGCTTCGTCGTTGGCGCACGGTCTATTCCGGCAATGGCCTCCGATACCTGGTTCAAACCGGTTCACACGCCGCCCGAAATCCTGTCGGATATCCGCCGCATCATCTTCGCCACGCTGATCACGGCAGTCGGCGGCACCCTCCTCCTGCGCGCCATTCCGGTCAGGGGAAAAATCCGTGTCACCTATCCCGATCGGGCAATTTCCGTTGCAAAAGGGTTCAGCGTGCTGGAAGCAAGCCGTGCCGCAGGGATCCCGCATCTGTCGGTATGCGGCGGACGCGGACGCTGCTCGACCTGCCGGGTCCGGGTGACGGAGGGGCTGGAACGCCAGCCTGGCCCCAGCGATGCCGAGCGCACGACGCTGACGCGTATCCGCGCACCCGACAATGTGCGTCTTGCCTGCCAGTTGCGGCCGATCCACAATCTGTCGATCTCGCCCATTCTCGGCGGCGACAATATTGGCCTGAGGGCCCAGCCAACGGAACAGCAGGCGGCCGGACGCGAACGCCACATCGCCGTGCTGTTTTGCGACCTGCGCGATTTCACGCTACTGGCGCAAAAGCAGCTCCCCTTCGACACGGTCTTCCTGCTCAACCGCTATTTCGAGACCATCGGAGAAGCGGTGGAGGAATCGGGCGGCGTGATCGACAAATTCATCGGCGACGGGGCACTCGCACTGTTCGGACTGAACAACCGCATCGAAGATGCCTGCGCGCAAGCGCTGACAGCAACGGCGCGCATTGCGAAGGGCATCGATGTGCTCAACCGCAATTTCCTGAGCGAACTCGACAAACCCCTGCGCATCGCCATGGGTATGCATGCCGGGCCGGCCATTATCGGCCAGATCGGCTATGGCAAGGCCTCGGCGCTGACCGCCGTCGGCGACACGATCAATGCGGCCAGCCGCCTGGAAGGCTTCGCCAAGGAATACGATGCGCAGCTCGCCGTCTCCGCCGATGTCGTCCGCTACGCCGGGCTGAAAGTCGATGACCGGGAAAGCTACAATATCTCGATCCGCGGCCGCACCGGCACGCTTGAAACCCTGATCGTTTATGATGCCGCCGAAATCGGGGCTATGATCGAAGCGGAAAAACGCGAGACACGCCCGTTGGCCTGACAGGAGTGCTGCACGCTAAGCAGAAAGATTGCGAAGCGTTTGAGAGCCGGTCAGGCGCCGCCGTCCCTGATTTCCAGGCCGCTGACGAACAATTGCTCGAGAAACCGCGCCGCGTCCTCAAAACGCCCGTCGCCGGAGCGCCCGTCACCCAGCACTGCGCGCACCTGCACATCGAAATCGGCGTAATGCTGCGTCGTCGACCAGATGGCGAAAATCAGGTGATACGGATCGCATTTAGCGATCTTGCCGGCTTTGGCCCAGCTGCGGATCACCTCGGCCTTCTCATCGACCAGCGATTTCAAAGGCCCCTTCAACTCGTCCTCGATATGGGGCGCGCTTTGCAGGATCTCATTGGCGAACAGCCGGCTTTCGCGTGGAAAATCCCGTGCCATCTCCAGTTTGCGGCGGATATAGCTGCGGATTTCCGACACCGGGTTTCCCTCCGCATCGAATTCGCGCAGCGGATCCAGCCAACTGTCGAGCACGCGGTCGATCAGCGCCCGGTGCATCGCCTCCTTGGTGCGGAAATAATAGAGCAGATTGGGTTTGGACATGCCCGCCACATCGGCGATCTGATCGATGGTGCTGCCGCGAAAGCCGTGAATGGCAAACACGTCCAGCGCCGCCTCCAGAATCAGTTCTTCCTTCTCCTCCTGGATGCGGGTTCGCCTTTGCGTTCGGGCTGCCCTCGGAAGTACCATTTTTCCCCCAGTCTTCTCACAACGTCTTCTCACCAATCGCCGCCTGCGCGCGGCCTCAAAAACATCCGAAAACCGCATGATCCAAAAATTCGGACGGCACTAACGTTTTTTCTGTTTTTCACCTTGAGTGCGGCAAAGGAAGTTGTAATGTTTTACCAACCGGTCAAATTATCAGTCAGTTCAAACACAAACGCAACGGCTGATCGCAGGGCAATCGAAAAAACCAGATCGCCCCGATTTGATCAAGGGAACGGCGGGATGCGCACCATAATGCGCTTCCCTTAAAAAGAATGAGGAGAACCGTCATGGCTCATGCACCGGGCGAGAACATGCGCGTCAATGCCGACCGTCTGTGGGATTCACTGATGGACATGGCGAAAATCGGCCCCGGCATTGCCGGCGGCAACAACCGCCAGACATTGACCGACGAGGACGGCGAAGGCCGCCACCTGTTTCAAAAATGGTGCGAAGACGCCGGCATGACGATGGGCGTCGACAAGATGGGCACGATGTTTGCCACCCGCCCCGGCACCGATCCCGATGCGCTGCCCGTCTATGTCGGCAGCCATCTCGACACCCAGCCGACCGGCGGCAAATATGACGGCGTGCTCGGCGTGCTCGGCGCGCTGGAAGTCGTGCGCACCATGAACGATCTCGGCATCAAGACCAAACATCCGATCGTCGTCACCAACTGGGCCAACGAGGAAGGTGCGCGCTTTGCACCCGCCATGCTCGCCTCCGGCGTCTTTGCCGGCATTCACGAGCTCGACTACGCCTATGGCCGCAAGGACCCCGAGGGCAAGACCTACGGCGACGAGTTGAAGCGGATAGGCTGGCAAGGCGAAGAAGAGGTCGGCGCCCGCAAAATGCACGCCTATTTCGAATATCATATCGAGCAGGGCCCGATTCTTGAGGCGGAGGAAAAGACCATCGGCGTGGTGACGCATTGTCAGGGCCTGTGGTGGCTGGAATTCACGCTGACCGGCCGCGAGGCCCATACCGGCTCGACGCCGATGAACCTGCGCGTCAATGCCGGCCTTGCCATGGCGCGGATCGTCGAAATGGTCCAGGGCGTTGCCATGGAAAACCAGCCGGGTGCCGTCGGCGGCGTCGGCCAGGTGTTCTTCTCGCCCAATTCCCGCAACGTGCTGCCGGGCAAGGTCGTCTTTACCGTCGATATCCGCTCTCCCGACAAGGCCAAGCTCGACCGCATGCGCGCCAAGATCGAGGCCGAAGCCCCCAGGATCACCGAGGCGCTCGGCGTCGGCTGTTCCGTTGAAGCCATCGGCCATTTCGAGCCGGTCACCTTCGACCCGGCCCTGGTCACCGCAGTGCGCTCCGCCGCCGAACGGCTCGGCTACAGCCACATGAACCTCATCTCCGGCGCCGGCCACGACGCCTGCTGGGCCGCCAAGGTCGCCCCCGCCACCATGGTCATGTGCCCCTGCGTCGGCGGCCTCAGCCACAACGAGGCGGAGGAAATATCCAAGGAATGGGCCTCGGCCGGGTGCGACGTGCTGTTTCATGCGGTGGTGGAGACGGCGGGGATTGTGGGGTAATGCCAAACGCAGTGCGCTTCACCCCCTCATCCGCCCTGCGGGCACCTTCTCCCCAAGGGGAGAAGGGAGGGAGGACGCCGCCAGCGGTTTTTCCCTTCTCCCCCACGGGGAGAAGGTGGCCCGAAGGGTCGGATGAGGGGGCGCCGCGCATGCCGAAGAACGATGCAACCAAACGCCGTTCGGGCAAGACCGCCTTTGCAAGACACCTGCGGCAAAATGAGACCGAGGAAGAATACAATCTCTGGAGCGATCTGCGCGCCCGGCGGCTGAACGGCTTCAAGTTTGCACGGCAAATTCCGCTGGGACCCTACATCGTCGATTTCGTGTGCCGAGAGCGTCGGCTCGTCGTCGAGATCGATGGATTTCATCATGCCGAAAGCCGCTATGATGCCGCCCGAACGGTGTGGCTCAACACACAGGGCTATTCCGTGTTGCGGTTTTGGAACCATGACATTTCCAAGGGACGCACATCCGTCCTCGAAACCATTCTGGCCGCCCTTGACGGAGCGCTGGAAGAAGACCCAGCCTCGGGCTTCTACTCGCCGGCCGCTACCGTAAAAAACAGAAGGAAATCCGATCCATGACCACAGTCATCAAAAACGGAACCATCGTCACCGCCGACCTCACCTACAAGGCCGACGTCAAGATCGATGGTGGCAGGATCGTGGAGATCGGGCCTGATCTCACTGGTGATGAGACGCTGGATGCGACCGGCTGTTATGTCATGCCCGGCGGCATCGATCCGCATACGCATCTCGAAATGCCGTTCATGGGCACCTATTCCTCCGACGATTTCGAGAGCGGCACGCGCGCGGCACTGTCCGGCGGCACGACCATGGTCGTCGATTTCGCGCTGCCGGCGCCTGGCCAGTCGCTGCTCGAAGCGCTCACCATGTGGGACAACAAGACGTCGCGGGCCAATTGCGATTTCTCCTTCCACATGGCGATCACCTGGTGGGGCGAGCAGGTCTTCAACGAGATGCAGACGATCGTAGAGGACAAGGGCATCAACTCGTTCAAGCACTTCATGGCCTACAAGGGCGCGCTGATGGTGGATGACGACGAGATGTTCCACTCGTTCCAGCGCTGCGCCGAGCTTGGCGCACTGCCGATGGTGCACGCCGAAAACGGCGATATCGTCGCGCAGATGCAGGCAAAGCTGCTGGCGGACGGCAATAATGGCCCCGAGGCCCACGCCTATTCGCGCCCGGCCGCCGTCGAGGGCGAAGCCACCAACCGCGCCATCATCATCGCCGATATGGCCGGCAGCCCGCTCTATGTGGTGCACACGTCCTGCGAACAGGCGCATGAGGCCATCCGCCGCGCCCGTCAAAACGGCATGCGCGTCTATGGCGAGCCGCTGATCCAGCACCTGACGCTGGATGAAAGCGAATATGCCAATCCCGATTGGGACCATGCCGCGCGCCGCGTGATGTCGCCGCCGTTCCGCAACAAGCAGCATCAGGACAGTCTCTGGGCTGGACTTTCAGCCGGGTCCCTACAGGTGGTCGCTACCGATCACTGCGCCTTCACCACGGCGCAGAAACGCTTCGGCGCCGGTGATTTCACCAAGATCCCCAACGGCACCGGCGGGCTTGAAGACCGCATGCCGATGCTGTGGACGCACGGCGTCGCCACCGGCCGCATCACCATGAACGAGTTCGTGGCCGTTACCTCGACCAATATCGCCAAGATCCTCAACATCTATCCGAAGAAGGGCGCGATCCTGGTCGGCGCCGATGCCGATCTCGTCGTCTGGGACCCGAAGCGCGAAAAGACCATTTCGGCCGCAACCCAGCAATCGGCGATCGATTACAACGTCTTCGAGGGCAAACAGGTCACCGGCCTGCCGCGCTACACGCTGACCGCCGGCATTGTCGCCATCGAGGAATCGACGGTGAAGACCCGCGAAGGCCAGGGCAAATTCGTCAAACGCGAGCCCTACACCGCCGTCAACAAGGCGCTCTCGACCTGGAAGGACATTACCGCACCCCGCAAGGTGCAGCGGACCGGCATCCCGGCCAGCGGGGTGTGATCATCGTGGGGGCAGGTCCAGTTGATGTGTGGCAGGTGATGTACGGCTACATACTGGCCGTGCCCGCAGGTTTTGTCGCATGGTTGGTGACGAGGATCGTGGCCGCAGAACTCTTTTTCTTCCCCACGCCGATCGGTGTGGGCATCTTCTCTGTATTTCATCTTCCTTTCGCGCTGGCGGCGCTGATCGTTCTCGGTCTGCCGTTTACTTTGGCTTTCCTTTGGGTGATGCGATATTTCCGCATTCGCAGCCTGACAGTGCTTCTGCTAGGCGGAGCGGTCGCACCATCGGTCGCAATATTTTTGGCCAAGTCGCTCATAGGCATGTTTTCAAACTTGACCACAGGACGGTCGAACAACAGTGCTTCGTTCGTTCTGTCATTTGACACCATTCCCGCAGGAATGGTCACGTTCTACATTCTCTATCGCATGAGTCTAAAGCCATGTTTTGAGCGGGAGATTGATCGTTGAAAACCCAGGATTGCGCAGCATTTGATAGCGGTGGCCGTATCTCTAATGATACCGGGCACTTCGGCTGCACCGGAAATAATTCGCTTCAAAACAAACACGCTGGGGACCGCTGAAAAAATGCAGATGAGCCGCTGCCTTCCATCAACCCGGTCGCTCTGTCCCCCGCCGGCGGGCAAGAGGCGGCTCCATGGGCCAGCCAACGCGGCACCGATAACGAACCTCCCGTTCAGACATTGGGATGACACTTCCCTGTTTGCGCGGCGCCGCTCTGGGGAAATCCGCCGGCGAGAACTGACCCCGCAGGCATGTCCACATCTGCGTGACAACGATATCGCCAACGGCATACCGCGTTGGAAAAATATGCAGTACGACTATCGCAAGCAGGGGGCGGGATGACATCACATCAACTTTCCCAGCAATGGCATTCAGGGCGGAGCGCATCGGATACAATGACAACAACACCAGCATCCGTCGTTTCGGCGCGCGATCTCGGCCTGACCTTTGAGACCAATGACGGCCCGGTCAACGCCCTGACAGGCGTCAATCTCGACGTCAACAAAGGCGATTTCGTCTCCTTCATCGGCCCCTCCGGCTGCGGCAAGACCACCTTCCTGCGCGTCATCGCCGATCTTGAAAAGCCTACCTCCGGCTCGATCACCGTCAATGGCACCACACCGCAGGACGCCCGCAAGAACCGCTCCTATGGCTATGTCTTCCAGGCGGCGGCATTGTACCCCTGGCGCACCATCGAAAAGAACATCGCCCTGCCGCTGGAGATCATGGGCTATAGCGCAGCCGACCAGAAGGCGCGGATCGAGCGCACGCTGGACCTGGTCAACCTGACGGGCTTTGGCAAGAAATTCCCCTGGCAACTGTCCGGCGGCATGCAGCAGCGCGCCTCGATCGCCAGAGCCCTTGCCTTCGATGCCGATCTTCTGCTGATGGACGAACCATTCGGCGCACTCGATGAAATCGTCCGCGATCACCTCAACGAACAATTGCTGAAACTGTGGGACCGCACCAACAAGACCATCTGCTTCGTCACCCACTCGATCCCGGAAGCGGTCTACCTCTCCACCAAGATCGTCGTCATGAGCCCCCGCCCCGGCCGCGTCACCGACATCATCGAATCCACCCTGCCCCGCGAGCGCCCGCTCGGTATCCGCGAAACCCCGGAATTCCTTGCGATTGCGCACCGGGTGCGTGAAGGATTGAGAGCGGGGCATAGTTATGACGAGTAGGATGATTGGGATTGTGGCGAAGACCCCTCCCCAACCCCTCCCCACAAGGGGGAGGGGCTCGACCGCGCTTGCCGCAGCTTCTTCTTTTGACAAGGCAACAGCCAGGACGCGGAGTACTCGCTATCCAGCAAGTTTCAAAGTGTGGCAGCAGCCTGGAAAATTGATGGTGGCCGATGTGGGGGCCGCAGGTTCCTCCCTCCCCCTTGTGGGGAGGGTGGTGAGCGCAGCGAACCGGGAGGGGTCTTTCTTGCCGCACTCGAATATCGACCCCAAAACCCGCACCAGAGCAAAAAAACTCCGCACCGAGTTGACCAAGGCCGAAGCGAGAATGTGGAACATGCTGCGGGATTTTCGTGCGCGCGGCGGCCGGTTCCGTCGGGAAACGCCAATTGGCCCATACATCGCTGACTTCGCCTGGCTGTCAGCCCGGATTGTCATCGAAGTCGATGGTGATAGCCATGAGACACCGGAGGGGCGAAAACACGACAGGCAGAGAGACGGGTTCCTGAAGGCCCAGGGCTTCACCGTCCTGCGCTTCGACAATGCGGATGTCATCGACGCTCCAGACTATGTTTTCCTGACGATAGAGCGCGCCATTTCGCAATTTCTGCAGAGCGAGCCGAATCCATGAACCTCTCCTTCATCCTCTGGCTCTCCGCCTCCATGGCCATCTTCCTCAGCGCCGCCACCGCATCGCGCTATTATGTGTCCACCAACAACATCCTGATCCTTCTCCTGTCACTCGGCCTTTACTGCCTCGGCAATCTGATGATGGTGCGGCTGATGCGCGAGGGCGGGCTGGGGCTGGCTATTTCGGCCTCGGCGATTGCGCAGCTGCTGCTGGTCAATTTCATCGCCTTTGCCGTCTTCGGCGAACGAATGACCCTGCCGCAGATGGCAGGTGTCGCCCTTGGGGTCGTGGCGATGGGGCTGATGCTGATGCCTGCCGGCGGGAAGGCTTAAGCATGGAAAAGCCAAATATCATCAAAGACAGGATCATGCCGGTGGGCGTCATCCTCCTTGCCGTGCTCGTCATCTGGTATCTGGCGGTGGTGTTTCTCAATGCGCCGTTCGAGCGCGATACGGCGGCGCGCGCCGGATCTGAGATCACCTTCTCGGAAATCCTGCCGAAAACCATGTTCCAGCAGCGGCCGGTGCTTCCTGCCCCGCATCAGGTGATCGCCGAGATCTGGAACACGACCTTCCTGATGCCGATCACCTCCAAGCGCAGCCTTGTCTATCATGCCTGGATCACGCTTTCGGCGACCCTGCTCGGCTTTGGCATCGGCACCGTGCTCGGCATTCTGCTTGCCGTCGGCATCGTCCACAACCGGGCGATGGACCGCTCGCTGATGCCCTGGGTCATCGCCAGCCAGACCATCCCGATCCTGGCCATCGCGCCGATGATCATCGTCGTGCTCAATGCCATCGGCATATCCGGGCTTTTGCCCAAGGCGCTGATCTCCACCTATCTCAGCTTCTTCCCGATCGTCGTCGGCATGGTGAAGGGGCTGCGCAGTCCCGAGCAGATCCAGCTTGACCTGATGCACACCTATTATGCCAGCCCGGCGCAAACCTTCTGGAAGCTGCGCTGGCCGTCGTCCATGCCCTATCTGTTCGCCTCGCTGAAGGTTGCCATCGCCATTTCGCTCGTCGGTGCGATCGTCGGCGAGCTGCCGACCGGGGCCGTCTCCGGTCTTGGCGCCCGGCTGCTTGCCGGCTCCTATTACGGCCAGACGGTGCAGATCTGGTCGGCCCTGTTCATGGCGGCAGCGCTTGCGGCAACCCTGGTGATCATCGTCGGCTTTGCCCATACCGCCGTCCTCAAACGCATGGGGGTCAAGCCATGAATTCCGGTATTCTGTTCAGCGCCATCGCCTTCTGGATTGCAGCCTGGGCCACCAATGAATGGCTGGTGCGCCAGAATTTCAGAAACGTGCCCGCCAACCGGGCGGTTCGCCTTGCAGTGCCCTTGCTGTTCGGCGTCAGCATCCTGGTTCTGTGGGAAGGCGTCGTGCGGGGGTTTAACGTACCGTCCGTCCTCCTGCCGCCGCCCTCGATGATCTGGACGCGGCTGATCAATTCCGTGCCGACGCTCTGGGCCGATTTCCAGCAGACGTTCCTCAAGGCGGTGATCATCGGCTATACATTGGGCTGCAGCCTGGGTTTCCTTGTGGCCGTTGCCATCGACCGCTCGCCCTTCCTGCAGAAGGGGTTGCTGCCGCTTGGCAATTTCGTCTCCGCCCTGCCCGTCATCGGCGTCGCGCCGATCATGGTCATGTGGTTCGGCTTCGACTGGCAGTCGAAGGTCGCCGTTGTCGTCATCATGACCTTCTTCCCGATGCTGGTGAACACGGTTTCCGGCCTGTCTGCGGCCAGTTCGATGGAGCGCGACCTGATGCATACCTATGCCGCCAGCTGGTTTCAGACGTTGATCAAGCTGCGCCTGCCGGCGGCCTGGCCTTTCATTTTCAATGCGCTCAAGATCAACTCCACCTTGGCGCTGATCGGCGCCATCGTCGCCGAATTCTTCGGCACGCCGATCGTCGGCATGGGGTTCCGGATCTCCACCGAAGTGGGGCGCATGAATGTCGATATGGTTTGGGCCGAAATCGCTGTCGCGGCAGTGGCAGGCTCGGCGTTTTACGGGATAGTGGCGCTGATCGAGCGGGCTGTCACGTTCTGGCATCCGTCCGTGCGCAATTCGCGGACGGCCTGAGAAATGCCTGTCCGTGGTGGGCAGGCACCATAAAAAAGCCGCCGGCCCGCGTCGGGCCGGCACAACAAAAAAGGGAACTGACATGAAGACGAGACTTGCATCATTGCTGCTGGCAAGCGCTTTTTCGCTGTCCGCATTCCATGCCATGGCCGCCGACAAGGTGGTGCTGCAGCTGAAATGGGTCACGCAGGCCCAGTTCGCTGGCTATTACGTCGCCAAGGACAAGGGCTTTTATGAAGCCGAAGGCCTCGATGTCGAAATCAAGCCGGGCGGCCCTGATATCGCACCGCCGCAGGTGATCGCCGGTGGCGGCGCCGATGTGGTCGTCGACTGGATGCCGTCGGCACTTGCAACCCGCGAAAAGGGCGTTGCCCTCGTCAACATCGCCCAGCCGTTCAAGGCCTCGGGCATGATGCTGACCTGCCTGAAGGAATCCGGCGTCGCCTCGCCTGCCGATTTCAAGGGCAAGACGCTCGGCGTCTGGTTCTTCGGCAATGAATATCCGTTCCTCTCCTGGATGAGCCAGCTCGGTCTGAAGACCGATGGCGGCCCGGATGGCGTCACGGTCCTCAAGCAGGGCTTCAACGTCGATCCGCTGATCCAGAAGCAGGCAGCCTGCATCTCCACCATGACCTATAACGAATATTGGCAGGTGATCGACGCCGGCATCAAGCCGGAAGACCTGACCGTCTTCAAATATCAGGATCAGGGTGTAGCCACGCTGGAAGACGGGCTCTACGTGCTGGAGGACAAGCTCAAGGACCCGGCCTTCAAGGAAAAGATGGTCAAGTTCGTCCGCGCTTCGATGAAGGGCTGGAAATATGCCGAGGAGCATACCGACGAAGCCGCCGGGATCGTTCTGGAGAACGACGCAACCGGCGCCCAGACGGAAGAACACCAGAAGCGCATGATGAGCGAAGTCGCCAAACTGACGGCGGGCTCGAACGGCGCGCTGGATGACGCCGACTACAAACGCACCGTTGCCTCGCTGCTGAAGGGCGGCTCCGATCCCGTCATCAGCAAGGAGCCGACAGGCGCTTTCACCCACGAGATCACCGACGCCGCCCTCAAGTAGGCGGTTTTACATCTGTTTTCGCTTTGGAAACGCGCGGGCTGGTCCCGCGCGTTTCGCATTTAAGACACAGGAAAAACACGGATGCGCAACAAAAGGACATAAAACAGAAGTTGCGTTGATGGGTCTCAACAAATAAAATAATGAGGAACCATTCTTTATTTCTATCATCTTGCATCGCCTGATGGGCCTGACTAAATACGGCCCGAGGCATCTTGAGGAGGATGCGGGGGAACATTTGCTCAACACGGTTGAAGCGGCATTCCCTTCCTTCCGGCAGACGGCGGCAGCGAACCTTCCATGAAGGCGGGCAGCGTCAGGAAACAGACTTAACTGGAATTTTAGGAAAGTGAGCCGATGGCCCGTTACACGACGTTTGCGTTTGGAATGTCCGCTGCCCTGCTCCTGACGCTATCGTCGGGTACCGCATTGGCGCAGGCCGCAGCTCCCCAAAAAACCGAACAGGCATTGCCGTCGATCGTCGTCAGCCAGGTCGAGACAAGGCTGATCGTTGACCGGGTTATGGCAACCGGCGCCGTCAAGGCCGTGGACGAAACCTATGTGTCCCCGCTTGTCGATGGCCTTTCCATTCGCACGCTGAATGCCGATGTCGGCGACCGGGTCGAGGCTGAAAGCACGCTGGCGACCCTCAACCCGGATATGCTGGTGCTACAGAAGAGCCAGTATGCCGCAAGCCTAGCCAAGGCCGAGGCCGCCTTTGCCCAATATGAGGCGCAGCTCGCCGAAGCGCAGGCCAATGCCGACGAAGCGGTCCGGGTCAGCGACCGCTCGAAAAAGCTCGCCGAGGCGGGATCGATGTCGACGGCGCAGCGCGACCAGGAAAAGGCCTCCGCAACCGCAGCACTTGCGCGCGTTCGCTCGGCCGATCAGCTGGTCTCCGTTGCCAAGGCCGATATCAAGGTCGTCGAAGCGCAGATTTCCGATGTCGACCTGCGCCTGGTGCGCACGGATGTGAAAACGCCGGTCGCCGGCGTGGTCTCGGCCCGCACAGCAAAGGTCGGCGCCATCGCAAACGGCACGGGCGAGCCGCTGTTCACCATCATCCGCGACGGCGCCGTCGAGATGAAGGCCGATATTATCGAAGCCGACCTGCCGAAGCTGGAGATCGGCCAGAAGGCAAAGGTGACGCTAGCCGACGGCAAGACTCAGGTCGATGGGCAAATCCGGCTGATCTCGCCGGTGGTCGATAGCCAGACACGCCTCGGCAATGTCTATATCACCCTGCTGGAACCTGAAAAAGCCAGAGTGGGCATGTATGCCCGGGCACAGATCATCGTCACGGAAAAGCAGGCGCTGGTCCTGCCGCTTTCGGCGGTCACCAATACCAAGGACGGCATGGTCGCCCGCAAGGTCGAGGACGACGTCGCCCATGTGGCTCAGGTTGAAACCGGCATACAGGATAACGGCTTGATCGAAATCCGGACCGGCCTGAAGGAGGGCGACCGCGTGATCACCAAAGCAGGCGCCTTCGTGCGCGATGGCGATCGCATCAAGCCGGTGCCTGCAGTCGCCGAAACAGTATCGAACTGATCGAGGTCATTCGCGATGAACTTTTCCGCCTGGTCCATCCGCAATCCGATCGCACCGATCCTGGGTTTTGCGCTGCTGCTCTACCTCGGCATTCAATCCTTCTATGCCTTGCCGATCACCAAGTTTCCCAACATCGACGTTCCGGTGGTGGCCATAACCGTGACCCAGAACGGCGCGTCGCCGTCGGAACTGGAAATGCAGGTGACCAAGGAGGTCGAGGACGCTGTCGCCTCGATCGCCGGCGTCGATGAAATCCAGTCCACGGTGACCGACGGACAATCGCTCACCAGCGTTGTTTTCCGCATCGAAAAGCCGACGGAAGAAGCCGTTCAGGACACCAAGGACGCCATCGACCGCATCCGCAGCGACCTGCCCGCCGATGTCGAAGAACCGGTCGTCACCAAGATCGATGTCGAAGGCCAGGCGATCCAGACCTTCTCGGTCACCTCGCCGGACATGACGCTCGAAGAGCTGTCCTGGTTTGTCGATGACACGATCAAGCGCGCGCTGCAGGGCCAGGTCGGTGTCGGCCGGATCGACCGCTACGGCGGCTCCGACCGCGAGATCAAGGTAGAGCTCGATCCGAGCAAG
Organism: Pararhizobium qamdonense; assembly: GCF_029277445.1. Lineage (NCBI taxonomy): Bacteria > Pseudomonadati > Pseudomonadota > Alphaproteobacteria > Hyphomicrobiales > Rhizobiaceae > Pararhizobium > Pararhizobium qamdonense. Next base: position 1,669,481 of record NZ_CP119566.1, on the reverse strand, counting down.
CTCGATTCCTTCGGCATCACCGCGCCTGACGTCAACAACCAGCTGCGCAGCACCAATGTCGATCTTGGCTCGGGCCGCAGCCAGATCGGCGGCAACGAGCAGACCATCCGCACGCTGGGCGACGCCCGCAACGTCGCCGAGCTGGCCAATACGACGATCGCGCTTCCCAATGGCCGGTTTGTCAAACTCTCCAATCTGGGCACCGTCACCGATACCTACGAGGAGCAGAAATCCTTCTCGCGCTTCAATGGCGATGCATCGGTCACCTTCGCGGTGTTCCGGTCCAAGGGCGCCAGCGAAGTCTCGGTCGCCGAAACGGTGGCAAAAAGCCTTGAAACCGTCCGCGCGGCCCATCCCGAGGTCAACATCGCGATGGTGGACGACGCCGTCTATTTCACCTACGGCAACTATGAAGCAGCCCTGCATACGCTGCTCGAAGGCTCGATCCTCGCCGTCATCGTCGTGCTTCTGTTCCTCAGAAACTGGCGTGCCACGCTGATCGCCGCCGTCGCTCTTCCCCTGTCTGCGATCCCGACATTCTGGATCATGGACCTGATGGGCTTCTCGCTCAATCTCGTCAGCTTCCTGGCATTGACGCTGGCGACGGGTATTCTCGTCGATGACGCCATCGTCGAAATCGAGAACATCGCCCGGCATATCAAGATGGGCAAGACGCCGTACCGGGCGTCGCTCGATGCCGCCGATGAAATCGGTCTGGCGGTTATTGCCACCAGCTTCACGATCATCGCGGTCTTCGTGCCGGTCTCGTTCATGCCGGGTGTTGCCGGGCAATATTTCATCCAGTTCGGCCTGACCGTCGCCTTCTCCGTGTTCTTCTCGTTGATGGTGGCGCGCCTGATCACGCCGCTGATGGCAGCCTATCTGATGAAGCCCGAGGATGGCGTCGACGACCATCACGACAATGACGGCCGCCTGATGAAGGGCTATACCTGGCTGGTCAGCGCCACGACCCGGCGCTGGTACATGCGCTATGCCACGATGCTGGCCGCTTTCGCGTTCCTGGCCGGCTCGCTTTTCCTGATGGCGCAGGTCCCCGGCAGCTTCATGCCGCCGGACGATGCTTCGCGTGTCGTGCTTTCGGTCGAATTGCCCCCCAACGCGACGCTGGTTGAAACCGACAACACGACCGAGCAGATCTACAATGCGGTCCGTGGTATCGATGGCGTCGAGAGCGTCTTCATTCTCGGCGGTGCGTCTCCGAAGGGCGATCTCGAACTGCGCCGCGCCACCGTCCGCATCATTCTCGGCACGATCGATCACTCGCTGGTGAAAACCCTTGTCAACAAGGGCCTCGGCAATCTTCCGCTGATCGGGCAATATATGCCGAAAATGCAGATGGATGGCCGCACGCGTCCGCAGTGGGATGTCGAGAAGGATATTTTCGCCAACCTGCGCGGCATCCCGGATGTGCGCATCACCAAGCTCAACGATCGCGGCGAGCGTGAATTGACCTTCAATTTCCTGTCATCCAACGAGGACGACCTGAATGAAGCCATCGGCCTCTTGGAAGGCAAGCTGCGCGCCTCACCCATCCTGTCCAATGTCAGTTCCGAAGGGGCCCTGCCCCGGCCGGAATTGCAGATCCATCCGCGCAAGGATGAAATCGCCCGTCTCGGCATCACGCCACAGCAGATCTCGCAGACCATCCGCGTTGCCACGACAGGCGATGTCGATGCAGCCCTGACCAAGATCTCGCTCGATAACCGGCTGATCCCGATCCGCGTCCAGACGTCGCTCGACGTCCGCCGTGATCTGCAGTCGATCGGTGCCCTGAAGGTGAAGACCGCATCGGGGGCGACTGTTCCGATCGATAGTGTCGCTGATATCAGCTACTCGGAAGGACCGAGCTCGATTCTGCGCAATGCGCGTAATCGTGTCGCCTCGATCGGTTCCGACGTGCCGCAGGGCACGGCACTCGATACCTCGACAGCCGAGTTCAAGCGGATCGTCGATGAAACGCAGCTGCCCTCGACCGTGCGGCTTGCCGAAAGCGGCGATGCCAAGATCCAGAGCGAGATGATGCAGAGCTTCGGCAACGCCATGCTGCTTGGCCTGCTGATGGTTCTGGTGGTGCTCATCCTGTTGTTCAAGGATGTGATCCAGCCGTTCACCATCCTGTTGTCGCTGCCGCTGGCGATTGGCGGCGTCGCGGTGGCGCTGATCCTGACACGCAACGCGTTTTCGATGCCGGTCATGATCGGGGTGCTGATGCTGATGGGGATCGTCACCAAGAATGCCATTCTTCTCGTCGATTTCGCCGTCGAGATGAAGCGCCATGGCATGGAGCGGGTCCAGGCCATGATCGAAGCCGGCCGCAAGCGCGCCCAGCCGATCATCATGACGTCGATCGCCATGTCGGCCGGCATGATCCCTTCAGCACTTGGCGTCGGCGAAGGCGGTTCGTTCCGCGCGCCGATGGCAATTGCCGTGATCGGCGGCATCATCGTTTCCACCGTGCTGTCGCTTCTCGTGGTTCCGTCGTTCTTTCTTATCATGGACGACGTCTCGCGCCTGATCGGCTGGCTGTTCGGCCGCTTCGTCGGCAAGAAGGACGACGAACTGGATGTTCTTGAAAACGAAGCTTTGACCGGCATCGTCACCGATCAGGCCAAGACGATCGACGCGTTGGAAAAACGGCTCGACAAGCTGGAAGGCCCCAAACGCAGCGGCAACGTCATCCATCTCGCAGCCGAATAGGGGTGCGGGCCTGCCTTATAAAAAAGCCCGGCCGCATCGTGGATGCGGCCGGGCTTTTTTGTTTGGACGGCAAAGCTTAGAGCGCTTCATCTTTAAACGGAAGCATTCTGCCGGAAGGAATTTCGGCCAGAACCAAGGTGGCTGGCGAAGAGCGCAGCAGAAGCTGCGGTCGAGACGGGCGCAGCCGGTCATGGCCGAAATTCATCCGGCCCTCCGGGTTGGCTGAAAACGGCCGTCCACTGTGTCGGATGGCTGGCCCGATGGGTCGGCATCGCTCTGCGCCATCCTTCGTGTGGAACGGCCGTTTTGAGCCAACAGAATCGCTTCCGTTTAAAGATGAAGCGCTCTAAAGCCCGCCTTCGACCCGCAAAAATTCGACGATCGTCTCGATACCATCGCCGCGCTTCATATCGGAAAACACGAAGGGCCGCTCGGCGCGCATGCGGTTGGCATCGCGCTCCATCACATCGAGATCGGCGCCGACATAGGGTGCCAGATCCTTCTTGTTGATCACCAGCAGATCCGAGCGGGTGATGCCCGGCCCGCCCTTGCGCGGGATTTCCTCGCCTTGGCAGACCGAAATCACATAGATGGTGATATCGGCCAGATCGGGCGAAAACGTCGCGGCCAGATTGTCGCCGCCGGATTCGATGAAGATCACATCGAGATCGGGAATGCGGCGGTTGAGATCGGCGATCGCCTGCAGGTTGATCGTCGCGTCCTCGCGGATGGCCGTATGCGGACAACCGCCGGTCTCGACGCCGACGATCCTGTCGGAGGGCAGCGCCTGCATGCGCACCAGCGCCTCGGCATCTTCCTTGGTGTAGATGTCGTTGGTGACGACGGCGACCGAATATTGCGCGCGCATCGCCTTGCAGAGCTTGTCCGTCAGCGCCGTCTTGCCGGAGCCGACCGGGCCGCCGATACCGACGCGAAGGGGACCATTGGCAGATTTCATCGCAATATTCCTTTCAAGAAAGCGGGCGCTCGAAACCGTCAGGACCGGAAGAGCCGCGAATGCAATGTCTCATGGCGCAGGGCCGAAATATCGGCCGTGATGGTGGCAGAGCCGAGATCGTCCAGCGTCGTGGCTGCGGCCCGCGCCGCCGTCGCGGAGATCACCGGCTCGAGCTTGACCAGCACGCCGAGACCATGCGTTTGCCCGGTAACGCCACACCGGATCGCCACCGAAACGAGATTGGAGGCACTTGCATGCAGGTAGGCCGCAAGCGCTGCCTCCAGCCCCGTTCCATGGATGCCCGCAACCGCACCGACGGCAACGGGATAGGCGATAGCACCGTGGAGCGTTTCAAGGCCCGGATGCGGCCAATGGGCTGCGGCCGTCAGGAACGCCTCGCCCTGCAGCATCGTTTCCATGTGCCGCTCGCGCGATCCGGCCAAAGCTTCCGCCAGTTCCCGCACCGCCGCCAATCTTGGCGCATCGCCACAGGCACGGTAGCTCTCGGCCAACAGCACGGCGTCATTCCAGGCAGAACCATGCTCGATCAGCGCCTGCAGCCATGCCGCAAGCCCTGGCGCATCGGTCACCAGACCATCGTGCACCGCCTGTTCGAGCCCGCCGGAATAGGAGAACGCGCCGACCGGAAAAGCCGGCGACAACCATGTCACCAACCGCAAAAGCGCCTGCGTCCCGGCCAGATCAGTCATGGGCGTGATGATGGCCGCCGTGCGAATGCCCGCCGGACCCGTGATAGGCGCCGCGCATCGGCTGGAACGGTTCCGTGACCTCGCCGATCGTCGCGCCCAAACCTTCCAGCATCGCCTTGATGACGGGATCGCGCAGGATCAAAATCCGGTCCGGCCGGATTTCGGCGGCCAGATGCCGGTTGCCCAGATGCCAGGCGAGTTCGATCAGGTGGAGCGGATCGCGCGGGCGGATATCGTAAAGCGGCTCGGAGATGGCTGCGATGCGCACATGATCGCCGCTATCGAGCACCAGAAGATCACCGTCAGCCAGCATGACGGCTTCCTTGAGATCGAGCATCACCACATCGTCATTGTCGAGATGCAGCAGTTTGCGGCGCAGATGGCGCTGATCGTGGGCAAGCGCAATGGTGTGCAGCGGTATGATGCCGGCCGGGCCGGGCGACAGGATTTCGGTCGAGCGATAGGGCATTCAGCAAGCCTTCAAATTCATTCATGCCACTGTAACAACAAAAAAATCCGGCGCCAGACCAAAGAAACCCGGCGCCGGATGTCATGGAAAGGACATAGGCCTGAGATCAGGCCGCGATCTTTTCCGACTGCAACGCGCCAAGAATGTTCTGCGGCGCGGAAACGCCATAGGGATCGCTGTCGGCATTGTCGCAATAGCCGTCTTCTTCGAACCACTGCTCGACGACACCATCATTGATGACGGCAGCATAACGCCAGGAGCGCATGCCGAAGCCGAGATTGTCCTTGGACACGAGCATGCCCATCTTGCGGGTGAACTCGCCGGACCCATCCGGGATCAGCTTGACGTTTTCAAGGTTCTGCGACTTGCCCCAGGCATTCATGACGAAGGCGTCGTTGACGGAAATGCAGTAGATCTCGTCAATGCCCTCTGCGCGGAAATCAGCCGCCAGCTTTTCGAAATCGGGAAGCTGGAAGGTCGAGCAGGTCGGCGTGAAGGCGCCCGGCAGCGAGAACAGGATGACGCGCTTGCCGCCGAAATAATCCGCCGACGAAACATCCTGCCAACGGAATGGATTGGCACCACCAACGGCTTCGTCGCGAACGCGCGTACGGAAGGTAACGGACGGCACTTTTCTGCCAATGATCATGATAAACTCCTTGAAAGACAGACGCCCCCGCGCGGCAGGTCTTGGGAGGAACAAGGCACAGGAGGTCACCTGTTTTCTACAGCAAGTCCTGTTGCGATGCAGCACAAAGGGCACGAAAAACATGCCGCGCATGGCTGACCTGCACCGCGCGCATGTCTATGCCTGCGGCGAAAAGCCAATGAATTCAGTTATACAGCGTCAGCGATGCCGACAGCAAAACCGGCAATGGGTTCCACCAGCCGGTCTGCAACCCAGCCTCGCGCAGGGCCTTCGCCGTCCAGGTATTGCAACCTCTCAAAGCGCTGAACCAGCCATTGGCTTCGAAGAAACGGTCGTTTTCTCCGTAACCTGCATCCGGTATCGCCGCGATGCGCCCATCCACCGTCGCGAAGCTGGCCTCGATGAAAGACAGCAGGCGTTGATATCCCTCCGTGCCGATCTCGAAACTGGCAATATGATCGGCAGGCTCGATGATCTCGCCGGCAACATCGGCGTGGACGACGGAGCGGTCCAGCGTCAATCCCTTGAACAACGGCACCGGCTTCAGATCCGACCAGGCCGGCGTTTCCATATAAAAGGCCCGCCCGCCCCAGCCAAAAATCAGCCAGCGCGCATCCGGATGCGCAACCGGCATGCCGCTTTCCGACAGAAACGGAAACCGGGCCAGCGTCTCAGCGGTGACCGGAATGGCGATATCCGTGTGGATGGGATTGGAGAGCACGAGGATCCGGTGCGTTTCGCCCACAGCCGTTCCGGCCTTCGCCACAGGCCACAGGGGACGCGGCACGAATGTCCCGGCGGCAACGCACAGGATTGCCGTGAGCAGGACGGCCGCCAGCCAGCGCAAGGGCCTTCTCCAGGACATCGGCATTCTTTCTTGATGAGCAACTATTCTAGAACATGAAGTAGCGTTGCGCCATCGGCAAGACGGTTGCCGGTTCGCAGGTCAAAAGCTCGCCATCGGCGCGCACCTCGTAGGTTTCGGGATCGACCTCGATATGCGGCGTCAGGCTATTGTGGATCATCGAGGCCTTGCTGATGCCGCCACGGGTGTTTTTCACCGCGATCAACTGCTTGGCAACACCAAGGCGCGCCTGCAGGCCGCCGTCCAGCGAGGCCTGCGACACGAAGGTGACCGAGGAATTCGTCCGTGCCTTGCCAAAAGCGCCGAACATCTGCCGGTAATGCACCGGTTGCGGCGTCGGGATGGAGGCGTTGGGATCGCCCATCGGAGCGGCCGCGATCATGCCGCCGAGAAGGACCATGTCGGGCTTCACGCCGAAGAAGGCAGGGTTCCACAGCACCAGATCGGCGCGTTTGCCCGGTTCGATCGAGCCGATCTCATGGGAAAGACCCTGGGCGATGGCGGGATTGATGGTGTATTTGGCGATATAGCGGCGCACCCGGAAATTATCGTTGTCGCCGGTCTCCTGAGCCAGCCTTCCCCGCTGCCGCTTCATCTTGTCGGCGGTCTGCCAGGTGCGGATCGCCACCTCGCCGACCCGGCCCATCGCCTGGCTATCGGAGGAAATGATCGAGAAGGCGCCGATATCGTGGAGAATGTCTTCGGCCGCAATGGTTTCCTTGCGGATCCGGCTTTCGGCAAAGGCGATATCTTCAGGAATGGACGGCGACAGGTGATGGCAGACCATCAGCATGTCGAGATGTTCGGCCAAGGTGTTGATCGTGTAGGGCCGGGTCGGGTTGGTCGAGGACGGGATGACGTTCGACTGGCCGCAGATCTTGATGATGTCAGGCGCATGACCGCCGCCTGCCCCTTCGGTGTGGAAGGCATGGATCGTGCGGCCCTTGATGGCGTCGATCGTATCCTCGACGAAGCCGCTTTCGTTCAGCGTGTCGGTGTGGATCATCACCTGAACGTCAAAGGCATCGGCGACCGACAGGCAATTGTCGATGGCGGCAGGCGTCGTGCCCCAGTCCTCGTGCAGCTTCAGGCTGGACGCGCCGGCAAGGATCATCTCCTCCAGCGGCGCCGGCAGCGAGGCATTGCCCTTGCCGGCCAGCGCCAGATTCATCGGAAAGCCGTCAAAGCTCTCGATCATCCGCTCGATATGCCAGGCGCCCGTGCAGGTTGTCGCCAGCGTGCCATGCGCAGGGCCGGAACCGCCGCCGAGCATCGTGGTGATCCCCGACATCAGCGCTTCCTCGATCTGCTGCGGGCAGATGAAATGGATATGGGCGTCCATGCCGCCTGCCGTGACGATCTTGCCCTCGCCCGCAATCACCTCGGTGGACGGGCCGACGATGATGGTCACGCCCGGCTGCGTATCCGGATTGCCAGCCTTGCCGATCGCCGCGATCCGGCCGTTCTTCAAACCGATATCGGCCTTGACGATGCCGGTGTGGTCAACGATCAGCGCATTTGTGATGACGGTATCGACAGCGCCTTGAGCCCGCGTTGCCTGGCTCTGGCCCATGCCGTCGCGAATGACCTTGCCGCCGCCGAATTTCACCTCGTCACCATAGGTGGTGAAATCCTTCTCCACCTCGATGAACAATTCGGTATCCGCCAGCCGAACCTTGTCGCCGGTGGTGGGACCAAACATGCTGGCATAGGCCGCGCGCGACATTTTGTAGGACATGGTCTACCTCTGAAGTTCGGAAAAATTGGGAGATTTCGATGCTGCCTTGTCGAACGTCATCGTCATTCGGCAACCGTTTTTCCTGTTGACCTCTCCGATGAGATGGTCAGAGTAATCACCGGGATAGTTCAAAAAGCTGTTCAGAGCGCTGCTGACACTGTCGGGATCGAGAACGGTCACATTGGCCGCGTGCAAGATGCGCTCGATGATGTCGCGAATGATCGTCTTCTTTTGGCCCATTCTGTTTCGCAACACCCATATCGTTTCCGCAATGACGATATGATTGACGAAAAACTGCTCCTCACTGTGAAGGATCAGGTCTTCAACGACGCATGTCTGATCCGGCGCGTCATCCATCGTCCCGGCATCGACAAGCCAGCGCAGCAGGACGTTGGTATCAATTCCAATCATCGCTGACTTTCCCGCCCGCCGAGCGCGCGTCCTGTATCCAGCTGTCGATGTCCCCATCCGATATCGTCTGGCCGGGTTTGATCGCGCCGCGCAGACCGGCCAGCGTCTCCTTGCGGGACCTCAGTTCGAACGTGCCATTGGCTGTGGCAACAAAATCCACCTTGTCGCCCACGCCGATCCCCAGCGTTTTGCGGACCCGCGCAGGCAGCGTGATCTGATTCTTCGACGTGATTTTTGCAGATTCAGCCATAATTATTTCCTTACCTTTCTGCCAAAATGTAAGGATTTTCTGACGACTTAGCAATGGAAGGTTCGAGCCTCTCCAGCTTCCCTTCGCGAATAAAGTCTTCGACCATTTCCCTTTCCGCCGCAAACGGATGCCCCTCCCAGCCCGCATGGCCGAAACCGGCAAGCACCACGCGGTCGCCCGGCTGGCGCCAATGTGCGAGGATTTCGGCGATGACGATCAGGCCGCTGCTCGGCACGACATAGGCACCCGGATCGAACCGCTCCAGCGCCGCATCGACGCTCTCATGCGTCAAGGCCGGAACCGTATGGAAGCCCCGCCCGGTCGCCTGCGCAAAGGCGAAAAAACCATCGGTATAGTCGTCGCAGAGATCGCCGAGATCCGGATGCGTGACATTAAGTTTCCCGCGCAGAGCCTGGAACTTGGCGCCATCACGGACACACCAGATCGAAGCCGCCTGCCGAACGGCCGCATGGCTCTTCCAGACACCGCCACCCAGCATGGAAAGCGCCGGACGCCCGGTGTTGCAGACGGCGACAATATCCGTCTTCTCGCCGCCCGCGCCACAGGAGCGGCAATCATTGAAGCGGATCACCAGGTCGGCAGCGTCGATAACAGCGGCCGCGCCTTTTGGCATCGTCCCGTTTCCAACAATCATGATGGTCCGGCGCGCGGTCACGGGCAATTCGGTTTCCCTATCGCTCGGTTTCCCATCTTTCAGTTTCCAAATCTTTCGGTAAAGCCCTTCAGTTCCTCGCTACGCTTCTTCGTCAGGCCGGCAAGACAGACGGATACCAGCATCGGCTCAAGCGATCCTCCCCGCGCTTCAAACCCGGCCAGCTCACACTGCCCGTCACGATAATCGATCCAGGCCCGCTGCGCTTTCTTCAGGGCATCGACGGCGCCGGGATAATTTGCGTCGATCTCACCAAGGTCCTTATCGGCATTCTTCATCGCCGCCATGGCCTTCTTATAGACCGCGTTCAGCTCGGTATCGGCCGCCTCATAATCCTTGTTGGCGCAGATCGTCATGTCAGTTTGGGTCTCGGCATTGGCGCAATCGACATTCGGTTGGTCTTGCGCCTGCGCAGAAACAATGCCTTGAAAAAGCGTGGCGGTAATCAGGCCTGATACGAAGAAAAAACGCCTCATAACTTACCCATCACCTTCTGGCGGAAACCATAGACCTCGCGCTTTCCGGCAAAGGGAATGAGCGTGACGCTGCGGGTCTGCCCGGGCTCGAAACGCACGGCCGTTCCGGCCGGGATATCGAGCCGCCTGCCATGCGCCACCGGGCGGTCGAACAGAAGGGCCGCATTCGTCTCGGCGAAGTGATAATGGCTGCCCACCTGCACCGGCCGGTCGCCGCTGTTGGAGACCTCCAGCGACACGGTTTCCAGCCCTGCATTCAGCTCGATATCACCGCTTGCCGCAATAATTTCACCGGGGATCATCGTATCATCTCTCCTGTTCAGGCAGCCTTGATCGGCGCACAGCCTTCGGCCTTCAAGACCCGCTCTGTGGAGGCCGGGAACTTGCCGAGCTTGGCGGCAGGGCGAACCGGGCGGCGCACAAGTTCGCCGCTGCAGTTCGGGCATTGTCCGTCGAGAACCTCGGAAACACACTGGGTGCAGAAGGTGCATTCGAAACTGCAGATCATCGCCTCGCGGCTGCCGGGCGGCAGGTCCTTGTTGCAGCATTCGCAATTGGGTCTCAGTTGCAGCACGGCCGTTCCCTCAGCGAATGGGTTCGTGAACGGTGACCAGCTTGGTCCCGTCCGGAAAGGTCGCCTCGATCTGGATGTCGTGGATCATCTCGGGGATGCCCTCCATCACCTGGGCGCGGGTGATGACATGCGCCCCCGCTTCCATCAGATCCGGCACCGAGCGGCCGTCGCGGGCGCCCTCGACGACAAAATCGGTGATCAGCGCGATCGCTTCAGGATGATTGAGCTTGACGCCGCGCTCCAGCCGCCGGCGGGCGACCATCGCTGCCATCGAAATCAGCAGTTTGTCTTTTTCACGGGGTGTCAGGTTCATGCGCGGTCACCAGATTGCGGGTCGATTACAGGTTCCAGACTTTCGGCACAGAGGCGCCCTTGCGCAAGTGCGAAATGACCGGGATGAGGATTTTTCTCAAGGCGAAACCATCCGGCGCAACGAGGCGGGCAATCAGCTTGTCCTTGCCAACAACCTGATAATGGCTCACCCCGCCGGCAATGCCGCCGATCAGGCCGCGCAGAGTATCGACGTGCCGCTCGCAATCGGCGCCGGTGTAAAACAGTGTCGCAAAAGCCACCTGCCCGCCGAGCACCGCGCTCTCGCGCGTCAGGCCGGTGATATCACCGTTCAGCCTGAGGTTTTCCGCATGCAGCAGCGCGCCGTTGCTGCGGATGCGCCAGCGGTCCTGAAACAGGCCTTCGCGCATTGCCTCGCCCATCGCCTTGCGGCCGAGAAGCACGGCCTCGACCGCCAGAAATTCCGCCCCTTCGGCCAGATCGACCTCCAGCTTGCGTGACAGCGAGGCGCGGTCGAACAGGATGGTTTCCTGCGGCAGCCAATGGACAGTGGCCCCCGCGCCAACCGAAATCTGCGCGGTCACATCAGCGGTGCCGGCGCTTGCCCTGTAGATCTTCTCGCAGGCCTGGGTGGTCAGGGTGAGATGCGTGCCCTCGCCGGCCACGAACGACCACTCCATATGGTCGCCACCGGTCAGGCCGCCGGAACTGTTGATCAGCACCGCTTCCATCGTCGTGTCGAACGTATCGGGCAGCCTGATCTTGGCGCAGCCCTCCTGGTAGAATTCGCAAAGCCGGGTACGCCCCGCAAATGGCTTTGCCACCAGCCGCCCTTTGCCCCATGCCCTTTGCGGAGCGATCCCTGCTGCCTCAGCCATTGCCATCCGATGTCACACTGTGAGGTGGCGGCGCGCTTCCGGCGTATCCAGCGTTTCGGCCGGGCCTTCATGCACGATCTCGCCGCGGTCCATGATATAGACATGGTCTGCAAGCTCACGGCAGAAGTCAAGATATTGTTCCACAAGCAGAATTGCCATCCCGGTGGAATCGCGCAGATACTGGATCGCCCGGCCGATATCCTTGATGATCGACGGCTGGATGCCCTCGGTCGGCTCGTCCAGAACCAGGATTTTCGGCCGCGTCACCAGCGCCCGGCCAATCGCCAGCTGCTGCTGCTGCCCGCCCGACAAATCACCGCCGCGGCGGCCAAGCATCGAGCGCAGGATCGGAAACAGGTTGAAAATATCCTCGGGAATGTACCGGTCCTTGCGTGCCACCGGCGCATAGCCCGATTCCAGGTTTTCCTTGACCGTCAAAAGCGGAAAGACTTCGCGGCCCTGCGGCACGAACCCAATACCGTGCTTGGCCCGGTTATAGGGCGCCATGCCGTTCAGCACCGTGCCGTTAAAGGCGATGGTGCCGGCGCTCGGCCCATGCTGGCCGGTGATCGCGCGCAACAGGCTGGTCTTGCCGACACCGTTGCGGCCGAGCACGCAGGTGATCTTACCCATCGGCGCAGTAATGGAGACGCCACGAAGGGCCTGGGCCGCGCCGTAGTGCAGATTGATGTTGTCGACGGTCAGCATGCTCTTCTTCCTTCTGTCCATCCCGGCGATCTGGGTGGTGGCGTTGTCTCGGTAACACCTCCCCCTTGAGGGGGGAGGTCGCAGCAACGCTGCGGGTGGGGGTGACCCATTGTTTGACGCTGAAAATCACCCCACCCCGCCGCTTCGCGCCGACCCTCCCCCTCAAGGGGAGGGTAAACGCATCCTCACCGCCCCAAATAGTTCTCGATCACTTTCGGATCGTTGCTGACGAAATCGATCGAGCCTTCGGCGAGCACCGAGCCCTCGGCAAGGCAGGTCACTTTGACGCCGAGATCCCGGATGAAGCCCATGTCATGTTCGACGACGACGACCGAGCGGGTCTTGGCGATTTCTTTGAGCAGGATGGCGGTCTCGGCCGTTTCCGCGTCGGTCATGCCGGCCACCGGTTCATCGACCAGAAGCAGTTTTGGCTCCTGCGCCAGAAGCATGCCGATTTCCAGCCACTGTTTTTGCCCATGCGAGAGATTGGCGGCGAGGTCGTCCTTGCGGGACGTCATGCGCACCGTTTCGAGGATCTCCTCGATGCGCGCCTTGTCGGCCGGTGTCAGGCGGTAGAACAGCGTTGAAAACACCCCGCGTTTCCGGTTGAGCGCCAGTTCGATATTGTCCCAGACCGTATGGCTTTCAAACACCGTCGGTTTCTGGAACTTGCGGCCAATACCCAGCTGGGCAATATCAGCCTCGTCCTTCTTGGTCAGATCGATATCGCCGTTGAAGAACACCTGGCCGCTATCGGGCCGGGTCTTGCCGGTGATGATATCCATCATCGTCGTCTTGCCGGCCCCGTTCGGCCCGATGATCGCCCGGAGCTCGCCGGGTTCGACCACGAAGGACAGCGAATTCAGCGCCTTGAACCCATCAAACGAGACCGAAACGCCATCGAGATACAGCAGGCTGCGGGAGGTCTTTTCATCCATCGGTTCTACTCCGCAGCCTGGGGTTTCAGTGTCGCAAGCTGGCTGTCCGCCTTGGCAGCCGCCTTGTCCTGGTAGGCCTGCTCCACGGCATCCGCTTTTTTCTGCTCCTTGCGCCGGGCAAGGAACTGCTGGACGGTCCCGACCACGCCCTTGGGCAGGAACAGCGTGGTCGCCACAAACAGCGCGCCGAGCGCAAACAGCCAGAATTCCGGGAAGGCGGCCGTGAAGATGCTCTTGCCGAAATTGACGAGGATGGCGCCGATGATCGGTCCGATCAGCGTGCCGCGCCCGCCGACCGCCGTCCAGATCACCACTTCGATCGAGTTTGCCGGGGCGAATTCGCCGGGGTTGATAATGCCGACCTGCGGCACGTAGAGCGCACCGGCCACACCGGCCATCATCGCCGAGACGGTGAAGATGAACAGCTTCATGTTCTCGACGCGGTAACCCAGAAACCGGGTCCGGCTTTCGGCATCGCGCACGCCGACCAGCACCTTGCCGTATTTCGAGCGGACGATGGCGGAACTGAGCAGCAGAGCCAGCGCCAAGGCGATAGCGGTTGCGGCAAACAATGCGGCCCGCGTACCCCCCGCCTGGACGTTGAAGCCGAGGATTTCCTTGAAGTCGGTGAGGCCGTTATTGCCGCCAAAGCCCATTTCGTTGCGGAAGAAGGCAAGCAGCAGCGCGTAGGTCATGGCCTGGGTGATGATCGACAGATAGACGCCGGTGACGCGCGAGCGGAAGGCGAACCAGCCGAAAACGAAGGCAAGCAGTCCCGGCACCAGGAGCACCATCAGCGCCGCAAAGGCGAAATGGTTGAAGCCGTACCAGTACCAGGGCAATTCCTGCCAATTCAGAAAGACCATGAAATCCGGCAGCAGCGGATTGGCATAGACGCCGCGATCACCGATCTGACGCATCAGATACATGCCCATGGCATATCCGCCGAGCGCAAAAAATGCGCCATGGCCGAGCGAAAGAATGCCGCAATAGCCCCAGACGAGATCCAGTGCGAGCGCAAGAAGCGCGTAGCAGAGATATTTCCCAAGCAACGGCACGAGATAGCCGGGCACATGGAAGGCGCTGTCTTGCGGGATGAGCAGATTGGCAAGCGGCACCAGGGCTGCGGCCAGCAGGATCAGGAACACGGCCCAGAGCGTCTTTTTCTCGTGCCGCATGAACAGCATTTGCGCAATCATTGTTCGACCGCCCTTCCCTTGAGCGCGAACAGGCCACGAGGCCGCCGCTGGATGAATAGGATGATGAAGACGAGGATGAGGATCTTGCCGAGCACCGCGCCGGCATAGGGCTCAAGGAACTTGTTGGCGATCCCGAGCGTCAAGGCGCCGACCAGCGTGCCCCAGAGATTGCCGACGCCGCCGAACACCACGACCATGAAACTGTCGATAATGTAGTTCTGGCCGAGATTGGGCGAGACATTGTCGATCTGGCTGAGCGCCACGCCCGCCATGCCGGCAATACCGGAACCGAGGCCAAAGGTCAGCGCATCGACCCAAGGGGTGCGAATGCCCATCGACGACGCCATGCGCCGGTTCTGCGTGACCGCGCGCATCTGCAGGCCGAACTTGGAGCGCTTGAGCAGCAGGAGCAGCGCCACGAAGACACCGAGCGAGAAGACGATGATCCACATACGGTTATAGGTGATGGCGAGACCACCGGCCTCAAAGACGCCGGACATCCAGCTGGGATTGTCCACCTGCCGGTTTGTCGGGCCGAAAATGGTGCGGATCGCCTGCTGCAGGATCAGCGAAATACCCCAGGTGGCGAGCAGCGTTTCGAGCGGCCGGCCGTAGAGCCAGCGGATGACGCTGCGCTCGATGCCGACCCCGACCAGGCCGGTAAACAGGAATGCGGCGGGAACGGCAAAAGCCAGCGAATAATCGGTCATGCCGGGGGCGACGGCCGCCACCGTCTGCTGCACCACATAGGTCGTATAGGCGCCGAGCATGACCATTTCGCCATGCGCCATGTTGATGATGCCCATGACGCCGAAGATAATGGCAAGGCCGATTGCCGCCAGCAAAAGCACCGAGCCGAGCGACAGGCCGTACCAGACGTTCTGCGCCACATCCCAGGCGGCAAGGCTGCGGTTGATGGTGTCAATATGCGCCTCGATCGCCGGCCTCAGATCATCCGGCGCAGTCGCCATTGCAGCCGTCAGGATTGTCAGCGCATCGCGATTGCCGCGTGCCGCGATCGTGTCGATGGCGGACTTCTTGTCCGCAGCGCTGGCATCGGTCTTGAGCAGGATAACGGCGCGCGCGGCCTCCATCGTCGCCTTGACCTCGGTATCCTGCTCCTGCGAAAGCGCGGAATTCAACAGCGCGAGATTATCTGGATGGGCACTCTTGAGCAGGTCCTGCGCGGCCGCAAGGCGTGCCGGGCGCTCGGGGCTTAAAAGGGTCAACTGGCTGAGCGCCGCGCCGATGGCACCGCGCAAACCATTGTTCAGCCGGATCTTGGCCAGGTTCCCCGGCACCCCGGCGGCGGCAACGCCGGTCAGCACATCGAGATAGGTGCCGTCAGACGGGCCTTCGAGAAAGACCGGGCCGCCGGTCCTTGGCGCATAGAGTTTGCCGTCGCTGAGATTTTGCAGGATTTCGCCGGTTTTCGGATTGCCCGATGCGGCCAGCGCCTTGACGGCCTCGATCTTCTGCGGGAACGCGGTTGCCCCCAGTGCATCGACCAGCGGCCGGATATCTTCCTGCGCACGCAGGCCCGTTGCAAGGCAACTGACCAGCAGGCAGAGGGCAACAAGAAAGGTCTGGAGGGCGCGATACATGAGCTCTTCTTGTCCGTTCGCTTGGGTTGTTCGTCGGCTTGGGCACCGCGCATTGACGGGAGATGCTTGATGCCGGCGCTGTTGCTTAAGATTTCCGCAATCCGCTCGCCCGGCGATCACATCGAACAGGGACCGGCCCCGCAACCGCATCCTTAAGCTCAGCCATGCAGAAACCATGCCACATGGGGGCGGGATCAGGTCCCTCCGCCCAGACGGGTCTGAGCGGAGGGTATTCGCATTTTAATCAGGACGTTCTGAAAATGGACTTCGGGAAACGGCGGTCAGGCCATTGCCGGATTATGCTGATCTTGATGAAACAGCCGGTATGCGTCGAATCAGGAACCCTTGCCGCCGCACTTGCCCGTTGCAACGTTGAAGTTGCCGCAGGACATCGGCTTGCGCCAATCGGAAATCAGATCCTTGGAGTCCGGCAGGAAGTCCGACCATTCGTCGCCAACGACCTGCGGGGTCTGCTGGACGATTTCAAACTGGCCGTCCGCCTGGATTTCGCCGATCAGAACGGGCTTGGTGATGTGGTGGTTCGGCATCACGGTGGAGTAGCCACCCGAAAGGTTGGGAACGCTGGTGCCGATGATCGTGTCGAGAACGGCGTCCGTTTCGGTGGTTCCGGCCGCTTCGACCGCCTTTACCCAGGCATTGAAGCCGATATAGGCGGCTTCCATCGGATCATTGGTGACGCGCTTGTCGTTCTTGGTGAAGGCATGCCACTGCTTGATGAACTCGGCATTGGCCGGGGCATCGACGGACTGGAAATAGTTCCAGGCAGCGAGATGGCCGACCAGCGGCTTGGTGTCGAGACCGGCAAGCTCTTCTTCGCCGACCGAGAAAGCGACGACCGGAATATCGGTGGCCTTGATGCCCTTGTTGCCAAGTTCCTTGTAGAACGGCACGTTGGCATCGCCATTGATGGTCGAGACGACGGCGGTCTTCTTGCCGGCCGAACCGAATTCCTTGATCTTGGCCACTTCCGTCTGCCAGTCGGAGAAACCGAACGGCGTGTAGTTGATCAGGATGTCTTCCTTCGGAATGCCCTTGGCAATCAGGTAGGCTTCCAGAATCTTGTTGGTCGTGCGCGGATAGACATAGTCGGTGCCTTCAAGCACGAAACGCTCGACGCCTTCGGTGTTCATCAGATAATCGACGGCCGGGATGGCCTGTTGGTTCGGGGCAGCACCGGTATAGAAGATGTTGCGCGAGGATTCCTCACCCTCGTACTGGACCGGGTAAAACAGGATCGAATTCAGCTCTTCGAACACCGGCAGGACCGACTTGCGCGACGACGACGTCCAGCAACCGAACACGGCTGCGACCTTGTTGACGGAGATCAGTTCACGGGCCTTTTCGGCAAAGAGCGGCCAGTCGGAGGCGGGATCGACAACGACGGCCTCAAGCTTCTTGCCGAGAAGGCCGCCCTTCTTGTTCTGCTCTTCGATGAGCATCAGCATGGCATCCTTGAGCGTCGTCTCGGAGATGGCCATGGTGCCGGACAGCGAATGCAGAACGCCGACCTTGATCGTGTCTTCGGCAGCCTGGACGCTGGAAAATGCTGTCGTGGCCAGCGCGCCAGCCAGGAACGCGCCCAGGATCTGGGATTTGTATGTCATGTGTGAACCCCTCTCGTTCTTTTGACGACGGCTTTTGCGGATGCCGTTCGTGCTGGAACTATCCGTTGAGGGTGCCGGATTCTGTATACGTCAATTGACGTAGTGACCGGGGCGAACTGTGCACTGCAGCACACATCATCGTCCCTTTGACCGGACGCAAGGCCCTAACTTGCGGGCATGGGAGCGCAACGCCGCACTTGCGCAAACAATAATGCCACTCCCGAGGCGAACCGATTCTCGCACTTGCAAAAAATCCTTGACCGGAGGACATTGCCTAATCATTGATCACATTGAAAATGGGAATATAAATTAGGCATGACGGCACGCCAGCGCATCATTCCGGTCCGGCGCGAATATAACCGCTGGGTCGCCAACCAAACGCTGGAAGACTATGCCTTGCGCTTCACGGCCAAGAGCGCCCGGCAATTCTCCTCGCAGCGCATCTCGCAGACCGCGATTGGGGCGATCTCCTTCCTGGCGCTCGAGGCGATCGGCGGCGCCATCACGCTGTCCTATGGCACCACCAACGCCATCATCGCCATTCTCGCAGCCAGCCTCGTCATGCTCGGCGTCGGCCTGCCGATCAGCCGCTATGCCATCCGCCACGGCGTCGATATCGACCTTTTGACGCGCGGCGCGAGCTTCGGCTATATCGGCTCCACCGTTACCTCGCTGATCTATGCGAGCTTCACCTTCATGCTGTTTGCCATTGAGGCATCCATCATGTCGGCAGCGCTGGAACTGGCGCTCGGCATCCCCGTCTGGATCGGCTATATCATCAGCGCCGTCATGGTCATTCCGCTGGTCACTCACGGCGTGCGGCTGATCAGCAAATTCCAGCTTCTGACCCAGCCGTTCTGGATCATCCTCAACATAGCCCCGTTCATTTTCATCGCGCTCGCGGACTGGAGCAAGTTCGACCTGTGGCTTGCCTTTCCCGGTACCGGCAAGCCGATGGGCGAGCCCGGCGCACTGGCGCCATTCTCGCTGCTGGAGTTCGGCGCTGCCTCCGCCGTCATTCTCGCCCTGATGGCGCAGATCGGCGAGCAGGTGGATTTCCTGCGCTTTCTGCCGCCGGAGGGCCAGCGCAAGCTGCATCACCGGGTTGCCGTGTTCCTCGCCGGCGCCGGCTGGGTGATCGTCGGGGCGCCAAAACTGCTGGCGGGCTCGTTCCTCGTGGTTCTGTGCTTGAGCGCCGGGGTGCCTGTCGAACATGCCGCCGATCCCGCGCATATGTACCTGACCGCGTTTGGCTACATGATCCCCTGGCACAATGCCGCGCTTTTGCTGATGGCCGCCTTCGTCGTCGTGTCGCAGTTGAAGATCAACGTGATGAATGCCTATGCCGGTTCGCTCGCCTGGTCGAACTTCTTCTCCCGCCTCACCCACAGCCATCCCGGCCGCGTCGTCTGGCTGATGTTCAACGTGGCGATCGCGCTTCTCCTGATGGAGCTGGGCATCTACAAGCTGCTTGAGGAAACGCTCGGCATTTTCTCCATCATCGCCATGGCCTGGCTCTGCACCATCTCGGCCGATCTGTTCATCAACAAGCCGCTGGGGCTGGCGCCGCCCAATATCGAGTTCAAGCGCGCCCATCTCTACGATATCAACCCGGTCGGCACCGGCGCCATGACGGCATCGGCGCTGATTGCGCTGACCGCCCATTTCGGCGTGTTCGGCGCCATGGCCGCCTCACTTGCGCCCTATATCGCGCTGATCACCGCCTTTATCGTCTCCCCCGCCATCGCCTGGGCGACGAAGGGCAAATATTACCTCGCCCGCAAGCCCCGCCAGAGCTGGAAGAAACTCTCGACCGTCACCTGCTCGATCTGCGAACATCCGTTCGAGCCCGAGGACATGGCCTGGTGCCCGGCCTATTCCGCGCCGATCTGTTCGCTCTGCTGCTCGCTGGACAGCCGCTGCCACGACATGTGCAAACCGCACGCGAGCTTCAACGCCCAGACAGCCGTGGTGGCCAAAGCTTTGCTGCCGCAAAAGGTGATGGAGACGCTGTCCACGCGGCTCGGCCGCTATGGCATCGCCGTCGTGCTGTCGGTTGCCTGTATCGGCATCATCCTGGCGATGATCGCCCACCAGACCGGCACCGCCTCGCCCGAAACCGCATCGGTGATCAACCGGACAGTCGGCGTGGTCTTCTTCGTCTTTGCCGTCGTGACCGGCGTCGTCTGCTGGTTCTATGTGCTCGCCCATGACAGCCGGCTGGTGGCGGAAGAGGAATCCTCGCGCCAGAATACCCTGCTCCTGAAGGAAATCGCCGCGCACAAGAAAACCGACGCCGCCCTGCAATATGCCAAGGAGACCGCCGAGGCCGCCAACCGGGCCAAAAGCCGCTATGTCGTCGGCCTCAGCCACGAATTGCGCACCCCGCTCAACGCCGTACTCGGCTATGCCCAGATCCTTGAGCGCGACGAGACCATCCCGGCACCCCGGCAATCCGCCATCAAGGTCATCAAGCGCAGCGCCGACCACCTCTCCGGCCTGATCGACGGCCTTCTCGACATTTCCAAGATCGAGGCCGGCCGCCTGCAGGTCTATTCCAACGAGATCAACATCCAGGATTTCCTCGACCAGATCACCGACATGTTCCGCCCGCAGGCGCAGGCCAAGGGCCTCATTTTCGAGCATGACCGGGCAAGCGCCCTGCCGCAATATGTCCGCACCGACGAGAAGCGCCTGCGCCAGATCCTCGTCAATCTCTTGTCCAATGCCATCAAGTTCACCGATACCGGCAAAATCCGCTTCGACGTCACCTATCGCAGCCAGGTTGCGACCTTCACCGTCTCCGATACCGGCCGCGGCATTTCTCAGGCCGACCTGCCGCGCATCTTCGAGCCCTTCCAGCGCGGCGAGGCCGAGCATATCCGGCCGATGCCAGGGCTTGGCCTGGGGCTCACCATCACCCAGCTTCTCACCCAGACGCTCGGCGGCGAGATCGTCGTCGAGAGCGAGCGCGACCGGGGCTCCACCTTTCGCGTCCGGCTGATGCTGTCGGCGATCAGCCGGCCGACCGCGTCGCTTCCCTCCATCCGCAAGATCGCCGGTTATGCCGGCCCGCGCCGCACCATCGTCGTCGTCGATGACAACGAGGACCATCGCGACCTGATGCGCGAAGTGCTGATGCCGCTCGATTTCGTGGTTTTGACGGCTGCAGGCGGTATGGAATGCGTCACCCTGATCGAGGGCATCAAGCCCGATCTTTTCCTCATCGATATCTCGATGCCGGGCATGAACGGCTGGCAGCTGGTGACGCGGCTGCGCGACCACGGCCAGACGGCGCCGGTCATCATGCTGTCGGCCAATATCGGTGACGGGACCGCGGCAGATACCCATACCGGCCATAACGACACGCTCGCCAAGCCCTTCGATATCCGCCAGCTGCAGGACAAGCTGGCGGTGCATCTGGCGCTGGAATGGATCTATAGCGACACGGTGCAGCCGGTGCAGACGGCCAAACCCCGGCGCACCATGACCAACCCCGGCGCCGCCCATATCGAGGAATTGATCCGGCTCGGCGAAATCGGCTATGTCCGCGGCATCGAGGCCAAGCTCGCCGATCTCGCCCGCCTTGAGGAGAACCAGCCCTTTACCGACGCGGTCAAGACCTACGTCCAGGCTTTCGACCTTGCCGGCTATGCCGACTTCCTGCAGAACATCAACAAACAGGGGAGACCGGCTGGTGAATGAAGCAGTGCATCCGCGCGACATCGTGCTCATCGTGGACGATTCCCCGGAAACGCTGGGCTTTCTCACCGACGCGCTGGAGCAATCCGGCTTTTCCGTACTGATCGCCACCTCCGGCAATGCCGCCATCAATGTCGTCGATCGCATCACGCCGGACGTAATTTTGATGGATGCCGTCATGCCCGGCATGGACGGTTTTGAAACCTGCCGGACGCTGAAGACCAATCCGGCCGTGGCGCAGGTGCCGGTGATCTTCATGACCGGGCTGACCGAGACCGAACATATCGTCCACGCGCTCGAATCCGGCGGCGTCGATTATCTCTCCAAGCCGATCAACATCGACGAACTGCGCGCCCGCATCCGGGTGCATCTGGCCAATGCGCGTTCGGCGCAAAGTGCACGCGTGGCGCTCGACGCGGCAGGACGGCATCTGCTCGCCGTGCGCAGCAATGGCACCATCCAATGGTCGACACCGCAGGCAACCCGGCTCGTCAACGCGGCGACCGGCCGCGACGACGGCCTGGACACGCTCGCGGACCATATTCGCGGCTGGCTGCAGGAGCGCGCAAAACATGGCGTCTCCAAGGACGGCCCGCTGATGATCCACCAGAACGGCCAGCCGGTGCTGCAACTCGCCTATCTCGGCGCGATCGGCGGCGACGAATACCTGTTCCGTCTGACCGGCGTCAGCCAGACCAGCGACGACGAGGTTTTGCGCCAAAACTTTGCCCTGACGGTGCGCGAAGGCCAGGTTCTGCTCTGGATCGCCAAGGGCAAATCCAATCGCGACATCGGCGAAATCCTCGGCCTCAGCGCCCGAACGGTCAACAAGCACCTGGAACAGATCTACGTCAAACTCGGCGTCGAAAACCGCGCCTCCGCCGCCGTCAAGGCGGCGAATGCGTTGCGGCAGGAATAGTCACCTCACCCTGCCAAATGGCTCTTGGCGATCGAAAAACGCGGTGATCTTGTCCACCACCCGTCATGCCCACGGCGTTGCGCGCTCATTGAGCTTATTGCTCGAATGCGGCAGGAGGAGAACATTTTTCGAGCCCGCATCCCTGTTTGGAAGATTGAACTCCGCCACGCAAAAAGGCCCGGACATACCGGGCCTTTCGCGGTCCACAAGGACCCATTCACACTGACATCGAAAAACGATTACTTGTCGTTTTCGAAGTAGCTGAACTTGCCGTCGTCACCCTTCTTCCAGGTGTACATGACGTAGTCCGGGCGGGTGATGTCGCCCTTTTCGTCATAGCCGAACTCGCCGATAACGGTCTTGAACGGACCCTTGCCCTTGATGTTTTCGGCAACAGCCTGCGGGTCGTTGCCGCCGGTTGTCTTGGCAGCTTCTGCGATGACCTGGAGGGCTGCGTAGGAGTAGAGCGTGTAGGCTTCCGGCTCAAAGCCGTTTGCGCGGAACTTTTCGACCAGTTCCTTTGCAGCCGGGTTCTTGCGCGGATCCGGAGCGAACGTCATCAGCGTGCCGTCAACAGCGTCGCCAGCGATCGAAGCCAGTTCGTTCGAAACGATACCGTCGCCCGACATCAGGGTTGCCTTCAGGCCCTGGTCAGCCATCTGGCGCATGATGAGGCCAGCTTCCGTGTGCAGGCCGCCGTAGTAAACCAGCGTGACGCCGGCTTCCTTCATCTTGGCGATCAGCGCCGAGAAGTCCTTGTCGCCAGCCGTAATACCTTCGTAGACGGCTTCCTTGACGCCGGCTTCGTTCATGGCAGCCTTGGTCAGGTCAGCCAGGCCCTGGCCGTAAGGTGTCTTGTCGTGAACGACGGCAACCTTGGCGTCCTTGAAGTTTGCAGCAATATAGGCACCGGCAACAGCGCCCTGCTGGTCGTCACGGCCGCAGGTACGGAAGGTGTTCCACAGGCCACGCTCGGTAAAGACCGGGTTTGTGGATGCAGGAGTGATCTGCAAGATGCCGTTTTCAGCATAGACTTCCGAAGCCGGGATCGAAACGCCGGAGTTGAAGTGGCCGATCACGAACTTGACGCCGTCGGCAACGAACTTGTTGGCAACGGAAACGCCCTGCTTCGGATCGGAAACGTCGTCGCCGAGCACGATCTTGATCTGCTCGCCGTTGATGCCGCCGGCAGCATTGATGTCAGCTGCGGCCTGCTCGGCACCCTTCTGGAGCTGCGCGCCGAAAGCGGCGTTCGGGCCTGTCAGCGGGCCACCAACACCAACCAGCAGATCAGCCCATGCAGTGCCGCTGAAAGCGACCATTGCAGTCAGCGCAACAGCTGACAAAAGTGACTTTTTCATCTTGTTACTCCCAAAAAAATTGAGCGGGTGCATTTTAAACCAGTCACGATACCCACCATAATCGCGCCGGTATTCTTATCTCCGCATCAAGCCTTAACGACTTATATGCGGGGTTCCCTCTGTCATTTGGACTTCCACGAAAAGGGTGTCACCTTCTCATAGAGCCAGTAGTAATTGTTGGTCATCTGCTGCGTGCGGTAGTAACGGTAACCTGCCGTAGCAAACAGCAAAAGAATGATCGTGTCCACGACATAGTACTGCAAAACCAGCATGCTGCCGTTGAAAAGCGCGTGGTGAATGAAGCGGATCGCCACGCCAAGAAGCAGCGTGTAGACGACCAGAACGCCGTAGCTGCTCCAGCCTTCGGCAGCGCTCTTTCCAGTGCGCCAGGCCGTCCATCCGCCCATCACGATGGTGATGAGCGCAAAGTATAGAACCGAAGGTTCTTCGTAGAGAATGCCTTGCATTCCGTTTCTCCCCTTCAAAGCGCCGGGCGGTTTTCAAACCGCGTGCGAACGCCCCAACGTGTCGGATGGGCAAACCGGCCCCGGCGCAGAAATACCTTTGCCATGAGCCGGTCTGCCATCAATGATGACCGCCTTCGAGATAGGCCGCGCGCACTTCTGGATTGGCGAGCAATTCCTTGCCCGTCCCGCTCATCGTCACCTTGCCATTGACCATGACATAGCCGCGATGGGACAGTTTCAGGGCTGCGAACGCATTCTGCTCGACGAGGAAGACGGTAAGCCCTTCCTCTTCATTGAGCTTCTTGATCGCCGCAAAGATGCCCTTGACGATCAAGGGCGCCAGACCGAGTGACGGCTCGTCGAGAAGCAGCAGCTTCGGGCGCGCCATCAGCGCGCGGCCGATCGACAGCATCTGCTGTTCGCCGCCCGAAAGCGTTCCGCCGCGCTGCGCCTGGCGTTCCTTCAGGCGCGGAAAGAGCGTGAAGATCTTTTCCACGTCCTCGTTGAAATATTTCAGATTGTCGAGGCTGGCGCCCATCTGAAGATTTTCATAGACGGTCATGCGCGGAAAGATCCGGCGGCCTTCCGGCGACTGGGCGATGCGCAGACGCGCGATCTCGTGCGTCGGCATCCGGGTAATGTCCTGGCCGTCAAACGTGACGGAGCCGGTCTTTGCCTGCGGGCTGCCGCAGATCGTCATCATCAGCGTCGATTTGCCGGCGCCATTGGCACCGATCATGCAGACGATTTCGCCGCGCTTGACTTCGACTTCGACGCCGCCAAGCGCCCGGATATTGCCGTAATATGTCTCGACGTCTTTGACATGCAGAAGGTTATCGCTCATTTGGGCGTATCTCCCGGCGCAGCGACAGCGATTTCCTCGATCTCTTCGAACACCTCTTCGACCTCATCATCTTCCACACCGAGATAGGCCGCAATAACCTTCGGATCGTTCTTCACATGGTCCGGATTGCCATCCGAAATCTTCTGGCCGTATTCCAGAACCACGACATGGTCGGAAATTTCCATGACCACCGACATGTCATGCTCGATCAAAAGGATCGAGGTGCCGGTATCCTGGCGGATGCTGCGCAACAATTCGTTGAGCGCCAGCGATTCGCGCGGGTTGAGACCGGCCGCCGGCTCGTCGAGGCAGAGAAATTCCGGGCCGGTGCACATGGCGCGGGCAATTTCCAGACGGCGCTGGGCGCCGTAAGGCAGATCGCCGGCCGGATCGTCGGCGCGGTCGGTCAGGTTTGCCTTGTCGAGCCAGTATTTTGCCTGCTCGATCGACTGCGCCGCAGCCTTCTTGTAGGCCGGAAAGCCCAAGAGACCGAGGATCGTATAGCCCGATGCCAGCATCAGCTTGTTGTGCTGTGCCACCAGAAGGTTTTCCAGCACCGTCAGACCTGAGAAAAGCCGGATGTTCTGGAACGTCCGGGCGACCTTGGCGTCGCGGTTGACCTCGAAATCCGACATGCGTTCGAGCAGATATTCCTTGCCCGCCTTCTGCCGCATCGTGATCATGCCCATCGTCGGCTTGTAGAAGCCGGTGATGCAGTTGAACACCGTGGTCTTGCCGGCCCCGTTCGGGCCGATCAGTGCAGTGATGTCGCCGCGATAGGCTTCGAACGACAGGTCGTTGATGGCCATCAGGCCGCCGAAGCGCATCGACAGATGGTCGACCTTGAGGATTGGATCTTTCGTCATCGTATTCGTTCCGGCCATGATCAACCGTGACCTTCCTTGGTGAAGCTGCCGGAGACACTCTTGCGTTCGCGCAGGAATGCTGTGGGTTCGCGCGAGCCGACAAAGCCGCGTGGTTTCCACACCATGACAATGATCATGGCCAGACCGAAGATCAGCATGCGGTACAGTTCCGGGGTGAAATCGGGGCCGAAGATGTGCTTCAGGAATTCCATTTCACGCAACAGCTCGGTGCCGCCGATCATCAGCGTCGCCGCAACGGCGATACCGATCAGCGACCCCATGCCGCCGAGAACCACGATGGCAAGGATGATGGCCGATTCCAGGAAGACGAAGGATTCCGGCGAGACGAAGCCCTGGCGCACGGCAAAGAAGGAGCCTGCAAACCCGCCGAACATCGCCCCTGTTGCAAATGCGGTAAGCTTGGTCGTCACCGTATTGATGCCGAGCGAGCGGCAGGCGATTTCGTCTTCGCGCAACGCTTCCCAGGCACGGCCGATCGGCATGCGGCGCAGGCGGATGGTGACGAACGCCGTCAGCAGGCAGAGCGCGAGGATCAGATAGAACAGGAAGATCTTGTAATAGGACGACGACATCGGCAGCGCGAAGGCCTTGGCAAAGTTGTTCGGCGCGCTGACATCGAAAGACCAGATGCCGAAGACCGATGCCTTTGCAATGCCCGAGATCCCGAATGTGCCCTTGGTGACGGCCGTCCAGTTGATCAGCACCAGCCGGATGATTTCCCCGAAGGCCAGCGTCACGATTGCCAGGTAGTCACCCTTGAGCCGCAGAACCGGGAAGCCGAGGATCATGCCCCAAAGGGCGGCGAAGATGCCGGCCAAAGGCAGGAGGATCCAGAAGGACAGGCCGAAATGCGACGATAGCAATGCGTAGGAATAGGCACCCACCGCATAGAAGGCGACATAGCCCAGGTCGAGCAGGCCGGCGAGACCGACGACGATGTTCAAACCCCAGGCCAGCATCACATAAATCAGGATCTGGATGCCGAAATTATCCACCCATTTCAACGAGCCCTGGAAGCCGAACAGTCCGACCATGATGGGCGGATAGACGATCAGGACCGCAATGGCGATCAGGCTGAAATTGCGCACGAAGAAGTTGGCGTCCTTGACCGGCGCGGCGGCTTTTTCAGCCTTTCGCGCGGCCAGGTAAGGCCGGATGAAGGCGACCGACAGGAAACGGCCGACTGCGGCAATGACGACGAAGATTGCGAGCAATCCCCAGCGCTGAACGAGGATCAATTCGTTGAGAATGTTCTGGTCGGTCTTCAGACCGACGAACAGCACGAAGAGACCGAGAGCGACGAGGCCGGCATAAAAACCCTCGCGCAGAGCCCGCGCCATCAGGTTGCTGCCGGCGCTCTCAGGTGTGTTGGTGATGTTTGCCATGGATTTATACCTTCTCGACTTCCGGCCGACCCAAAATACCCGACGGCTTGAAAATCAGCACGATGGCGAGGATCGAGAATGTCGCGACATCCTTGTAGTCGATGGTGAAATAGGCGGACCAGAGGGACTCGATCAGACCGATCATCAGACCGCCCAGCACAGCGCCCGGCAGCGAGCCGATACCGCCCAGAACAGCGGCCGTGAAGGCCTTGACGCCCGGCGTGAAGCCGTCGGTAAAGACGATGACGCCGTAATACATCAGGTACATGGTACCGGCGACGGCAGCCAGTGCCGCACCCATGATGAAGGTGATCGAGATTGTCTTGTCGACATCGATGCCGAGCAACGCGGCCATCTTGCGGTCCTGCTCGGTGGCGCGCTGCGCCCGGCCCAGCGGCGTGTAGTTGACGATATACCAGAAGATCGTCAACAGAACCGCCGTCACGACAACGATGATGATCTGTTTCAGCGAGATCGAGATGCCGAACACGTCGTAGACCGACGACACCATGGACGGGATCGGCTTGTTGCGCGGACCTTGCGTCACCTGGATGAAGTTTGACAGCGCGATCGACATGCCGATCGCGGTGATCAGCGGCGCAAGGCGGAAGGAGCCGCGAAGCGGCCGGTAGGCCATCTTTTCAATGACCCAGTTCCACAAACCCGTCATCACCATCGCCACGATGAGCATGATGAACAGGGCAAGTGCAATCGGAACACCGCCGAACAACCCGACCAGAATAAGATAGACAATCAGTGCTGCAAAACCGCCCAGCATGAAGATATCGCCGTGGGCGAAGTTCACCATGCCGATAATGCCGTAAACCATTGTATAACCAATGGCAATCAAACCGTAAATCGAGCCAAGAGTCAGCCCATTGACGAGCTGCTGGACAAAATACTCCATCAATATCCCCCGGGTCTGATCCTAGTAAGGTCAGACCTCTTCTTTTCGCGGCTCTTTTTGAGCCTTTTCGATAGAGGATTCCATAATGCTTTCGGATCAAAAGTGAAGCGCAAAATGATGCTTTGCCGAATTTCTTTCCCATTTTAGTGATATTGACGCTTAAACAGCCGAAAAATCAAAATTGGTGCAGTTTAGGCCCTGTTTTTGGGCATCAGACCGTGATTTCTACGGTGGACAATGCGCAAGCCCCGTAGCGCCTGTTCGGCACCATCCGGGGCTTGCAAAAACGCGTGATCAGGAGCGCCGCGGTCAGGAGCGCATGCGCGAACCGTTGGCATCGAAAAGCGGCTGTGACTGCAGGCGGGCAGACAGCATTTCGCCCAAAAGTTCGACCTGCCATCCCTCGGTTTCGTCCGCAACCTCCTTTGGCACATAGCCGATCGCCACCGAAACGCCGGATGTGTGCGCATAGCCACCGGAAGTGACCCAGCCGCAAACCTTGCCGTTCAGCGAGATCGGTTCGTCGCCGATAACGTCCGCATCCCTCGCCTCGATGATGAAAGTTCTCAGCCGCAAAGTGCCACCTTCGGCCTTTTCCTTCACGGCCGCCTGCTTGCCGATGAAGTCCGTTTCCTTCTTCAAGGCCACGAATCGCCCGAGCCCAGCTTCGAACGGACCGTAGAGCGGCCGGTATTCCCGCGACCAGCTGCCGAACGATTTCTCGACGCGCAGCGCGTTGAGCGCCCGCAGGCCGAACGGCGTGATGGAAAACTCGGCGCCGGCCTCCATGATCAGGTCGTACAGATAGCGCTGATATTCCGGCTTCATCCAGATTTCATAGCCGAGATCGCCGGTATAGCTGACACGGCCGACGATCGCCGGTGCCATGCCAAGATCCATGCGGCGGATGTCCATGAAGGCAAATGCCGCGTCGGACATATCCAGATGCGTCAGCTTGGAGATCAATGCGCGCGAATTGGGTCCTGCGATCGACAAGCCGACCAGCTGCAGGTTCAGCGCCTTCAGCGTCACCGAGCCGTCCTTGGGCAGGTGGCTCTCGAACCAGCGCATGTGATAGTCCTCGGCAATGCCCGAGCCGATCAAAAGGAAATCCCCCTCGCCGAGCTTTGCCAGCGTAAAATCGCCGATCAGCTTGCCGTCATCCTTGAGCATCGGCGCCAGCGCCATGCGTCCTTCAGCCGGGATGCGGCAGGTCAGCATCCGGTCGAGCCAGGCTTCGGCCCCTTTGCCTGTGATCGTGTATTTGGCAAAGCCCGATGTTTCCATCAGACCCACGCTGTCGCGCACGGCCTTTGCTTCCGCCCCGACGACATCGAAATCGTTGGAACGGCGCCAGGAAAACGTGTCTTCCTCGCCCTTTGGCGCAAACCACAGCGGCGCTTCCAGCCCATAGGACGCGCCGAACACGGCGCCCGCGTCCTTCAGCTTGTCATAGATCGGCGTGGTCAGGAACGGGCGCGCGCCGGGCAGTTCCTCGTTCGGATAGCGGATGGAGAAGCGGCGGGAATAGTTTTCGCGCACCTTGGCATTGGTAAAGCCGAGCGTCGCAAAATCGCCGTAGCGCGATACGTCCATGGCAAAGACGTCAAAGCCCGGATCGCCGTAGATGATCCAGTTGGCAAGGGCCAGGCCAACGCCGCCGCCCTGGCTGAAACCGGCCATGACAGCGCAGGCCGACCAGTAATTGGTGAGCCCGCGCACCGGCCCGACCAGCGGATTGCCATCCGGCGAGAAGGTGAAGGGGCCGTTGATAATCTTCTTGATGCCGGCCTTGTTGAAGGCTGGGAAGTGGCGGAAGCCGACTTCGAGTTCCGGGGTGATCCGCTCGATATCCTCGGCCAGCAGTTCATGGCCGAAATCCCAGGGCGTCGTGATCGGCGACCACGGACGGCAGGCCTTTTCATAGGTGCCCATCAGCATGCCGTTGCGCTCCTGGCGCAAATAGATCTCGCCGTCGAAATCGACGCAGTGCATCAGCTCCTTGCCGCGCGTCTGGTTGAATTCGATGACTTCGGGCATGTCCTCGGTGATAAGATACATGTGCTCCATGGCAAGCACCGGCAGCTCGAGCCCGGTCATGCGGCCGACTTCGCGCGCCCAGAGACCGGCGGCATTGACCACATGCTCGGCAATGATCTCGCCCTTGTTGGTAATCACCCGCCATGAGCCGTCCTCCAGCTGGACAAGGTCTTCCACCTTGGTGTGCAGGTAGATATCGGCGCCGTTCTTCTTGGCCGATTTCGCATAGGCATGGGTGGTGCCATAGGGGTCGAGATGACCTTCGACCGGATCGAACACGGCGCCAACGAACTGCGTGGGATCAAGCAGCGGCATCAGTTCATGCGCTTCCTTCGGCGTCAAAAGCTCGGCTTCGAGCCCCATATAGCGGCCCTTGGCAAGGATCGACTTCATCCAGTCGAACCGTTCCTTGGTCGCCGCCAGCATCATGCCGGAGGTCATGTGCAGGCCGATGTCCTGGCCGGAATAGTCCTGAATTTCCTTGTAGAGCTCGACGGTGTATTTCTGCAGCTTGGCAACGTTCGGATCGCCATTGATCGTGTGCATGCCGCCGGCCGCATGCCAGGTGGAGCCGGAGGTGAGCTCCGAACGCTCCAGAAGAACCACATCGGTCCAGCCGAATTTCGTCAGGTGATAAAGGATCGAACAACCGACGACGCCGCCGCCGATAACGACGACCCTGGCATGGCTTTTCATGGATATTCTCCGGTTCCGGGATCGCTCGTCAAAGAGCATCCCGCGTTTAAGCGAAATCTTGGGCATGGAAACCGTAGCCGCAAAGCCGGTGCGGATAAAGACATCTGCGCGAACAGGTCTTGCCCAATCCCGCCATTGCCAGCTTCAGCCGCGCCATAAAAGCGGCACGCGATGACGCATTTACCCTTGCGCGGAGAAATCGGCGGAGAGATCGAATTCCCGGCCCATTCGTCTCAAATCGTCAAAAAGCGCCACCGCGAAACTGCGCATGACGATCAATTCGAACTCGTTTTCACCGGTGCGCGCCAGATTGACGCTGATATGGCCGCACAGAACGTTGGACGAGGTGCCGATGTCAAACATGGCCGGGTGCAGGTCGGTGGCAATGCCCTTGGCAAGGATACGCCGGATATTGGGGCCTGACAGCCTGAAAACGACACGGCCATCGCTCTGGTCGATGATATAGGCTGTCTCGGCCAGAAGCAGCGAAAGAGAGCGGTGCAGGCTATCGGGCGTTTCCGTTTGCGACAGGACCAGCCATTCGCCGGGGCTTGCAAACCGGATGGAGACGTCGCCCGATGCCGCCAGCCCCGCCGTCACATCGGCCTCTTCACCGGGAACGGCCAGCACCGAGACGATCGCCTGAAAGCGCGGAATGTCCAGGTGATCGACAGCGCGAATGCCGGGCTCCAGCGGCAGGAGATCGTTGAGCGGATGGCGGGAAATATAGGTTCTGGTCATATCCGCCTCACGAGTTCAGCTTCACATTGCCGGGATCGACGAAGACCGGGTTGCAGACCTCGGCGACGACCTCCGCGCCTGCCAGCTTGTCCCAGACGACGACGCGCTCGCCATAGCGCTCGCGCCCGGATTTCAGAAAGGCGAGTGCGATATCGTGGCCCAGCGTTGGCGAAAAGCAGGCGGAGCTGACATAGCCCTGATCGTTCAGCGTCGAGGGCTTCGCCCCTTCGCGCAAAAGATGGGCGCCGGCGCGGATATGCTGGTCCGTTTCCACCGGCTTCAGCCCGACCATCTGCATGCGGTCGGCAGCGGTCAGCCCATAGCGGGTGGAAAGCCGCTTGCCGATGAAATCCGGCTTTTGCGCCGACACCATACGCCCGAAACCCGCATCGTCCGGTGTCACCCGGCCATCGAATTCGGCATGGGTGACATGACCCTTCTCGATACGCAGCACATTCAGCGCCTCAAGCCCATAGGCGCA
The DNA here is from genome assembly GCF_029277445.1 of Pararhizobium qamdonense. Taxonomy (NCBI): domain Bacteria; kingdom Pseudomonadati; phylum Pseudomonadota; class Alphaproteobacteria; order Hyphomicrobiales; family Rhizobiaceae; genus Pararhizobium; species Pararhizobium qamdonense. The sequence continues at coordinate 1,637,317 of NZ_CP119566.1, read as the reverse complement.
GATCCCGTGCGCCCGGCCCTCGTCCATGACGGCGTCCGCAACCGCCTCGCCAAGGCTTGCCGGCACCGCCAGCTCATAGGCCAGTTCGCCGGAAAACGAAATCCGGAACAGCCGCGCCGTGACGCCACCCTTCAGTGTGACGATCCCGGCGGCAAGGAACGGGAATGCGGCATCGGACAGATCGTCCTCGACAAGCGCCTGCATGACGAGCCGGGCTTTTGGTCCGGCAATCGCCATCTGCGCCCATTGATCGCTCGACGAACAGAAACGCACCTTCAGATCCGGCCACAGCACCTGCGCGCAATATTCCATATGGGACATCACCCCGCCGGCAAGCGCCGTGGTGGTGGTCATGACGAAATGGCCGGGCGACAGACGGCTGGTGGTGCCATCGTCATAGACCATGCCGTCTTCGCGCAGCATCAGACCATAGCGCGCCTTGCCGGCGGGCAGTTTCAGGAAAGGATTGCAATAGAGGCGGTTCAGGAACTCCGCAGCATCCGGCCCGAAAATTTCGATCTTGCCGAGCGTCGAAACATCGCAGATGCCGACGTTTTCCCTGACGTTGCGGACTTCGCGGTCCGTGCTGTCACGCCACATCTTTTCGCCGCCGCGCACAAAATAGGCAGGGCGGAACCAGAGACCGGAATCGACGAAGACAGCGCCGTTTCGCTGCGCCCAGCCATGCAGCGGCGATTTGCGCACCGGGGCCGCATGCTCGTCGCGCGATGACCCTGCCAAAGCCCCGAAGGCAACCGGCGTGTAGAACGGCCGGAATGTGGTGGTGCCGACATCGGCCGGGCTGATGCCCTGCATGGCGGCCAGAAGTCCGGTCGCATTGATGCCGGAAAGCTTGCCCTGATCGGTCGCCATGCCGTTCGTCGTATAGCGCTTGGCATGTTCGACATGGCCAAAGCCTTCGCGCAGGGCAAGCCCGATATCCTTCACATGCACATCGTTCTGGAAATCGACAAAGGCCTTGCCCCGCGCGCCCGGCGCATACCAGAGCGCGGTAAAGGAGGGATCGATCTCGCCTTCGACGGTGGGCAATGGTGCGGCAGCAACGGAAAACCCGAGATCAGTGGCGATCGCAGCCGCCTTTTGCGCGCCATCCTTGAGGCAATCGGCCAGACTGTAGCGCCCCGCCGCCGAGCCTGCGGCAACGAGCCCGCCACCCACATCCGGGGCGAGGAATGTCTGCAACTGCGCCGACCAGACGGCCTTGCCGCCGCGCTGACAGGCAAGATGGATGACGGGGTTCCAGCCGCCGGACATGCCGATCGCATCGCAGACGATCGTCTCCTCGAAACCCGAACGCTCGACCACCAGCCCGGACACCCGCTGGCGTCCCTTTGTGTCGATGACGGATGCCGACCGGATGACGCGGACGCCGTCTGGGGCACGATCGGCGGCATCGGCGCGGCTGTCTATGATGGCAGCGATCTCGACGCCATGAACAGCCAGATCCGAGGCGGTGCGGTAACCGGCGCTGCCATTGGTAAAGATCGCCACCGACTTTCCGCCGGCGACGCCGAACCGGTTGGCATAGGTGCGCATGGCACCTGCCATCATCACGCCCGGACGGTCATTGCCGCCAAACACCAGCGGCCGCTCCTCGGCACCGGTCGCCATCAGCGCCCGCCTGGCCACGATGCGCCACAGCCGCTCGACAGGCAGCTTCGCCTGCGGCACCGCCACATGCTTTTGCACCCGATCGACCGCGCCAAATACATTGTCGTCGTACCAGCCGAACACGGTGGTGCGCGCCATGATCGTCACATTCGGCAGGGACCGCAGTTCCGAAAGCGCCGTCTCGGCAAAATCCGGGGCGGAAACTCCATCGATGCGCGTGGTGTCGCCCAGCAGCGACCCGCCCAGCCTGAAATCCTCGTCCGCAAGGATGACCCGCAGACCCGCCCGGCCCGCCGTCAGCGCCGCCATCAGCCCCGTCGGGCCGGAGCCGGCAACCAGAAGGTCGCAATGCGCCCAGCATTTCTCGTAGGTGTCCGGATCCCGCTCCAGCACGGCGCGCCCAAGCCCCGCCGCTCTGCGGATGATCGGTTCATAGACCTTTTCCCAGAAGGCGGCCGGCCACATGAAGGTCTTGTAGTAGAACCCGGCCCCGAGAAAAGGGGACAAAAGACCATTCATCGCGCCAAAATCATACTTCAGCGACGGAAAGCGGTTCTGGCTGCGGGCATCGAGGCCGGAATAGAGCTCAGTCACCGTTGCCTTGGTGTTGGGATCGCTGCCCGCACCCTTGCCGATCGTGACCAGCGCGTTCGGCTCGGACGCCCCGGCGGTGACGATGCCGCGCGGCCGGTGATATTTGAAGCTGCGGCCGACAAGCAGCTGATCATTGGCAAGCAGCGCGGAGGCCAGCGTATCGCCGGAAAATCCCGTCAGGTTGCGGTGGTCGAAGCGGAAATCAAGCGGCGCGCTGCGATCGACCAGACCGCCGGTGGTGAGACGATAGGCCGTCATCGCAAAACCTCCCGCGCGGCGGCGGCATCGGTGACCGAAAACACCTCATGGGTAAACGTATCGCGTTCGACCACCAGGAAGCGGCGGCAACCGGCAACATGCTGCCAATGTTCGCGGTAAGCCCCGCGCGGATTGGCACGGATATGAACGTAGTCGTTCCAGGCCTCGTCCGAAGCGTCGGGATCGGGGCGAATGAGCGATGCATCGCCGCGGATCGAAAATTCTTCCTTGGGCCGGATGCCGCAATGCGGACAGGGGATGAGGCTTGCCATTCAAGATCTCAATGCAGGTTGGGCTGGGGACCAGCGCCGTGTTCGTCGATCGGATAACCGCGCTCGAAGCGATCGAGGCGCAAGAAGCGCGCAACAGGATGGGTTTCGTTCTTGGCGATCAGATGCGCAAAACAGAAGCCGGAGGCCGGTGTCGCCTTGAAGCCGCCGTAACACCAGCCGCAGTTCAAATAGAGATTGTCGATCGGCGTATGGCTGATGATCGGCGAGCCGTCCATGCTCATGTCCATGACGCCGCCCCAGGAGCGCAGCACCCGCACGCGCGACAGGCCGGGGATCATCGTCACCCCCTCTTCCATCACATGCTCGACGGTCGCCAGGTTGCCGCGCTGGGCATAGGAATTATAGCCGTCGATCTCGGCGCCGAAGACCAGGCCGCCCTTGTCCGACTGGGAAATGTAGAAATGCCCGGCGCCATAGGTGATGACGTGATCGATGGCCGGCTTCAGCCCCTCGGTGACGAAGGCCTGCAGCACATGGCTTTCGATCGGCAGTTTCAGATCGGCCATCTGCCCGACGCGCGACGTATTACCGGCGGCCGCCAGCCCGAGCTTGCCGCAGCCGATGAACCCTCTCGAAGTCTCGACGCCGGTCACGACGCCGTTTTCGCGGCGAATGCCGGTGACCTCGCAATTCTGGATGAGATCGACGCCGAGCCGGTCGGCGGCGCGGGCATAGCCCCAGGCAACCGCATCGTGGCGCGCCGTGCCGCCGCGCTTCTGCAACAGGCCACCCATGATCGGAAACCGGGCATGGGCGAAATTCAAAAATGGCAGCATCTTCTTCAAGGCCGCTCGGTCCAGAAGCTCGGCCGCGACGCCTTCCATCCACATGGCGTTGCCACGGCGGATATAGGCATCGCGCTGGCCGTCATTATGGTAGAGATTGATGATGCCGCGCTGCGACAGCATGGCATTGTAGTTGAGATCCTGCTCCATGCGCTCCCAGAGCTTCATCGAGAACTCGTAGAACGGCTCGTTGCCCGGCAGCATGTAATTGGAGCGCACGATCGTGGTGTTGCGGCCGACATTGCCGGAGCCGAGATAGCCCTTTTCCAGGACGGCGATGTTTTTGAGGCCGAATTCCTTGGCGAGATAATAGGCCGTCGCCAGCCCATGGCCGCCGCCACCGACGATGATTACATCGTAAAACGGCTTCGGTTCCGGCTGGCGCCAAGCCGGCTTCCAGTTGACGTTGCCCGTCAGCGCGTTTTTGACGATGGAAAATGCCGAATACCGCATGCCAGTCCCGTTTAACGATCGATGTTGCAACGCACATTTGCATATGCCGGCACGAGCGCAAAGACTGCGCGGGCAAAGAGGGCCGGAATATGCTGCGCCGTGCTGTCGCAGCTCTATCCGAACGCAGCGCAAGACACAGTGCCAAATGCAGCACAGTCGAGAAAATTTCACACGCAAATCTTGCAAAGAGCGGTAAGGAATGCGGATGTATGATGCTCGCGCAGGATGTTGGCATTCAACACCGGCGCGACATCTGAAAACCGTGGCCGTGGACGGCGGAAAGGCACAGGAAGCAACCATGCTCGACATTCTGGAACAGGCGGCGGTGGCTGCGGGGAAAGCGATCCTCGGCGTCTATCATGCCGGACCGGAAGTCAGCTACAAGGCCGACTGTTCCCCCGTCACCGATGCCGACGAGTGCGCCGAAAAGATCATCCTCGATGTTCTGGCATCAGCGTTTCCCGATATTCCGGTGGTTGCCGAAGAAGCCGTGGCTGCCGGCCATATTCCCGATATCCAGGGCAAATCGTTCTTTCTGGTCGATCCGCTCGACGGCACCAAGGAATTTGTTGCCCGCAACGACGATTTCACCGTCAATATCGCGTTGATCGAAAAAGGCGAGCCGGTCGTCGGCGTCGTCTATGCGCCGGCCATCGGCATTCTCTATGCAGCCACCCGCAACAAGGCCAAGAAATCCGTGGTGTCCGGCCAGCATGTGATCGGCCCGCCGACGATCATCGGCTGCCGCAGCCGTGGCGACCGGCTGGTGGCGCTGGCCAGCCGCTCGCATAACAGCCAGGAAACCATGACCTATCTGGCCGAACACGGGATCACCGACTACGAATCGATCGGCTCTTCCCTGAAATTCTGCCTTCTGGCCGAGGGTCTCGCCGATATCTATCCGCGCCTCAGCCGGACGATGGAATGGGATACGGCAGCGGGCGACGCCGTGCTGCGGGCCGCGGGCGGCGAAACCCTGACGATGGATGGCAATGCGCTGATCTACGGAAAGCGCAACCAGACATCCGACGTCGATTTCGCCAATCCGTTTTTCGTCTCGCGCGGCAAGGATTGATGTTTTCGCGCAGGCGCTGAATGTTGCCCCGTGAATTGACGGGCAAATATCACCGGCATTTCCCTTTACAAACAATCGAACTACCCAGCGCCCGTCCCCGCTTATCGATCAACGGATACCCTTCTCCTGACCCGCAAAGGAGAACGCAACCCGATGAGCGAAGCAACCATCAACCTGGAACTGCCCTATATCCTGCCCTCGCAGGCGCAAAAGCACGTCACCCACAATGAAGCCCTGCAGCGCCTCGACGCGCTCACCCAACTGACGATTACCGCTTCGCTGGCGACCCCGCCATCCGATCCGCAGGAGGGAACCTGTTTCCACGTCACGGCACCGGCAGCGGCGGCCTTTGCCGGAAAGGACGGCAAGCTTGCCTTGCGCCAGGACGGCGACTGGATCTTCATTACGCCACGGGAAGGCTGGCATGGCTGGTTCATGGCTGAAGACCGGATGAAAATTCACGACGGCAGCGGCTGGATCATCTTCGACCCCATTGGAACGCCGCCCTTTTTCGGCGTTAACACCACCGCCGACAGCACCAACCGGCTGGCGGTCGCAGCCGGCGCCACATTGCTGACGCATGAGGGCAGCGGACATCAGATCAAAGTCAACAAGGCGGCAGCAGGCGATACGGCGAGCCTGCTGTTCCAGACGAACTGGTCCGGCCGGGCGGAAATGGGGCTGACCGGCTCAGACGAATTCGCCGTCAAGGTGAGCGCCAATGGCAGCACCTGGCTATCGGCGTTGAGCATCACCGGACAGGGCCAGGTCCGCATGCCGCAGCGGCCATTGGTGCGCGCAACGCGCGGCGGCGGCGTGCTGACACCGGCATCGGGATCGCAAACCGGCTTTTCTACCCTCAGCGTCAACCAGGGCGGCTTTACGCTCGGTGCCGCCGTTGCTGGTGGTGGCAGCCGCCTGATCGTGCCGGTCACAGGCCCCTATCTCATCTGTCTCGGCGTCGAAGCCAATCCGGCCGGCGCTTTTTCCGTGACCGTCAAGGTCAATGGCACCACCGTCATCGCCAGCATGAACGATAATGACGCAGCCTCGGCATCCTACGGCAATTGCGCCATCGGCATGGCGATCCTGACTGCCGGCAACTGGCTGGTGCTGGAGCATACCGGCACCACGCCGCTCGACTTCAACTATGACAAGACCGAGCTGACGGCGGTGATGCTGTGACGGCAACGATCATGCCGATTCATCCACGGCAAGCCAGTTTTCTGTGTCCTCCCCGCCCTATGGCTGGAAGGACACTGGCTGAGCCCGAACGCCATCACCCGAAACACCAATCCTAAACGGGAACGGCATCGTCCGTCGTCACGACTGGCGCCCCCTCCAGCGTCACCTCTTTGGTTTTTTCCGGCGGCTTGATGCGGAACCAGGCGAGGTAGAGCGCCGGCAGGAACAGCAGCGTCAGAACTGTGCCGACGATGATGCCACCCATCATGGCATAGGCCATCGGCCCCCAGAAGATTTCCCGGGCGATCGGGATCAGCGCCAGACTGGCGGCAGCTGCCGTCAGCATGATCGGCCGCATCCGGTGCTCGGTCGCCTCCTGCACCGCGTCGTAGGGCGCAACGCCTTCGCTGCGCAGATGCTCGATCTGCACCACCAGGATCACCGAGTTTCGGATGAGAATGCCGATCAGCGCCAGGATGCCGAGAATGGCAACGAAGCCCATGGGCGAATTGCTGGAGAGCAAGGCCACCACCACCCCGATCAGCGCCAGCGGTGCAACGGCAAAGACGAGGAACAACCGCGAGAAACTCTGCAGCTGGATCATCAGGATCGTGGCCATCACGAACAGCATCAGCGGCACGACAGCGGCGATCGGCGCCTGGCTCTTGCCGCTTTCCTCGACGCTGCCGCCGACCTCGATCTTGTATCCGGGCGGCAGTTTTTCCGCAAAAGCGTTCACGTCCCTGGACAGCTGCGCGACGATCGTCGCCGGCTGCGTCGCATCGACAATACCCGCCTTGACTGTCAGCGTCGGCAGGCGCGAGCGGCGCCAGACGACCGGCTGCTCCATTTCGTAGCGGAAGCTGGCGACGGCGGCGAGCGGCACGGAGTTGCCGTTGGTTCCCGGCAGCTGCAGATCGCGCAACAGCTCGATCGACTGCCGCTCGGACGCCTTGGCCCGGGCAACGACGTTGATGAGATAAATATCGTCACGCACCTGCGTCACGGTCGTTCCGCCGACAATGCCGTTGAGCGCAGAGGCGATATCCTGCGAGGTGACGCCCAGCTGGCGAGCCTTGTCCTGCAGGACATCGACCTTGATCACGCGCGCCGGCTCGTTCCAGTCGTAGACCACGTCGCCCAGCAGCGGATTGCGGCCAAGAACGCTGCCGAATTCCAGCGCTTGCTCGCGCACCTTGCCGATATCCGGACCGCTCACCCGGTATTGCACGGGACGGCCGACCGGCGGACCGATGTCGAGCAGCTTCACATAGGCATCCGTGCCGACGAAGGTTTCCTTCAGATATTTCTGCAGGTCGGCACGCAGCTTATCGCGGACCTCCAGGCTCTTGGTGACGATGATCGTCTGGCCGAACGACGTATCCGGCGGCTGCACATCGAAGGAGAGAACGAAGCGGACCGCGCCCTGCCCCACATAGGTGGACCAGCGCTCGACATCGGGATTGCCGGCCAGCTTGTCCTGCTCGAACTTCGCCATCTGCGCATTGGTATCGGTAATCGAGGCGTTCTGCGGCAGCGACCAATCGACGATCAGCTCAAGCCGGTCCGAGGATGGGAAGAACTGCTGCTGGACATGGGTCATGCCGAACAGCGAGAGGGCAAAGACCACGACCGTCAAGCCAATGGTCGTCCATTTCCAGCGCATGCACCAGGCAAGCACGCGGGAAAAGACGCGTGCAACACGGCCTTTTTCGTCATGGTGCTGCTTCATGGTTTTGGGCAGGATGGTCACCCCGAGCAGCGGCGCAAACACCACCGCGACGATCCAGGACACAACCAGCGAAACCGCGATGACGACGAAGAGCGTGAAGGTGAATTCGCCGGCAGCACTGTTGTTGAGGCCGACGGGAATGAAGCTGGCGACGGTAACCAGCGTGCCTGTCAGCATCGGAAACGCCGTGGACGTATAGACATAGGTCGCCGCCTTGCGCAGCGAATCGCCCGCCTCCAGCCGCGCCACCATCATTTCCACGGCAATCATCGCGTCATCGACCAGAAGTCCCAGCGCGATGATTAACGCCCCCAGCGAAATCCGCTGCAGCGATATGCCGAAATAGGACATGACGACGAAGGTGATCGCCAGCGTCAGCGGGATCGACAGGGCAACGACAAGCCCTGCCCGCACGCCCAGGCTGACGAAGCTGACGAGAAGGACGATCACCACGGCCTCTGCCAGGCCCCGCGTAAAGCCCGACACCGCCTCCTCGACGATCAGCGGCTGGTCGGAGACCAGATGCACGCCGACGCCGACCGGAAGCTCCGCTTCCACCTGGCTGATCTTTTCCTCGACGTGATCGCCGAATTCCAGAAGATTGGCGCCCTGCTTCATGCCGATGGCAAGGCCGATCGCAGACTGGCCGTTATAGCGGAACAAAGCCGACGGCGGATCGGTATAGCCCCGGCTGATGCTGGCAATGTCCGTGAGGCGGAAGAACCGGTTGTTGACCTGCAGATTGACGGCCCGCAGACTGTCTTCGGACGAGAACTGGCCGTTGACGCGCACACTGACGCGCTCGCCCTCCGCCTGCACGACGCCGGAGGGCGCAATGGCATTCTGGGCCTGCAAGGTGGCAATGACTTCGTTCTGGTTGATCCCGAGCGCCGCCAGCTGCCGCGTCGAAAACTCCAGATAGATCACCTCGTCCTGCGCTCCGACGATATCGACCTTGCCGACATTCGGGACCGTCAGGATCTCGCGCCGCGCCGTCTCGACATAGTCGCGCAACTGCCGCTGCGTCAGGCCATCGGCGGTAAATGCGTAGATATTGCCGAACACGTCGCCGAAACGGTCGTTGAAGGACGGACCGACAACGCCGGAGGGAAACTGCCCCTGAATATCGCCGATCATGTTGCGCACGGTCAGCCAGATCGAGGGCACATCGCGTGCTTTGGTCGTATCCTTCAGATTGACGAAAACAAGCGTCTGTCCGGGCGTGGTGATGCTGCGGGTATAATCGAGCGATTCCAGCTCCTCGAGCTTGCGCTCGATCCGCTCGGTCACCTGCAGCGTGGTCTCCTCGACCGAGGCGCCGGGCCATTGCGCCGAGATCGTCATGGTCTTGATGGTAAAGGAGGGATCCTCCTCGCGGCCAAGGCTCAGATACGAGAAGAAACCGAGCAGGCCGAAGACGATCATGAAATACCAGACCATCGATGCGTGATCGAGCGCCCAGTCCGACAGGTTGAACTTCTTCATGACTGCGCCTCGTCTTCAACTTTGATCTTCTGGCCGTCCTCAAGGCTGTGCACACCGGCCGTCACCACCCGCAGGCCGGGCTCGATGCCCGAGGTGATAACGATCCCGTTGGCAGCCTGCGCGCCGGTCACCACTTCACGGGTCTTGACCGTCGCGCCGCCCTCATCGACCACCCAGACATAGGATTTGCCGTCACGCTCCAGGATCGCGGTTGCCGGCAGCACCAGCTGTTCAACAATGGCTTCCTTCAGCGTGGCGGTGATCGTGGTTCCCAGCCGGAAGGCGGCCGGTGGATTGTCCAGCGCGATCTTGACGCGGCGCGTGCGCGTTGCCGGATCGGCTGCCGGCGCCACCTCACGCACCGTCCCGCCGACCATGATCGCCGGGTCGATCTGCAGGGACACCAGGAATGGCGTGCCCACCGGCAAGAGCGCGTTGCCATCGGGAACATCGACCACGGCATCGCGCGCATCCGGGCGGGCGACGGTAACGACAGCGGCACCGGCGGCAACCACCTGGCCGACCTCCGCGCCGGTCTGCGTCACCACACCGTCGAATGCCGCCTTGATCTGCGCATAGGAAAGCTGTTCTTCGGCCTTGGAGAGGGACGCACGCGCCTGGACGACCGAGGCATCCGCCGCAGCACTCGCCTGTTCGGTGCTCTCAACCGAAGCCTGCGTTTCGGTACCGATCTTGAACAGCGCTTTCGTACGCCGCTCGACGGAAACCGCGTTTGCAAGCGTCGCTTCTGCATTTGCAAGATCGGCCCGTGCCGATCCGACGGCCAGTTCAAGCGAAGTCGGATCGAGCGCCGCCAGAAGCTGGCCCTGTGTCACCGTATCGCCGGTATCGACATCGCGGGCGACGAGCAGGCCAGTCACACGCGGCCCGAAATCGGTCTGGATTTTCGGCTGCACGGTGCCCGCAAAACTGGGGGCCGGCAGCTGTTGGGCAACCACGATCTGCGACAGCACCGGGCGGGCGGCCTTTTCCGCCGGCTCTTCCTTTTTCTGGCAACCGGCGAGAACGAGGAGCGTGATGGGTGCAAACAGCAGTCCGAGCAATATCCGGTTCATGGCGCCTGCTCCTTGATGACATCGACCGACTGGCCGGGACGCAGCATCTTCGCCCCTTCGACCACCACGTTCTCGCCTTTCTCAATCCCCTCGGAAATCAGCACCCGTCCCGTCTCGTAGGACGCGACCTTCACCGGCTTGCGGCTGACCGTGCCATCCTTGCCATCGACCACCCAGACGGCCGGCTGGCCATCCAGGGCAGACAGCGAGGTCCAGGGCAGGTTGATCAGTTTGGCCGGTTTCGAGCTGGCAAATCCGATCACCGGAGCGCCGAGCGTCATGCGGTCGGGCGTCGTATCCATGGCGATCTTGACGCGCACGGTTCCCGTCGCCGTATCCATGGTCGGCGAGACCTCGCTGATCACGCCTTCCGTCTTGACCGAGGGATCGCTGACCAGCGACAGCTGAATTTTCGGCTCGGAGGGTTTTTCAAACAACAGCGATTCGTAAACGTCGAAGATCGCATCGCGCGGGCCGTCGCGGGCCACGGAAAACATCGTTTGCGCAGCCTGAACCACCTGGCCTGTCTCGGCATTGCGCACGGTGATGATGCCATCGGCATCCGCCTTCAGTTCCGTGTAGGACAGCGCATCACGCGACGTGCCCAGCAACGCCTTGGACGAATCGAGCGACCCTTGAGCCGTCTGCAAGGCCGTCTGTGCCTGATCGAAGGTTTCCTGTGTGGTGGAGTTCTTCGCCAAAAGGGACTTCTGCCGCTCAAACGCTGACGATGCCTGCCGGACCTGCGCTTCGGCTGCCCGCACCGCCGCCTCGGCCGCCTCGACATCCGCTTTCTGTTCGCTGGGATCGATGCGGGCCAGAACCTCGCCGGCCGTCACATGCGAACCGACATCCGCCAGCCATTCGGTGATCTGGCCGCTGACGCGAAAGGAGAGATTGGTCTGCACATGGGCGACGACCTCGCCGGTCAGCGTCACGGTCTGCCGGTGATCGGCGAATTCGGCGCTCTGCGTCCGCACCGCCATCTTTGCCGTTTCCCGCGGCTTGGTTTCGCCCTCGCAGGACGTCAGAACCAAGGCTGCAAGCGGCACCAGCCACCAGCCGCGCCAGGGGAATTTCCGTTGTTTACTCATCTGCGCCCGCTCATTCCGATATTCAAGCCGAACCATTTATTGTGGCCCCTCAATATACGCGGCCCGCATCCATGACAAGCGGATGGGATCGACGGAAATCATTCGTTACACGATAAGCTGATATGCCCCTCATACCCGTGACGGCCACGCAGTGACGGTCAAAGAGAAGGTATGCGGATTTTTAGGACAAGCATAGAAAAAACCGCCGGTTGAGCTTCTCAAAGCTCAAACAGGACGCGGGAGACAAAACATCGTGAGACTAGGCTTACGAACCGCTGGCAACGGCAGTGGCGAGAAGCCCTGCCACCGAGCTTTCGTTGAACGGTTTGGTGATGCGGGAAATGTCGCGCAATGCCGGCGGAAAGACGAAATCGTCGCCGTAACCGCTGACAAAACCGAAGGCGATGCCGCGCTCGATCAGGATGGCGGCAAAGTCGAAACTCGTTTGCGAACCCAGATTGACGTCAAGAAGGGCAAAATCGAAGGACTGCTCCGCGATCAGAGCCTCTGCCTCGGCTACATTTCCGGCAATCTCGACATAATCGACGCCGATCGACTTCAAAATGTCTTCGGCTTCCATGGCGATGATGAAATTGTCTTCCAGCACCAGCACACGTTTGATCGACACTGGAATTTCCGTGGGCGTCACCGATAAGGGTCCTGTCTGCAAATCACCCAGCGCTGGTCGAGCGCAGGCTTGAAACCGACAAGTAGGACAAGAAAGCCGCGACGGCATTTAAATAAGACACGTAGCGGCGCAATTCCGCACCGGCAGCTTTGAGACCGGTATCGACGAAATCAGCCTTCAGATGAACGGGCGATGCTGCTCGCGATAGCCTTCCCAACCCGAAATCTTCATCAATCCCTCGTCGTCGAGAATATCGCAGCCGCGATCCGCCCAGCGGATGAGCTTGCGCTCGCCGAGCTTTTTCAGCGTCTTGTTGGTATGGACGATCGACAATCCCAGCGTATCGGCGACGTGCTGCTGCGTGATCGGAATGGACACGCGTTCGCCCTTGAAAAGATTGCTGGCCTTGGCGCGCTGATAGAGGAAAGCCAGCAGATAGGCCGCCCGCTCCAGCGCCGAACGCCGCCCGATACTCAGGAGGTTTTCATCGAGAATGCGTTCCTCCTGTGCGGCAATCCAGGTGAGATCATAGGCAAGATCGGGATAGTTGCGGTAGAGCGTGCCGAGCTTGTCGCGCTCGAAGACACAGAGGGTCACCGGCGAAAGCGCCTCGACCGAATGCTGCATCTCTCCCATCAGGCTGCCCTGCAGGCCGATCAGGTCGCCCGGCATCATATAGTTCAGGATCTGCCGGCGCCCGTCATCGAGCATCTTGTAGCGGAACCCCCAGCCCGACAGCACGGTGAAGAGATGGGCGCTGTGCGATCCCTCCACCAGGATCGTGGTGCCGGCATCGACAGCCAGTTCGCCAGTCTTGAAGTTGGACACGAATTCAAGCTCCTCCGGCTGGAATTCGCGGAAATGCGGGAGTGACCGCAAGGGACATTGTTCGCATGGCGTCTGTCGGTTGTTCCGGGTTTTCGGCGCAGCCATTCGGGTCCTCTAAGCGTTGTCCGGCGGGAGACCAGGTCATTGATTCCCGCTGAAAATTAGAGCCTTTCCAGGTTCGGGCAAGAGGCGTTTTAAGCGCAAGTGTGGACTTCTCCACACCGCGCGCCTAGTTTTCCGCTCAAGCTCGGGCCGGTAAGCCCGATCATCAGCGCATGAACGAGACGGAAGAGCAAATGAATCATCCAGCCTTCGCCAATCATCACGTTGCCGTCGTCACCGGCGCCGCCTCCGGGATCGGCCTTGCCGCAGCCAAACGCTTCGCTGGCCTCGGCATGAAGGTCGTCCTGGCCGACCTGCCCGGCGAGCGGCTGGACACGGCAGCGCGCGAGACGTCGGCGCTCTCCCCGCACGGGCCCGCCAATGCCGTCGCGATCGCCACGGATGTGGCAGATATCGAATCGCTGAAGGCGCTCGAACAGGCAGCCGTCCAACATTTCGGCCGGGTGCATGTGCTGATGAACAATGCGGGCATCCAGCCCGGCAGCGCGATTTTCGGCGGCCAGGAAGCCTGGGAAAAGGTGTTCGCGGTCAATCTCTGGGGCGTGATCAACGGCGCGCGCATCTTTGCGCCCGCCATGATCGCCCATGGCCAGAGCGGGCTGATCATCAATACCGGCTCCAAGCAGGGCATCACCACCCCACCCGGCGACCCCGCCTACAATGTCGCAAAATCCGGCGTCAAAACCTTTACCGAAGCGCTTCAGCATGAACTGCGCAACACCGCCGATTGCAACATCACGGCGCATCTGCTGATCCCCGGCTTCGTCTATACCGGGCTCACCGCAAACGGCCGCACGGAAAAGCCGGATGCCGCCTGGACGTCGCAGGAGACGGTCGATTTCATGATGCAGAGCCTGGAAGGGGGCGATTTCTATATTCTGTGCCCCGACAATGACGTGGCCCGTCCGACCGATGAAAAACGCATCCTTTGGGCGGCCGGCGATATCGTCGAAAACCGCCCGCCATTGTCGCGCTGGCATCCGGACTATGCCGATGCCTTCAAGGCGTTCCTGGCGAAGGACCGGCCGGATATCGCTTAGGACGGCGGCGAACGTTGGCAGTCCGCGTGTTCATGCGGTGGACAATCTGTTTCCTCAGAAGTGCTGGCTGTTTCCGCAGAAGTGCTGGCGCCGTACTCTGTTTGCTGCTTTTGTGCGGTCAAAGCAATGGATCGGAAGACATGACAAGCGGCATTCACCATATTACCCTGATCACGCGCAAAGTTCAGCCCAACGTCGATTTCTATACGGGCTTTCTCGGCCTGCGCCTCGTGAAGCGGACGGCAGGTTTCGAGGATGCGGCACAGTTGCATCTGATCTACGGCGACGAGACCGGATCACCGGGATCGCTGGTGACATTTCTCGTCTGGGAGGACGGCGCGCCCGGCCGTGTCGGACATGGCCAGCCCAGCGAGATCGCCTTTGCCATCGCCCCGGACAGCCTCGGTTTCTGGCTCACCCGGGCGCTTCGCTACAATGTGGCGGCAACCGGACCGACGCATGAATTCGGCGAGCCGGTGATCCGGCTGAAGGATCCGGATGGCGTTATCGTCAAGCTTGTCGGCAGCGAGGCCGTGACCGGCCCGGCCACGCATGTCACATCCGATATTCCGCAGCAAGACGCAATCCGGCGGCTGCGCGGCGCAACGATCCTGACGGCGACGCCCGATGGCACCGCCGCGTTCGTCGCCCGCCATTTCGATTATGCCGAGGCTGACAGGACCGACGCGATCCGGCGCCTTGTCTCAGATTCCGGCGATATCATCGATGTGCGCGATGCCGGCGGCTTCTGGACGGCGGCGCCCGGCACCGGAACGATCGACCATATCGCCTTTCGCGCCGGAAGCGAGGATGCGGTCAAGGCCTTGCGCGTGCAGCTCGAGGCGGAGGATGCCGGTGAAATCAACGCCCATGACCGCAAATATTTCTATTCGCTCTATGTCCGCGAGCCCGGCGGAACGCTGTTCGAATTCGCCACCGATGCGCCGGGCATGACGGTGGACGAAAGCCTGCAGACGCTCGGAACCAAACTGTTCGTTCCCGAACATTTCGGCGGAAATCAACAGGACAGCCTTGTCATGCTGCCGCAATTCGGACTGCCCGGCGAGGAACGCTTCACGGAGCGCGACCTGCCGTTCATCCACCGCCTGCACCAGGCGGACCATCCCGATGGCACGACCTTGGTGCTGTTGCACGGCAGCGGCGCCAACGAAACCAGCCTGTTGCCGCTTGGCCGCCGGATTGCCCCGAACGCGCTGCTTCTCAGCCTCAGAGGCCGCAGCACCGAGGAAGGCCACCCGCGCTTCTTCCGCAGGCTGACGCCCTTCACCTTCGACCAGAAGGACATCGCCTCGGAAGTCGAAGCGTTCGTCGCGATGATCGATGGAGCCGTCTCAGCCTATGGCCTCGATCGCAAAAAGATGGTGTTCGTCGGCTATTCCAACGGCGCCAACATGCTGATCGCCACCATGCTGCTGCACCCCGGACTGATCCACAAGGCAGCACTTCTGCGCATGATGAACCCGCTCGACACGGTGCCGCACGCGGATCTTTCCGGCACCGAAATCCTGACGGTGACCGGCAAGACCGATGGCTATTCCCGCTACGCCGCGCCGCTGGAGGACGTCCTGCGCAAGGCGGGCGCGACGCTCACGACCGTCACGCTGAAGGCCGGCCACGAGATCGGCCCGATGGATGCTGAGGCCGTTCGCGATTGGCTGGAATTGCCCGGGAACTGATGCCCCTTGTAAAGGCCAGCGCCGATCCCTGAAATAATGATCTGCGAGAGCGATACCCCACTCTCCGTCATCCTCGCCCCTGTGGCGGGGATCCAGCGACCCGACGTCCGTCGGGTCAAAAGACCCTTTCAGCTCAAGGACTTGAGCTGGCTGGATGCCCGCCACACGTGTATGGCCTTGAGACATAGTTGACATGTGTTCGGAGACATCCCTGACACTTTTGCCGTTTGGCAAAGGAGGTCGGGCGGATGGTTTGGCGGGATGTGTCGATTGTGGATCAGCGGCAGGACTTTGTGATGCTTGCGTCCTGTGAGGGGGCCAATGTGGCCGAGCTTTGCCGGCGCTTTGATATCAGCCGGCAGACCGGTTACCTCTGGCTGAGGCGGTTTTCCGGTCTGGAGGCGCTGGCGGACCGGTCCCGGCGGCCTCTCACAAGTCCGCGCCGTTCGCCCTTTGAGATCGAAACGGCCGTGCTTTCGGTGCGTGATGCGCATCCCGCCTGGGGCGCGCGCAAGATCTGGGCCTGCTTGCGCCAGGCCGGAATGTCTGGCGTACCGGCGGCATCCACCGTGCATGCCGTGCTCAAGCGGCACGGGCGCATTGCCCCCGATGCCGGTCCGGGCAAGGCCTATGAGCGCTTCGAGAAGGAGGTGCCAAACCTGTTGTGGCAGATGGACTTCAAGGGCCGGCTGAAGCTTTCCTGCGGCCGCTGGTGCCACACGCTGACGGTTATCGACGATCATTCCCGCTTTGCCGTGGCGCTGGAAGCCTGTGGCGACGAACGCGCTGACACTGTCCAGGCGCGGCTGGAAAAAGCATTCCGGCACAATGGCTTGCCCTGCGCGATCTATGTCGACAACGGTTCGCCCTGGGGCTGTGCCGTCCCCGGGCGATGGACATGCCTGACCGTCTGGCTGCTCAAGCTGGGCATCCACACCCTGCACGCCCGCCCATATCATCCGCAGGCGCGCGGCAAGAACGAGCGATTCCACAGGACGCTGAAGGCCGAAGTGTTCTCGCTGGCAACCCTTCATGGCCTTGACCAGGCACAACAGGCGCTGGATCGCTGGCGGCATGTCTATAATCGCGAGCGTCCCCATCAGGCCCTCGACTTCAAGGTCCCGGCCAGCCGCTACACGCCCTCGGCGCGCAGCTTTCCAAAAACCCTGCCGCAGCCGGACTATGCGGCGGGCGAAATCCTGCGCCGGGTTGGCACCACGAAAGCTTACATATCCTTCAAGGACCGCCTCTGGCCCGTGCCTTCGGCCTTCCTCGGCGAGACCGTCGCACTCAGGCCGCGCGCAAGAGACGGACGTTACAGCGTCTGTTTCGGCGCCACCCAGATCGCGACCATCGACCTCAATGCCCAGCCAAATGTGTAAAGCATGTCTCCGAACACCTGTCAGGGATGTCTCCGGGCTTTACAACACGGGCGGGCATGACGGAAGAAATGAAGGCTTTAAAACGATCAAAAAAAGCAAATATGTTAGCCTTCAGCGAGGATTGATGTTCCCGCGAAACCTTACGCCGGTTTCGCAGCCACATAGGCCGCAAAAGCCTCGACAAACCCTTTCAGCCTTGCCGTGGCCTCTTCGTCGGTCAGTTGGCCGTCCTTGTCGAACAGCGACCCCGCCTTCGGCAGCATCAGCCGCTTGCCCGACCAGAGGTCGGCGCCGAGCGTGCGCAGGACCGGCAACCAGGCGTTCTGGCTGAGCAGGGTTCCGAACGGCCCGGGCGATGTCCCGGCAAGGGCAAAGGCGCGGCCGGCAAAGATGTTGGGCGCACCCGTCATCGACGAACTCACCCAGTCGATGGCGTTCTTGAAGACACCGGGAATGGAATTGTTATATTCCGGCGTGAACAGGATGACGCCATCGGCAGCGGCAATCTGGTCCTTCAACGCTTGCACGGCCTGCGGTACGCCTTCGCGCTCGATATCGGCATTATAGAGCGGAATGCCCTCGATCGTGCCGGATGTAAACGTCACACCCTCGGGCGCAAGCGGGATCGCCGCGTTCAAGAGAGCGGTGTTGAACGAGCCCTTTCGCAGGCTTCCGGAAATGCCGATCAGTTTTGTCATGCGCACGATTCCTTTTTACTCTTGCCGGAAGCATGCTGCGAAACCGGCAAAAGTACAGACACAAAAGCCGGGAATATTGTTCCCGGCTGTTGACGATATCAGACCAGCGGCTTCAGCCGGGCCTCGATCTGGGAGCGTTTGTGCTCCAGGAAGGGCGGCAGCGACAGGCCCTCGCCCATGGTCTCCATCGGCTCGTCCACGGCAAAACCGGGTCCGTCTGTGGCGATTTCGAACAGGACGCCGTTCGGCTCGCGGAAATAGAGCGACCGGAAATAAAACCGTTCGACCTCGCCGCTCGACGGTAGGCGGAACTCCTGCAGCCGTTCGGTCCATGCGTGCAGCGCAGCCTCATCCGGCGCGCGGAACGCGACATGATGAACGGCACCGGCACCCTGGCGGGCGGTCGGCAGGCCGGGCTGAACGGCCACATGCAGTTCGGCAGCCGGTCCACCCTCACCCATGGAAAACACATGCACCTCGCCCTTGCCATCCGGTGACGGATATTGGCGCTGTCTGGTCATGTTCATCACCTGCTCGAGAACCAGCTGCGTATTGGTAATATCCGGAACGCTCATGGTGATGGGGCCAAGCCCCTTGATCTGATGTTCGGCGGGAACCGGGCTGCGGTCCCAGGGATGCGACGGCGCAAGGCCGCCATCGTCGATCAGCCGGAACCGCTGGCCCTCGCCATCTTCAAAATCAAGCGACAGGCGGCCGTCGATCTCGCCGATATCTTCGGACGCGATGCTCAGTTCGCCGAAGCGGGCCTTCCACCATTCGATGCTTTCCGGACTGCCGACACGAAGCCCGGTGCGCGAAACGCTATGGGTGCCACGGGTCTCGCGGTTGACCGGCCAGTCGAAGAAGGTCAGGTCCGTTCCCGGCGTCGCCTCGCCGTCGGCATAAAACAGGTGATAGGCGGTGGTATCGTCCTGGTTCACGGTCTTCTTGACCAGCCGCATGCCGAGAACCTGCGTGTAGAAACGCAGGTTTTCCTTGGCGTTCGCGGTGATCGCGGTCAGATGATGAATTCCGGTCAGTTGCAAGCTCATGGCTCTCGCCTCCATTCGTGACTGTGTGAAGGCAATATCGGCCTGCGCGCCCGTTTAATAAAGAGGCCCGGCACGGACAGATTGTTCACCATTCATGAACGAACCCAGAGAGTTTAGCGCTTGAAATCGACCTTCACACGCGCCACCGGGAAGATATATTTCCAGACGGTCGCGGTATTGGCGATCGTGGCGCCATCCCCGGCCAGAACCATCTTGTCGTAGAAACGCACGACATTCTTCTTAGGGCCTGGATCGAGATCAACGAGATAGTTAAAGCGCGCTGTGTTGCTATCGACACGCACTGTCGTCTTGCCGATCACGTCCTCGCGCGTTCCGGAATAGGTCGAAGGCCCCGTGCGAACGAAACGCCAGGTCTTGCGGTCTTTTTCACCGTCGGAATAGACGAAATCCTCCCGCACGGTCAGCACGTCGCCACGCAGCCTGCCGGTGAGCACGACGTCGAACTGGCGGTTGACGCCGTTGATGGCGGAAAAGGAACCCTTCGCGGTGGTTTTTCCGCGAAAGAACGTCTCCATCATCGTGTCTTTGGCGAAGGCCGGCAATGGAGCGGATAGAAGGGCAAGAGCGGTCAGCGAAAACAGGATGCGTTTCATGTCTTTCTCCTCTGTTGAGAAGAATACGGACGGAAAGCACCGATGGTTCCGCAACCGATGCCGATTCCATGTTTTCATCGCTTTTGCAGGCTGGTGGCGTCTGAAGATGAAGCGCTTTAGACCGAGGAATCCTCTTCCACAATCAGCGTGACTGCGCGGAGATCAAAGCCATCGAGCATGCGCGCGTTGATGCCGCATTCGGGGTAATCACCGCGCGGCATCCAGGCCATCACGCAACCACACTGGCGGCAGCGGTGAAAGTCGATATGCTGTCTGCCCCAGCGGTAAATATCGGTCGGGCCGCTCAACTGGACGTCGCCCGTCTGGTAGTAGGCCCAGAGCGGTGCGTAGCGGCGGCAGATCGAGCAATGGCACTCGGTTACCTCAGCGGGCGCTGAGATCACCGACACCTGAACTTCACCGCAATGGCAGCGTCCCGTCACCCTTCCGGTCATGGCGGCTCCTCAACACGCGCAATGAAGCACCCTACCATCCGCACCGGTTGCTGGTCACGCCCGCCTGTCGGCCAGATAGGTATTCTCGCTTCTGGACTCCTTGAAGGCGGCCGGATCGAGCACTGCCACCATCAGCACTTCGCCCTGCGGTGCTGCGCTGGCAAGCAAAGTGCCATCGGGTGCCGCGACCCGCGACGATCCGGCAAAGCTGAAGCGCTCGTCAGCGCCGCTATGGTTGATATAGGCGACGAAAACCTGGTTTTCGAAAGCGCGGGTCTGGATCATGTGATCGGCAATGAACGTGCCGGAATAGCCGGCAGGCAGCGCCGTCGGCACCAGAACCGCATCGGCACCGGCAAGCGCCAGGCGCCGGACATTTTCCGGGAATTCGACATCGTAGCAGATCAGCATGCCGCATCTGACGCCGCGGTGATCAAACAGCACCGTGCCCGGCGCGGCAGCGGAAAACAGCCCCCGCTCGTAATCGCCGTAAAGATTGGATTTCCGGTAGATGACGGGGGCGGCCGCACCATCGGCATAGACGCAACTGTTGAAGACGGTGTCTTCGGCCTTTTCGGCAAAACCGGCGATGATGGCAATGCCAAGCTTAACCGAAATCGCCTGCAGTTGCCGCACCAGCGGCCCGTCGGCAGGCTCCGCCAGTTCGCTGATGACATCGCCGGCGCCATAGCCGGTCAGCCCGAGTTCCGGCGTGATCAAGAGGCTCGCACCCTTGGCCGCAGCCTCACGCGCTGCGTCTTCGACGCGGGCGAGATTGGCGGCGGTATCGCCGCTTTTCGATTTCATCTGCAAGGCGGCGAGCGTGATCATGTGTCGTCCGATGACATGGCGCCGAGCAGCTTGGGCAGATCACCAAACCGCGCGACAAGGGAGAAGATGACCGCCGCCGTTGCGACGAACAGGATGGTGACCGACGCCATGGTCGGCGTATAGCCGTAGCGCAGCGCGTTGAAAATCTTGATCGGCAGCGTTTCCATGGTGAAGCCGACGGTCATATAGGCAATGATATATTCGTTAAGCGACAGCACGAAGGCAAATGCATAGCCCGAAACGATATAGGGCAGGATCAGCGGCAGCACGACGGTGCGGAAGATCGTCCGGTCATCGGCGCCCATGGTCGCCGCAGCCTCGACCAGCGAGCGGTCGATCGCGGTAAAGCCGAGCGACAGCGTCACCAGCGGCAGCGTCACGAAAAAGATCGCGTGGCTGACAACGGCGGTCCAGGGCTGGCCATAGAAACCGGTCGTTGCCCAGAAGGTCAAAAGGCCAAGCGCCGTGATGACGGGCGGCAGCGTGAACGGCGCGATGCCGAGAAGCTGGAAAATGTTGGCCCAGGGCGCAACCCGCCGCCACAGGAACCAGGCAAGCGGCAGCGCGATGGCAACCGCCAGGGCGGCCGACAGGACGGCGAGCGTCAGCGAGGCAAACAGCGCATTGCGCCATTCCGGATTAAGGAAAATCTCGCCGTACCAGGAGAGCGAAAATCCCTTGGGCGGAAAGGCGAGCGTCTGCCGGGCATTCACTGACACGCCGGCAACGACGATCATGGGCGCAGCCAGGAACAGGCCGATCAGGAAGAAATAGACTTTGCTCAGCGCCCCCGTCATGCCGCTTCTCCCTTGCGTCCGGCAAGCACGGTCAAAGCGACCAGCCCCAGCGTCACCAGCACCAGAAACACCGCCATTGCTGCGGCAAACGGCATGTTCGACTGGTAGATCGCCTGGTCGGTGATCAGCACCGACAGCGTCCAGTGCTGCGGCCGGCCGAGAAGCTGCGGCAGGAGATAGGAGCCGAGCGCGAAGATGAACACCATGATCAGCGTCGCCGTAATCGTATTGCGAAGGGCTGGAATGACGACCGTGAAGAACGCCTTGATAGGCGACGCGCCGAGCGTTCTCGCCGCTTCGGTGAGTGTTGGATCAAGCCGCACCAGTGCGGGATAAAGCACGAGGACCGTGTAGGGAAAGGCCTGGTAGACCATGCCGGTCAGCACCGCGCCGAAGCTCGGCAACAGCGCCTTGGCCTCGCTCATGATACCGGCCATGACCAGAAGATTGGTGATCCCGGCCGTGCGCGAAAACAGCGTTGACCAGGCAAAACCGATAATAACCTCGGACAGCGACAGAACCGACAGCAGCGCCACCAGCCAGATGATCTGCACCTTCCGGGCCATGCGGGTCAGGAGATAGGTGAAGGGAACGGCGAGCACGACGCAGCAGATCGCCACCGTGACCGCGAGCATCAGCGAGAAGCCCAGCACATTGGCAAAGAACAGGCTGAGGAAGCGCTGGTAATTGGCGAGCTCGAACGCCGGCACGTAGAAGCCGCCCTGCTGGCGCTGGAAGAAGGAGACGGCGATCATCGTCGCAAACGGCACGACGAAGAAGACGATGAGCATCATCGCCGGAAAGAACAGCGGTCCGTAATCGCCGAGTTTTTGCGGGGCTTCGCGTCTCATTTGGCCAGCACCACGCAAACATCGGGAAGCAACACCACGCCGACCGGCTGGCCGACGGTAACATCCGGCCGGGCGCGCGGCGTCGAGACCGCAACGATCTGGCGGCCGGCGATATCGACGAAGGTTTCGATCGTGCCGCCGAGGTCACGCACGAAGGTGACGGTGCCGGACAGCGCGCCATCGCCAGGCGCCGTCAGATGCACGTCTTCCGGCCGGATCGACAGCGTCGCCTTGCTGGTAGCGGCACCGAGAGACACGCCGGACACCGGCTGGCCGAGCACGGTGACGCGGCCGGCGCTGTCGGCTTCGGCCTCGAGCAGATTGGTCGAGCCGATGAAATCGGCAACGAACGTATCGGCCGGGCGGCGGTATATCTCGATCGGCGACGCGGCCTGGCGGATTTCGCCGCCCTTCATGACAACGACCGTATCGGCCATGGTCATCGCCTCGCGCTGGTCATGGGTGACGACGATGGTGGTGATGCCGAGCTGCTGCTGCAGCTGGCGCAACTCCACCTGCATCGCCTCGCGCAATTTCGCGTCGAGTGCGGAGAGCGGCTCGTCGAGCAGGAACAGTTTCGGCGAGATCGCCAGCGCCCGGGCAATCGCCACGCGCTGCCGCTGGCCGCCGGACAGTTTCGACACCGGCCGGTCGGAATAGCCGCTCAGATGGATCATCGACAGGAGTTCATCGACCCGCTTCTTCTGATCCTCCTTCGGTGCGCCGCGAATGCGCAAGGGATAGGCGATGTTTTCACCGACTGTCAGATGCGGAAACAGCGCCAGCGACTGGAACACCATGCCGAGATTGCGCTTGTGGGTGGGAACATGGGTGATGTCCTCGCCATCAAGCCGGATCGCACCGCCGGTTGGCAGGTCGAGCCCGGCGATCATCCTGAGCAGCGTGGTCTTGCCGCAACCGGACGGTCCCAGCATGCAGACAAACGTACCATGCGGCACCGTCAGCTCGACATTGTTGACCGCAGTGAAAGTCCCGAATTCCTTCGTGACGTTGTTAAGGACGAGGCCTGACATCGTGTTCCTTTTAAAAAACTTCGGGGCATCGCGGCACGCATTCAATACAGCATATGCCGCCTTCACCCCCCTCTGTCCCTTCGGGACATCTCCCCCTCAAGGGGGGAGATCATTCTTTTCCCTTATCTTTGCTGAGACAAGGGACGCACAGTGCCAGCGGCCAATCTCCCCCCTTGAGGGGGAGATGTCGGCGTCGCCGACAGAGGGGGGTAAATCCACCCTCCGAGCCCAAATCAACCGACGATCAGTTCCGTCCATTTCTGGTTCAGCCAGTCCGACTTCGTCTGGTAGAGATCGTAGCGCGGAATGATCGGTTCGATATCGGAGGAGACGGCGGAAAATTCCGCGTCCGTCAGGTCGGTCAGCTCGCGCTTGACCGTCGGCGAGGTGCCGACCTTGCGCGACAGGATCGCCTGGATCGACGGCTGGCTCATGTAGTTGATGAATTCATGGGCCTCATCGACCTTCGTCGATGCGCGCGACAGCGCCCAGCAGCCACTGTCCTGAATGCCGCCTTCCTTGGGAAAGGTCGAGCGGACGGGATTGCCGTCGGCAGCGGCAAGGCCGGTGACGTCGTGATAATACTGGCCCATCGGGATTTCGCCCGACTTCAGCGCCTGTTCGAACTGGGCCTCGTCGCGGTACCACAGGCGCACGTTCGGCTTGACCTCGGCCAGCTTGTCGAAGGCCTTCTGGACGCCCTCTTCCGTATCCAGCGCTTTGGTGCCGCCAAAGAAGGTCTTGGCGGTCACTTCGAGCAGGAAGGAATTGGACACCAGCGCCAGGAGACCGAGCTTGTCGGCATTTGCCGGATCCCAGAACGCCTGCCAGGATGTCGGGGCTTCCTTGTAGACGTCGGTATTGGTGACGAGCGTAATGTACCAGGACACGGCACCGATGCCGGCGACGCGGCCGTCCGGATACTTGTTGACGAAACGCTCGATGAGGTTTGCGCCATTCGGGATCTTCGCCATGTCGAGCGGCGCCCACAGGTCGGTCGCCTGACCCTTCAGCATCGCCACCTGCGACATCATCGAGACGTCGGCCGGAGCCTGTCCTGCCTTGGCAGCCTGATCGAGCTGCACCAGCCAGGCTTCGCCGGTCGGCTCCGCAATCGCCTCGACGGCAATGCCGGTCGCCTTGGTGAAATCCGGAAAAATGTTCTTGTCGAAGGAATCCTTGAAATAGCCGCCATAGACGCCGACCTTCAGCGACTTTTCCTGAGCGCGCAGGATGGACGGCATGGCCAGCATGGATGCACCGGCAAGGCCGGCACCGAGCACGGCGCGGCGGCCGATCTTCTGTTTGAGAAAGTCTGTCATCCTTGTTCTCCTGTTCTATGCCGGTGCCGTCTTTGTGGCTTCCGGTCTGTTCCCAATTTTTGGTCCGGCTTGCAAGCCCCGGACCACGGATTGATCAGTGTTTTAGCGCGCGAAGCTCCAGCATCTTGGCGTAGCGCGTCAGCGGAAAACACAAGGCGAAATAGATCAGCGCCACGAAGCCATAAACCTTGAACGGCTCGAAGGTCGCATTGTTGATCGCATTCGAGGTCCTGACCAGTTCCTCAAATCCGATGATCGATGTCAAGGCCGTGCTCTTGATCAGCTGCACCAGAAAGCCGACCGTCGGCGCCCGCGTCATCGCAAAGGCCTGCGGCAGGATGATCAGCCGCAACTGCTTAAGATAATGCAATCCCAGGCTGCTGCCGGCATCCCATTGCCCAAGCGGCACCGCCTGCACGCCGCCGCGCCAGATTTCCGCCAGAAACGCGCTGGCGCACAGCGTCAGGCCCAGTACCGCAGCCGTCCAGGGCTCGATGCGCAGGCCGATCAGCGGCAGGCCGAAGAACAGCAGGAAGAGCTGCATCAACAGCGGCGTGCCCTGAAACAGGCCGATATAATATTCGGCAAAGCGCTGCACCCAGCGCCGCTTGGAAATGCGCATGAACAGGATGACAAGGCCGACGATCGTGCCGCCCACGAAGGCGACGGCCGACAGAAGGATGGTCCAGCGCGCCGCCAGAAGCAGATTGCGGACGATGTCCCAAAGGGTGAATTCGATCACGACACGCCTCCCGCCAGAAAGCGGTTGCCGCCGGCGACGAGCAAACGGCGCAGGCCGATGCTCATGGCGAGATAGACGAGGGTCACGATGAAATAGGTCTCGAACGCCCGGAACGTGCGGGCCTGCAGGAGATCTGCCTCATAGGTGAGCTCGCGCACGGCGATCTGCGAGACGACGGCCGATTCCAGCATCATGATGACGATCTGGCTGGTCAGCGCCGGGAAGATCACCTTCAGCGCCTGCGGCAGCACGATCTTGATGAACACCAGGCGGGGCCGCAGGCCAAGCGCAAGCGCCGCCTCCTTCTGTCCCTTGGGCACCGCATCGAGACCGGCGCCAACGATCTCCGTCGTATAGGCCGTCATGTTCAGGGTCATTGCCAGGATCGCGGCGACCACCGGATCGAGGCGGATGCCGAGGCTGGGCAGCCCGAAGAAGATGAAGAACAGCTGCACCAGAAACGGCGTGTTGCGGATAAGCTCGACATAAGCGGCAATCGCGCGGCGCAACAGAGCGTAGCGGCTGCGCCGCGCTGCTGCACCCAGAACACTGAGCACGATGCCGGCAACAGCCGACACCGCGATCAGGAACATCGTCATGGCCGCACCGCTTGCGATCAGGGAGACCGCATCGCTCAGCCAGCCGAAGTCGAGCACATAGCCCAAAGGATCAATCCTTCAGGTTTTCAGGATTGAGCGGCACTTTCAGCCAGGCTTGCGAACTCGCATCCAGCTTGCCATCGGCCAGCATCTTGGCAACGGCATCGTTGACAGCGGCCTTCAGCCGGTCTTCGCCCTTGTTCAGCGCCAGGTGCGACGGCGAGGTCATGAGCTGGAACTTCTGTTCCGGCTTCAAGGCTTCCTGACGGGCCAGAACCTGGGCACCGACATCATTGCCGACAACCATCAGTTCCGTCTGGCCGGAGATGAACGCCTGGATTACCGAGTTGTAATTGTCGAAACGCTTGATATCGGCATCCTTGGGGGCGGCTTCCGTCAGCGAGGTGTCTTCCAGCGTGCCGCGGTTTACGGCGATGGACTTTCCGGAAAGGTCGTCCTTGCCTTTGACGTCCATGGCGGCCGGGCCGATCACGGCGATGTAATAGGGCGCGTAGGCTGCGGCAAAATCGATGACTTCGGCGCGCTCCTTGCTGTAGCCGACGCTGACAAGCAGATCGACGCGCTTTTCAGTGAGATACGGGATGCGGTTCTGGCCGGTGACCGGCACGGGAACCAGCTTCACCTTCAGGCTATCGGCAATATATTGCGCAACGTCGATGTCGTAGCCCTTCAGGCTCATGTCGGCGCTGGCAGACGAAAAGGGCGGAAAATCGGCAAAGACGCCGACATTCAGCACGCCCGCCTTGGTGATGTCGTCGATCGCATCGGCATTGGCGGCGGATGCGAAACCGAGCACGGCACCGCTCAGCATCAGCGCGGCGGTAAGACCGGATTTAAAGGTTGAGAGTGTGGTCATGGTATTCCCCTTTGTGATTTTTGTTTGTGGCAGGCACGGTATCGGGAGGAGGCTTTTGCCCCTCACCCTAGCCCTCTCCCCGTAAACGGGGAGAGGGGACGATCGAATTTGCCGTTAGCTCCCCAAAACGTCCGGGAGAAACGGCGCTTGCCGCATGTCCCTTCTCCCCCGCGGGGAGAAGTGCCGAGCGCAGGCGAGGCGATGAGGGGGTCTTCCCGCAAATTCTGTGCGAGCCGCCCCCTCATCCGGCCCTGCGGGCCACCTTCTCCCCGCTGGGGAGAAGAGGAAACGCCCTCAATCCCTTGTCCCGTTGACGAACGGGCTGAACACCATGAGGCTCAGGATTTCGAACAGGACCTGCGAGCCGACATGCGCTGTGTTGGTGGTCGAATCATATTGCGGCGCGACTTCGACGACATCGCCGCCGACGAGGTTCAACCCCTTCAGGCCGCGGATCAACTCCAGCACTTCGCGGGTGGTGAGACCGCCGATTTCGGGGGTGCCCGTGCCCGGCGCAAAGCTTGGATCGACGCTGTCAATATCGAAGGACAAATAGGTCGGGCCGTCGCCGACGATCGCCTTCGCCTTCTCGATGATAGCCGGAATGCCCATGCCGGTCACGTCCTCGGCATGAATGACGGTCATGCCGGACTCGTAGGAGAATTCCCAAAGATATTCGGAGGAGCCGCGAATGCCGATCTGGATCGTGCGGGTCGGATCGAGCACGCCGTCCAGTACCGCGTTGCGGAACGGACCGCCATGATGGAACTTGGTGAGGTCATAGGCGCCGCCGGTATCGCAATGGGCGTCGATATGGATCATGCCGACCGGGCGCTTCTTGCCGACGGCTTTCAGGATCGGATGGCTGATCGAGTGGTCGCCGCCGACAGAAAGAGGAACCACGCCGGCCTCGACGATCTGGTTGATGCGCTTTTCGATATCGTCATGGCTGAGTTCGAGCCGGTAGCGGCTCTGGAACGGCACGTCGCCGATATCGGCCACGCGCAGGTCATGCACGGGCGCGCAGCCGAGCACGTGATTATAGGGGCCGATGCGCTCGATGGTGCGCATGGCGCGCGGCCCGAAACGCGAGCCCGGACGGTTGGTAACGCCAAGATCCATCGGCACGCCGACAATGGCGACCTGCAGATTGCCGAAATCCGGCTCGTTGGCATCGACAGGCACATAGGGCGCCATCAGGAAGGTCGGAACGCCGGAGTACGGCGCAAGGCGCGTGCCGTTCTTGGAGAAGATCTTGTCGGCAACCTTGCGGAAGGTCGGGTCGAACATCTCGCCGCCATGAGCTTCGCCATACTTCGCCTTCAGTTCGTTTAGCTTGCTGTCATCCCACGCCATATCCGCTTGACCTCGTGTTGGGCCTGGAAAACCGTGCGATTCTAATGGTTATCGAGCGTGAAATGCGCTGCTCGTGCCGCCAAAAGCCGGAAAACCGCCCCTGTTTGCCAGAGACGCGTCCGGATGCATGTTCCCCAGGCTTTTGCCTTTGTTGATCACATTAGGAAACAATTTGATTGGAAAATCAATTGACATTGTTATAGCGTTTGATGTGAGAAAAACTAACATCATGATCGACGCCCCGGAGCGTACCTCTTGTCCAGCCGCCTGCCCCCGCTGAACCCCTTGCGCGCCTTCGAGGCGACCGCCCGGCGTGGTTCGGTTTCGGCCGCCGCCCGCGAGCTGAACGTCACCCATGGCGCAATCAGCCATCAGATAAGAGCGCTCGAACTCTCCTTCAACGCCGCCCTGTTCGAACGCGGCGGCAAGCGGTTGAAACTCACCTCGCAGGGCGCGCTGCTCCTGCCCGCCGTCACCCACGCCTTTGAAGGCATCGCCGCCGCCACCGCCGCGATGACGCGGCCGACCACCAGCGGCGAGCTGCGCATCGTCTGCGTGCCGGCGCTTTTGTCCTTCTGGATGATCCCGCGCCTGCATCAGTTCACCGAACAGTTCCCCGACGTGCAGCTGACGCTGATCGCCTCCAACGATGCCGCCAATCTTTTTTCTGCCGATGTCGATATCTGCCTGCTTTATGGTGACGGCAACTGGCCCGATTGCTGGGCGCGGCTGTGGAGCCGGCTGGAGCTGTTTCCGGTCGTCAGCCCCACCCTCCTCAATATGCGGCCGTTGAGATCGCTGCGCGACCTGCGCGATCATGTCATCCTGCATGGCGATGACGGGCGCGAATGGAACACCTGGCTTGCGGCTGCCGATGGCATCGACATCCAGCGCGGCCGCCAGCACTTCATGAGCGACGCCCGGCTTTCGACGGAAGCGGCGCTGCACAATCAGGGCGTGGCGCTTGGGGATACCATTACGGCCGGCAGCCTGATTGCCAAGGGCGAGCTGATCGCCCCCTTCGATCTCACCGTTCCGGCCAACGATGCCTTCTATGTCGCCTGCCGCAACGAAAACCGCGCGGCGCCGATCGTCAAGGTCTTCATCGACTGGCTGTTTTCGGCCCTTGAAAACGACCCCATGCCGGAGCTACAGACCTCGGCACGCACCATCATTCGCGCCCGCACCCACAAGGTGAGCGCGCCCGAACGCCTCCCCGCCAAGGACAGCTTTCAGCCCGTCTCCTCGCCCGCCCGCAGCAGGCGTCCGGAGCCGACGCCGAAACGGCGGGCCAAATCGTAAGAACCGCAAGATTAATCAGTCACGTCTTAGGAACCACAGGACAATCCGATGCCGCATTTCAATCCGCTGATCGCCAAGCTCTCGCCGCCGCCCGTGCCGTCCGTTCTGGCCTGGGCCAAGGACTATGACGGCGCGCGCGGACCGCTGATTGATCTCAGCCAGGCCGTGCCCGGCTATCCCGCCCATCCCGACATGCTGACCTGGCTGGGCGAGGCCGCCGCCTCCCCCGCTTTCACCGGTTATGGCGCCATCGAAGGCGAGGATGTCCTGCGCAGCGCCTATGCGCAGCATGTTTCCGGCCTCTACGACGCCAAGATCGGACGTGAAAACATCCACATCACCTCCGGCTGCAACCAGGCCTTCATCTGCACCGCCATGGCGATTGCCGGTGCAGGCGATACGATCCTGATGACCAATCCCTTCTACTTCAACCAGCAGACGACGCTGGCAATGCTCGGCATCGGCGTCGAACTGGTACCGTGCGATGCGGGCAGCGGCTTCCTGCCGGATGTCGATGCCATTGCCGCAGCGCTGAAACCTGGCATCCGCGCGCTGGCGCTGGTAACGCCCAACAATCCGACCGGCGCCGTCTATCCACCGGCGCTTCTGCACCGGATCTACGATCTTTGCCGCGCCAACCGCACCTGGCTGATCCTCGACGAGACCTATCGCGACTTCCTGCCCGAAGGCAGCGGCGCGCCGCATGATCTCCTGTCGATCAAGGGCTGGCAGAACAGTCTCGTCTGCCTCTACAGCTTCTCAAAATCTTTCTGCATTCCCGGCCACCGTCTGGGCGCCATCACCGCGGGACCGGCCATGGTCGAGCAGGTTGCCAAGATCATGGACAATCTGCAGATCTGCGCCCCGCGCTCGGCGCAATCGGCCGTCGCCAAGGCCATTCCCGCGCTGGCAGACTGGCGAGCGGGCAACCGGGCCGAAATTGCCACGCGCGCCGACGCGCTCCGCCACGTCATGGGCAAGCTCAAGGGCTGGAAATTGCAGGCGATCGGCGCCTATTTCGCCTATATCCGCCATCCCTATCCGGATATCCGCTCGGAATTCGTCGCCGAAAAGCTGGCAAAGATCGCCGGCATCGTCTGCCTGCCCGGCGACTATTTCGGCGAGGGCCAGGAAGGCTATCTGCGCTTTGCCTTCGCCAATGCGGATGCGCAGACCATCCTGAAGCTTGAGGAACGGCTTTCGGGATTCAATCTGCCCGGGATCTGATCAGGAAATCTGATCCCCAGGTCAAGCAACATCAGCCGCGGCGGGCGATCAGGATGCCCGCCAGCACGATCGCGCCGCCAATGGCCTGCATCAGGCCGACGGGTTCGCTGAGCAGCAGCC
This sequence comes from Pararhizobium qamdonense, assembly GCF_029277445.1. Classification (NCBI taxonomy): domain Bacteria; kingdom Pseudomonadati; phylum Pseudomonadota; class Alphaproteobacteria; order Hyphomicrobiales; family Rhizobiaceae; genus Pararhizobium; species Pararhizobium qamdonense. The sequence continues at coordinate 1,606,080 of NZ_CP119566.1, read as the reverse complement.
ATGCGAGGATTGCCGCCACGACCGGCTGCAACAGCAGCGTCAGCGACGAAAATGCCGGCGGCAGGAAAGCGAGCGCATAGATGATCAGCCCCTGCCCGCCGGCATGGCTGATGAAGGCAAGCCCGAACAGGATGGCCCAGCCGAACAAAGAGGTGGGCATGAAGCTCGCCTCGAAGAAGAAGGCGATCGGCAACATGCAGAGCGCGGCCGATGCCGTGCTCCAGATCATGATACGGTTGGTGGAAAAGCGGCTGCGGAGCCGGCCGATCGACAGGATGTAGCCGGCGTAAAACACCGCCGCCAGCGCCGCCGTGGCATCGCCGGCCAGCTGGCCGTCTCCCAGCGCCATTGGCCCGCCCTTCAGGATGACGACGCCCGCCAGCGCCGTCGCAAGGCCGGCAATGAACACGCCGCTGACACGGGCGCGAAACAACAGCCATGAGCCAAGCGTCACGAAGATCGGCGCCAGATTGGCAAGCAGGGTCGCGTTGGCAACCGAGGTCATGTGCAGTGCCAGATGCCAGGCCGCGAGATCGACGGCAAGGAAGATGCCGGGCAGCACCAGCAGGCCGTAATCGGTAAATCCCGCCGGCCGCTGATCGGTGACGGTATGCCCCGCCGTTTTCGACCAGATGACGAGCGGCAGAAGCGCCAGCGCCACCCGCCAGAATGCCGTTGCCATCGGCCCGACTTCCGACAGCCGCACGAAAATGGGCGAACCGCCGATCGCAGCACCGCCAATCAACAGGGCGATCAGCGCAAGCCGGTTGGCCGATGACGAGGCCGGTTTCGATGGTGAGGGAAGTACGGTCTCTGACACGGGCGCTGTCCATAGGTCTGGCACGGCGCAATCCGCCGGCGCGATAACGCTCTGCAGGTATCAGAACGCCCCGCCGGGAAACAGCGACTTCTCCTGATGGGATGATGAGAGTTCGTGAACCAATGCCCGCAAGCACGTGCCTGCGGGCATATCACCCACCCGTCATCTTCGCCCTTCACACACCCCGTCATCCTCGCCCTTGAGGCGAGGATCCAGCCACCCGATGTCTGTCGGGTCAGAAAGTCTCTCAACCCAGAAACTTGGGGCCAGCTCGGTTTTCATGACAAGCACGGAGATGACTGACATCTGGGTCAGTTTTCTCTTGCTCGGTTCAGTGTCCGACTCTGGATCCTCGCCTCGAGGGCGAGGATGACGGTAAATGGGGTCGCAGCAAAAGTTAACTCAGCCAATCATCAGGCGGCGTCAGGCCGGTGAACAGTCTTCACTTCGAGGAAATCCTCGAGCCCGAAACGGCCGCCTTCGCGGCCATTGCCGGATTGCTTGTAGCCGCCAAACGGGCTGCCATAGCGATGCGGCCCGCCGTTGATATGGACCATGCCGGCGCGAAGCCGTGCGGCAACGCGTTCGGCGCGCTTGGGATCACCGGTCTGGACGTAGGCCGCAAGGCCATAATTGGTGTCGTTGGCGATCTCGATCGCTTCCTCTTCGGTATCGAACGGCATGATGGCAAGCACCGGACCGAACACCTCTTCGCGGGCAATGCGCATGGTATTGTTGACATCGGCAAAGATCGTCGGCTTGACGAAATAGCCGGTCTCAAAACCGTCCGGCTTGCCGGCACCGCCGACGAGAACACGCGCACCTTCGGCAATGCCAGCCTCGATCAGGGCCTGCACCCGGCCGAACTGGACATCGCTGACCAGCGGCCCGATATGGCTGCCTTCCTCGGCGGGATTGCCGACTTTCGCCTCGCGTCCCACCCGCGTGGCGATCTCGACGGCCTTGTCATAGACCGACTTCTGCACCAGGAGACGCGTTGGCGCATCGCAGGACTGGCCGGAATTGTTGAAGCATTCCAGCACGCTGCCGGAAACCCGGTCTTCAAGATCGGCATCTTCGAAGACGATGTTGGGCGACTTGCCGCCAAGCTCCAGCGTCACGCGCTTGACCGTTTCGGCAGCGTCCTTGCTGACGGCGATGCCTGCGCGGGTCGAGCCCGTGAACGACATCATATCGACGTCCTTGTGTTTGGAGAGTGCGGCCCCGACATTCGGGCCATCGCCGTTGACGAGGTTGAACGTGCCGGCCGGAAAGCCGGCCTCATGCACCATTTCGGCATAGAGCAACGCGTTCAGCGGCGTGAATTCCGATGGCTTCAGCACGCAGGTCGAGCCCGTCGCAAGGGCGGGCACCACCTTCAGCGCGATCTGGTTGATCGGCCAGTTCCAGGGCGTGATCAGACCGCACACGCCGATCGGCTCGCGCAGCATGACATCGCCATTGGGCAGCACTTCGCGGCTGTGCAGGCGCTTCAGCGCATCGATAAAGCCCTGGAGATGGCCAACGCCGACATCGGCCTGCTGTTCGCGGCTCATGGACAGCGGCGCGCCAAGCTCCAGCGTGATGGTCTGGGCCATCTCTTCGTAGCGGCGCTTGTAGATGGAAAGCAGCTTTTCCAGAAGGGCCAGCCGCTCTTCCGTCGTCGTGCGGCTGTAGGTCGCAAAAGCCGTCTTGGCAGCGGCGACGGCGCGGTCGATATCCGCAGCACTTCCCATGGAAATCACCGCAACCGGCTTTTCGGTCGCCGGGTTCAAAACCTCAAGATCGTTGGCCACAAGGGGAGCGACCCATTCGCCGTTGATGTAGAATTTGCGCTTGTCGAGCATGTTTCTTGTCCTTCCCGTCAGATCGTCTTCTGTTTTTCAGTGCGCCAACCGGGATCGATTGGCGATAGCGTTCGCCGCTGAAAACTCGCTTGAGCCGCCGCAGCGGTTGCTGCAGGCGCCGTAAAAACCCCCTCCCCTCCTGGGCAGGGTTGCGGAAGGACCCACCTTTGAAACAACAGGCATCCCTTCCCACCGCTTCGCTCTGACACTCCCCACACGAAGGAGGATCGGATCTCAGACGGCAAGGCTACGATATCCGCAAGACTGACGGCAAGGGGGATGATGTGGCCGTCCGCAACCGCCGTCGATTGCGGCATCTGCGCCACGGGGTCAAATCAGCTGGAACGGATGGGTTTTTAGAGGAAGAGCACGCATGATCGCAGTGCAGGAAATCTTCTCGTGTACCCCGAAAACGCAAGGCCCCTACATCCGGAGGGACGCAAGGGCCTGAAAATGTTAGTTTTTGACTGGACGGCTCAAATCGCGCCAAAAACCAGCGCTGTCACGAACAGGAAGGCGGCGGCAAGGGCTGTGGCCTGCGCGGCCATTGTCCAGGAAAACTGCGGTGCCGGGTGAACGCTGTAGCTCACCGGACTTTTCTGCATGACTGGTTTCGAACCTTGCATAATGTCCTCCACTTGAGTTGTTGCAGATTATCAGAAGCCTTAGGGCGACTGTTTCTGGTACTTTTCTCCGCTATTTTATACCAAGTTTATAGAGATTATTTTCTACCTTTTGCGCGGTTAAGGAAAAAACCAACCTGAAGCATGATTTTCACCGGGCGAAAAACCCGGTCACTCTCAATGCCCCCGCTCAAGTTCCCTTTGCTGCACGAGCTTGGACCAGCGTTCGCTGAACCACGGCGTCAAAAGCGACACATCCGCCCGGCTATGCCTCTTGGTCAGCGCACTGTCCGTTTCCTTTGAGGTCCACACTTTGAACGTCGTCAATTCATGCTTGCCGAATGTCTGGATCAGCGGAATGTCGGCAGCATCGCGGCCTCGCGCAACCGCAACCCGGCCGATGCGCGGGGCATTGTGGCGGGCATCGAACGTATACCAGCGATCATCGAGATAGACTTCGAACCAGGCGTTGAAATCCATGGGGGCTGGATTATCGGTTTCGCTGAAATCGCCCATATAGCCGTTGACGTAACGCGCCGGCATATTCATCGCACGGCAGAGCGTCACGGCAAGATGCGCATAATCGCGGCATACGCCAGACCGCTCATCATGCGCTTCCATCGCGGTGCGCAACGTTGCCGTGTAGCCATAGCTGAAGGTCAGGCGCTGATGCACATAATCGCAGATTGCCTGGACACGGGCCCAGCCCGGTTCGACTTCGCCGAACAGACGCCAAGCAAGTGCGCCGAAACGGTCGGTCTCGCAATAGCGGCTCGCGGAAAGATATGGAAGGCATTCGGCGGGCAGGTTTTCGACCGGCACCGCCTGTGCGGCGCGGTTGACCGGGTCCGGCCGGCCACTGTCCTTGATTACCGCATCATAGCTGAGACGCAGCCCGCCGGCTGGAACGACCATGCGCATGCAGACATTGCCGAAAGGATCGGTCACCTCACCCATCTTGACGACAGGATCGGAAATCGGTCCGCGCTCGCTGACGATATCGTGCCGCCTGGCGCGATCCACCGACAGAAACGTCATCATCGGGGTCGGCTGATCGCAGCTGATGCCTATTTCGTAACCCAACCGAATGAACATAAATGCTACCTCCACCACATCGCAGGAACGGACAAAAGGTGAATTTGTTCCGGTGTGATGCCTCGAAAAAGAGCCGGACGGGCAGCCAGAGAAGGACGCCGGCTGAACGTTCTGACCCGTCCGGACCGGGCGAATATTCGCTCCTCCTTGGTAAGTGCCGATGAAGAAAAACCGTGTGCAAAGGATGACTTCCGGCAAACCCTCTCTATATGCCGGGTTCTCGCTAAGGCCCGATGAGGGCTGCCCGTCAGAGCATTTGAGAGCGCATGGATAGTCAGTCGTCTTTGTTTTCCCGATCAGGGGGAAAGATCCCAGCCAAACTTGCCGCCAGCGAGATGCTGCGCCGGTTCAATGGCTTGAATTGGGCGACGACAAGTCTTGGGGCCCTCGACGGCTGGCCTGACGCACTGAAGGCTGCCTGCCGGATGCTGCTGGCATCGCCGATCCCCATGGCGCTGCTGGCCGGGCGCGACGGCATCATGCTCTACAATGACGGCTATATCGCCATCGCCGGCGGCCGCCACCCGGATTGTTTCGGCGCATCGGTCCTTTCCGCATGGCCGGAGGTGGCGGACTTCAACGCCGATATTATCGGTCGCGTGTTTGCCGGCGAGAGCCTGTCCTTTGAGGACCAGGAGTTTACGTTCCATCGCAACGGCATGGCGGAAAACGTCTGGCTCGATCTCGACTATAGCCCGATCCTGAATGATGACGGCACCACCGTTGCAGTCCTCGCCCTGGTCATCGAGACGACCAAGCGTGTGACTGCCGAACAGGAACTGGCCCACAGCCGCGAACAGCTTTCGCTGGCGCTTGGCAGCTCCGCCGTTGTCGGTACCTGGGACTGGCATGTTCCGGAAGATCGTGTCTATTCCGACGAAAAGTTCGCGCAACTCTACCGCGTCGATCCCAAGGTCGCGCGCCATGGCGCCCCGATTGCGGACTTCATCCGCACGATCCATCCCGACGATGTCCAACAGGTCGGCAGAGCCATGCAAAACGCCATGCAAACCGGCGGGCGCTTTTCAAAGGAATACCGCCTCGTTCAAGAGGACGGCAGCATCAAATGGGTGCTTGCCGAAGGCCAGCCGCTGATCGACGAACACGGTACATGCATCCGGTTTCCCGGCGTCTCCGTCGATATCACCGCCCAAAAGGAAGCGCTTGAGGCGCATGCCCGCTCTGAAATCGGCTTTCGCACCCTTGCCGATGCCATGCCGCAGATGGTCTGGTCGACGCTTCCGGATGGTTTTCACGACTATTACAATGCCCGCTGGTACGAATTCACCGGCGTTCCGGAGGGATCGACCGATGGCGAGGGCTGGAATGGCATGTTCCACGAGGAGGACCGCGAACGCGCCTGGGCCACCTGGCGCCAGTCGTTGCAGACGGGAGAGGCATATCAGGTGGAATACCGCCTGCGCCATCACAGCGGCGTCTACCGCTGGGTGCTCGGACGCGCATTGCCCATTCGCGATGACAGCGGCGAGATCATCCGCTGGTACGGCACCTGCACGGATATTCACGACACCAAGATGGTTCAGGCCGAACGCGAGATCGTCGCGCACGAACTCAGCCACCGCATCAAGAACATCTTTTCGGTTTTGAGCGGTATCATCAGCCTGTCCGCCCGCTCAGCGCCTGAATCGCGCGGCTTTGCCGACCTCCTGCGCAAGCGCATCGAGGCGATGGGCCGCGCCCATGATTTCGTCCGCCCGCACAGCCGGACGTCGAGACCGGTGGATCTGGAAACCAGCATCTTCGGCCTGACACAGCGGCTGCTTGAGCCCTATGGGCTGGAGGATATGGAGAGCCGGATCACCTTTGCAGGCGACGACACCGTCATCGGCGACAGCGCCGCCACGCCGCTGGCGCTGCTTCTGCATGAACTCGCGACCAATTCCGCCAAATATGGCGCCTTGTCCCATGCCGGCGGACGCCTGGCCATTGCGGGCCGCCACGACGGTGAAAACTACGTGCTGGAATGGAAGGAAAGCGGCAATGAAATTGCCGTGCGCCGGCCGGACCAGGAAGGGTTCGGGTCGCGCCTGATGCGGATCAGCGTCGAAGGGCAGCTCGGGGGACAATTTCATCGTCAATGGGACGCTGACGGCGTGCGCGTCCACGTGACGGTGCCGCTGGCCTCGATCGCGCGCAGCAGCAAGCTTGCGGCGCGGCCATGATGCCGCGCTGAATAAGATTTACTGGAAGACCCGCAAACGCGGCGGCACGTCGGCTGCAACCGAATTCCGCTTGGCGACCGCATAGCTGACCACCTGGCGCAGGTCGTCTTCACCAACCGGCTTGGAAATCACCCCAACCGTTCCCGGAACGCCATCGGCAAGCTGTGACGGATTGGCAGTCATGAACAACACCGTGACCCCGTGCTGTTCGGCCAGCATGCGGCCGATCTCGGTTCCTGTCGGCCCATCGCGCAGATTGAGATCGACCAGAGCGATCTCGGCGAACGGCGCAAGGTTGAAAGCCGATACCCGGTCCGCAGCGATGCCGATCGGGTTATGCCCAAGTTCTGCGACCAGATACTCAATTTCGGTGGCAACGAATATTTCGTCTTCGACCACCAGGATTTTGCAACTCATTTTCAAACTTCCGTACATACATCATGTGCGTTCTGCGGAGCGCGGCATAGGGGAACGATATTGGTTTGAGAAGCCCCCTTCATCGTTCACGTCCATTCATCGTCTCCGAAGGAACGAAGTTCACGACTGGCGGCAACTCCCGCAGTGCGGAATCTCGAACCTTCGATGGCGGGCAACGCATGCCTCCCGGAATTGTTCCAGCCCATATGCGCAATATCTACAATATCCACAGTTACCCGCTTTGCAGCGGCTGGATGGCCGCGCATGCCGGGTTTTGGCCGCTGTCTTAAGCAATCAGCATAGCCCTGAGGTCGTTGACATTGGTGCCGGTCGGGCCAGGCGAAAAGAGATCACCGCTCGCATGAAATGCGCTCCAGGCATCGTGGCGGGCGAGATGCTCGCGCGGATCGGCGCCCGCAGCGCGCATGCGGGCCGTGGTCGCGCCATCGGCAAAAGCCCCGGCATTGTCCTCGGACCCGTCAATGCCATCGGTATCGGCGGCCAGCGCATGCACGCCGTCAAGGCCGTCGATATCCAGCGCAAGCGACAGTAGGAATTCGCTGTTGCGGCCGCCCTTGCCATAGGCATCGCCCGAAATCGTCACCGTTGTTTCGCCGCCGGACAGGATCACCACCGGCTTTGAAAACGGCCGGTTGCGCAGCGCCGTCTCGCGCGCGATCGCCGCATGCATCCGGCCGATATCGCGGGCCTCGCCCTCGATCGCATCCGACAGGATGACGGCCTCGACGCCAAGCGCCCGCGCCTGCGATGCCGCAGCTTCGAGCGAGACGCTGGCAGAGGCAATAATATGATGCTCATGGCCGGCGAATGCGGGATGATCCGGCCCGTGCGCTGCCGCCTGCTCCGATTGCAGATGCCGCATCACACTGTCAGGCAGCGTCATTCCGTAACGGCTGATGACGGCAAGCGCATCGGCGGGCGTGGAGACATCGGGAATGGTCGGCCCGGAGGCGACGAAGGCGGGATTGTCGCCGGGCACATCCGATACGATCAGGCTGACCACCCGCGCCGGGGCGCAGGCAAAGGCCAGCCGTCCACCCTTGATGCGGGAGACATGCTTGCGCACCACGTTCATTGCCGAGATCGGCGCGCCGGAAGCAAGCAGCGCCCGGTTGACGGCGATTTCGTCGGTAAGGGTCAAGCCTTCCGGCGGCGCGGGCAAAAGCGAGGACCCGCCGCCCGAAATCAGAGCCACCACCAGATCGTCCGGCGTCAGCCCCTCAACCAGCGCCAGCAACGCCGCCGATCCTGCAAGTCCGGCCTCGTCCGGGACCGGATGGGCCGATTGCAGCACCCGGATGCGCTTGCAAGGGGCGACCGGGCCATGGCGGGCAACGACTGCGCCTTCCAGAGGTCCATCCCACAGGCTTTCGAACGCCGCCGCCATCTGGCTTGCCGCTTTTCCGGCACCGACAACGATCGTGCGCCCCTTGGGCTTTTCCGGCAGATGGGCGCGGATGGCCGCCAGGGGATCGGCGGCTTTGACGGCAGCCTCAAACAGGCTCGTCAGGAAGGCGCGGGGTTCAACGATCATCAAAACTCAGCCTGCAATCTCGAAATCATAGACGAAGACGCCATCGATACCGCCCTCCGCCGCCGCCACGATGCGGCCCCCGGCCTTTTCATGGGCGGGATGGACGAGATAGGCGTCACGCGCCGCAACATCGGCGAAATCGATGATGAAGCCGCTATTGTATCCCTTGCCCAGCCCCTCCGGGCTGGCATTCCCCCCCGCCGTAAATGCCAGATAGCCCGGAACCAGCCGCTGCAGCGCGGCAATATCGGCAAGGATCGACTGACGCTCGGCATCGGCGATGGTGGACTGGAAGCGGATGAAGACACAATGGCGGATCATTTCAGGTTCCTATCGAATATCGGCGCGCGCCCGCGGCCGCTGGTCGTTGCGCTCATGGCTGAAGATGGTGGCCGGCAAGGGTTGCCGCCCGCGGATGATGTCGGACCCCTTTTCACCCATCATGATCGTCGGCCCGTTGGTATTGCAAGAGGGAACGCGCGGCATAACCGAACTATCGCAGACGCGAAGGCCCTGCAGCCCATGCACCTTCAGGTCCAGCCCGACGACCGCATCGGCGCCGGTGCCCATCTTGCAGGTCCCCACCGGATGGTGATCGGTCTTGGCATTGGCGCAGCCGTAGTCGAACAGTTCGTCATCGGTCATCACCTTCGGCCCCGGCAGCCGCTCGGCCATGATGAAGGGTTTCAGCGCCTGCTGCTGGAAGATTTCACGGGCGATCTTCAGGCCTTCGAGCGACATCTTGCGATCATGCGGGTCGCTCCAGTAATTCGGATCGATCAGCGGGGCTGCGGCGGGATCGGCCGACGAGAGCCGCACGGTGCCGCGCGAGCGCGGATGCAGGTAAGCCGAGTTCAGCGTCACGCCGGCATTCTTCAGTTTCTCGACACCTGCCTCGATGCCCGACCCGAGCCCGAGATGAAACTGGATATCGGGCGAGCGCGCATTCGGATCGGCATACCAGAAGCCGCCTGTCTCAAACAGCGACGAGGCAACCGGCCCGGAGCGGAACAACACATATTGCAGCCCGGCCCAGACGGTGCGGTGCAGCTTTGCGACGCCGTCATAGGTGTGGTCGCCGGTGCATTCGGAAATCACGAACAGGTCGAGATGGTCCTGCAGATTGCTGCCGACACCCGGCAGGTCATGTTTCACCTCAACGCCGGCGGCACGCAGATGATCGGCCGGGCCGATGCCCGACTGCTGCAGAAGCTTCGGCGATCCGATGGCGCCGGAGGAGACCAGAACCTCGCGCTCCGCGCGGATGATTTCGAGCCCCTTTGCGGTCGCGACCTCGACGCCGACGGCGCGTGTCCCTTCCAGCACGATCCGCGTGACGCGGGCGCCGAGCCGCACCGTCAGGTTCTTGCGGGTCCGGATCGGATTGAGATAGGCGAGCGAGGCCGAGGAACGGCGTCGGTTGCGCTGGGTGAGCTGGTAGAAACCGACGCCCGCCTGCTGCCTGCCGTTGAAATCGTGATTGTAGGGAATGCCGAGCTCCTGGCCCGCGCGGATATAGGCATCGCAGATCGGCAGGCCGGAGACCGGCATGGAGACCCCGAGCGGCCCGCCATAGGAATGATAGTCGTCGGCGAAACGCTGGTTGTCCTCGGACCGTTTGAAATAGGGCAGCACGTTGCGGTAATCCCAGCCGGTGCAGCCGTCCTCGCTCGCCCAAAGATCATAATCGGCCGCATTGCCGCGCGTATAGAGCTGCGCGTTGATCGACGAGCCGCCACCGATCACCTTGGCCTGCGTATAGCGCAGCACCCGGTTCTTCATATGCTTCTGCGGCACTGTCTCCCAGCCCCAGCTGGCGACGCCCTTGGTCATCTTGGCAAATCCGGCCGGCATGTGAAACAGCGGATTCCAATCGCTCCCCCCGGCCTCCAAAAGCAGCACCTTGACATCGGCATCTTCAGTCAGCCGATTGGCAAGCACGCAACCGGCCGGTCCGGCACCTGTGATGATGTAATCGTAGCTCATGTCGTCGTCCTTAAAAAACAATCGCTGTTCAGCGATCTCAAACGGAGCAAGCCGCAGGCTCCCTCTTCTCCCCAGCGGGGAGAAGTGCTGAGCGCAGCGAAGCGATGAGGGGGTCTCGCCGCAAATTCGCGTGTGCTTGGCTCCCCCTCATCCGACCCTTCGGGCCACCTTCTCCCCGCTGGGGAGAAGAGGGTGCGCCCCGCCCCTTCCCAGTCAAAACTCACTACAACCGCCCGATCGACAGCCCACCATCCGCGTTCACAACCGTCCCGGTCGCAAACCCGAAACTGCCGTTTGCCAGCGCCGCCACCATGCGGCCGATATCGTCCGCCTCGCCCCAGCGCTTCATCGGCACCAGACCGCCATCGATCAGCGCGTCGTATTTCGCAGACACGCCCGCCGTCATGTCGGAGCGGATAATGCCGGGCCGCACCTCGAAAACGGATATACCGGTCTCTGCCAGACGCAGCGCCAAGCCTTGCGAAAAAACGGCAAGCCCGGCCTTGCTCATGCAGTAATCCAGCCGTTCCGGAGATGTCATCGCCGCAGAAACCGAGGTGATGTTGACCACAGAGCGCGGCCCGTTGGCACCGGCGGAAAGCATGGCTCTCACCACCGCCTGCGTGAAAAACACCGTGCCGCGCAGATTGGTGCCCATGATCACGTCGAAATTTTCCGGCACAAGATCGAGAAAATCCCCGCGCAGCACCGATGCCATGCCGGCATTGTTGACGAGGCAATCGATCCCGCCAAACTCAGCCAGAACCGCATCGACCGTCGCCTGATGGCCCGAAAGGTCGGATATATCCGCCTTCAGGAAGATTGCCCGGGCGCCCAGAGCCTCCAGGTTTTGCAGCACGCCGGACACCTGATCGGCATCGCCGATACCGGTGATGGCAATATCGAACCCGTCCTTGGCGAGCGCCGTAGCGATACCGAGACCAATGCCGCGGCGGCCGCCGGTGACGATGGCAACGGGGCGTTTGTGCTCGCTCATGCCGCCAGATCCTTCGCAACGATATGAGCGGCAACCCGCAACGCCTGTGCCGCGACCGTCAAGGCCGGGTTGACCGCAGCCGAGGTCGGCAGGCAGCTGGCATCGACGACAAAGAGGTTCTGGTGATCGAAGGCCCGGCAGAGCGGGTCGAGCGGTGCCGTGGCCGGGTCGTTGCCCATCCGCACCGTGCCGCACTGGTGCGAGGGCGTGCGCTTGTCAAACGGTTGGGACAGCACGATCGGATAGCCCGCCGCCTTGAAATGCGCGCGCATTTTCACTTCGAGCGCAGACAGCGCTTCCATGTTCGAGCGCCGCCACTGCATGATGATGCCCTTGCCATCGACCATGATGCGGCTTTCGGGATGCGGCAGATCCTCTGTCATCATGTACCAGTCGATGGCGTGGCCCGCCATGAAGTCGAGCGCAAAGCGCGGCGCGTAACGCGGCGCATTGGCCTTGAGAATGTCGCCGTTGATCTTGCCGAGCAGTTGCACATTGCCGAGCGGCAGGCCGTCGCGACCACCCGTCAGGTAATAATCATTCACCATAAGCGTCTTCTGGTAGACACTGTCGTTGCGCCGGAACGGGTTGATTGCCAGCATTGCGCTGCAATTGTGATTCATGAAATTGCGGCCGACCTGATCGGAGCGGTTGGCGAGCCCCTTCCCGTCACCGGACCGCAGCAGGATCGCGGCCGAATTGATCGCACCCGCCGACAGGATCACCAGCTTCGGGGAAAGCCGTTTCCTCTCGCCGTGATGGGTGTAATGCACGGCCTCGATCCGGCCGCCCGGCCCCGCTTCCAGCGTTTCGACATGGGCGGAGGTGATCAGCTCGATATTCGGGTCCTTCAGCGCGGCGGCGAGCGGCGCGGTTTCGGCATCCCTCTTGCCCTGGCCGGTATTGGGGAAACCATCCCAGGGCGTGCGGCCGCCGGCAAGCCAGGCGTCGATATCAACGCCGAGCGGCAATGTCGCCGGATGAAGCCCCTGCGCCGTCAGCTCGGCGCGGGCGCGTGCGATCGACGGCTCGTCGGGGACGGGACCGTGGGGATAGGGCGTCGAGTGAGAAGGCTCGGTCGGATCCTGTCCAAGCTCGCCGCGCACATCGAACAGCCGCTCCGCCTTGCCGTACCATGGCTCCAATTCTTCATAGGGAAAGGGCCAGGCCGGCGAGACGCCGCCAAGATGCTGCATCTCGGTAAAATCCTCGGCGCGATAGCGCAGTAGGACCGCGCCAAAGAGCTTGGAATTGCCGCCGACGAAGTAAAAGTTTCCCGGATTGAACGCTGTGCCGTCCGGTTCGCGCCACATCTCCTTTGGCCGGAAATGCCCATCAACGAAGATGGAGCGGTAGCTGCGCGTTTCCGGTGTGTCCGCAAGGCGCTCGCCGCGCTCGAGGATGGCGACGCGTGCGCCCGAGCCGGCCAGCGCGGAAGCGACGGTTGCTCCACCGATGCCAGAGCCGATGATGACGATGTCGGGCTGCGTGATCATGGTAAGGCTCAGCCGATGCGCTGCTGGCTTTGCGGATCGAAATACACCGCCTTGTCCAGGTTGAAGGCCAGTCTGGTATTCTGGCCGGGGGCGATGCGGGCGTCGGCGCGCAGACGCGCCACGACTTCCTTGCCGCCGAGCTTGGTGACCGCGAACGTATCCGACCCTGCCGGTTCCACCACCTCGATCAGGCAGTCGCCTTCCACCAGCAGGCGGGCATTGCGATCGGCGCCGTCGGGATCGGTGAGCGCTTCCGGCCTGATCCCGAAGACGACCTGCTTGCCGCTATAGGCGGCAAGGCCAGAGACCTGGGCGACCGGCAGATGCAGCGGTTCGGCATCCGGGCGCACCAGCGAAACGCGCAGATCGTTGCCACCGCCTTCGACCGTGGCGGTCAGGAGGTTCATCGCCGGCGAGCCCATGAAGTCGGCCACGAACAGATTGGCGGGATTGTTGTAGATTTCGGCCGGCGTGCCGAACTGCTGCAGGATGCCATCCTTCAGGACGGCGATCTTGGTCGCCAGCGTCATCGCCTCGATCTGGTCATGCGTCACGTAGACGATCGTCGTCTTCATGCGCTGGTGCAGGCGCTTGATCTCGGTGCGCATATCGACGCGCAGTTTCGCATCGAGATTGGACAGCGGCTCGTCGAACAGAAAGACCTGCGGATTGCGCACCAGCGCCCGGCCCATGGCCACACGCTGGCGCTGGCCGCCGGACAGCTGGCTCGGCTTGCGGTCGAGCAGATGGCCGATCTGCAGCATGTCGGCGACCTGTTTGATCGCCTTGTCGCGCTCGTCCTTCGGCACGCCGCGAATTTCCATGCCAAACGCGATATTTCCGGCCACCGTCATGTTCGGATAGAGCGCGTAGGACTGGAAGACCATGGCAATGTCGCGCTTGGACGGATGCAGGCCCGCCACCGACTTGCCGTTGATCGAGATTTCGCCAGAGGTGATCGGCTCGAGCCCGGCAATGGTGTTGAGCAAGGTCGACTTGCCGCAGCCGGACGGGCCGACCAGCACCAGGAAGCCGCCCTCGTCGATTTCCAGGTTGATGTTTTTCAGGATTTCCAGCGAGCCGTAGGACTTGCGCAGATCGGTAATTTTCAGAAAGGACATGGCTTTAACCCTTCACGGCGCCGGACATCAGGCCGCGGACGAAATAGCGGCCGGAAACGATGTAGACGACAAGCGTTGGCAGGGCGGCAAGGATCGCGCCTGCGAAATGGACATTGTATTCCTTCACCCCGGTGGAGGAGGAAACGAGATTGTTGAGCGCCACCGTCATCGGCGTCGAATTGGCGCCCGAGAACGAAGCCCCGAACAGGAAGTCGTTCCAGATATTGGTGAACTGCCAGATCACGGAAACGACGATGATCGGACCGGATGACGGCAACAGGATGCGCCGGAAGATCTGGAAGAAGCTGGCGCCATCGATCTGCGCGGCCCGCACCAGTTCGGTCGGAAACGCCTCATAGTAATTGCGGAAATACAGCGTGGTGAAGCCGAGGCCATAGACGATGTGTACGAAGACCAGCCCGGTTGTCGTTCCGGCAAGCCCGAAGATACCGAGCATGCGCGCCATCGGGATCAGCACGATCTGGAACGGGATGAAGCAGGACAAAAGCAGCATGCCGAAGAAGATGCCGGAGCCCGGAAAGCGCCATTTGGTGAGCACGTACCCGTTGAGCGCGCCGATGATCGTGGAGATCGCAACGGCGGGAACGACCATCAGGATCGAGTTGATAAAGAAGGGCTTGAGGCCTGTCGGCTGCACGCCGATCTGCGCTGTGGACCAGGCCGAGCGCCAGGGATCCAGCGTCCAGGTCTGCGGAATGTTCAGCATGCCGCCTTGGCGGATTTCATCCAACGGCTTGAAGGAATTGACCAGCATGACGTAGAGCGGCAGGAGCGAATAGGCCGCAAACAGGATCAGCACGGTATAGATGAGCGCGCGTGTCAGGCGGCCGGACGAAATGGCGTTGTCAGGGCTCTGGACGCTCATACGCGCTTCTCCCCTTTGATTTCGGAATAGAGGTAGGGGATGATGATCGAGAAGATCATCGCCAGCATGATGATCGCCGACGAGGCGCCGATGCCCATGGAGTTGCGGGTGAACGTGTAGGAATACATGAAGGTCGCCGGCAGCTCGGTCGCCTGCCCTGGCCCGCCGCCCGTCAGCGCAACGACCAGGTCATAGGCCTTGATGGCGAGATGGGCGAGCACGACGAAAGCCGACAGGAAGACCGGGCGCATCAGCGGAATGATGATCCGCCGGTAGATCATCGTGGAGGACGCCCCGTCGATCTGTGCCGCCTTGATGATCTCGTTATCGACGCCGCGAAGGCCAGCCAGAAACATCGCCATGATGAAGCCGGTGGATTGCCAGACGGCGGCGATGACGACGCAATAGATCGCGTAGTTGCGGTCCTTGATCCAGGCGAACTGAAAGCTCTCCCAGCCCCACAGATGCATGGTATTTTCAAGCCCGATGCCCGGATCGAGAAACCATTTCCAGGCCGTGCCCGTGACGATGAAGGACAGCGCCATCGGATAGAGATAGATCGGCCGCAGCAAACCTTCCGCGCGGATCTTCTGGTCGAGCAGAATGGCAAGACCAAGACCCAGCACCGAGCAGATGACGATGTAGAGGGTTGCAAAGATCGCCAGGTTGGAAATTGCCCGCCACCAGTGCGGCAGGGCCCAGAGCTTGGAATAGTTGCTCAAGCCCACGAAATTGTAGGAGGGCAGCATCTTGCTGTCGGTGACCGACAGATAGCCGGTATAGGCGATGAAGCCATACACGAAGACAATGACGATCAGAAAGCTGGGGGCGAGTACCAGTTTTGGCACAAGGTCCTGCAGCCGGCTTCGGCTATCCATAGCGAATACCACCGTTCTATATGAATTGAATAAAGCAAGATGCCCCTCACCCTAGCCCTCTCCCCGCAAGCGGGGAGAGGGGATTACAGAGGTTCCCGCCTGGTCCTTCTCCCCGTCATGACGGGGAAAAGGTGCCCGAAGGGCGGATGAGGGGCATTGTTCGCAGAATGATTACTGCGCGGCAGCCACAGCGGCCGGCAGCTCCTTGACGGCTTCTTCAGCGGTGAGTTCTCCGTTGAATTCGCGCGTCACCACGTCGTAGATCGCATTCTTGACAGCCGCCGGATTGGCATGGCCATGCGCCATGGAACCGAACAGCTTGCCGTTCTTGTCGGCATCGGCGAGATCGGCGATGGCCTTCTTGCCGCAGGCGTCAAACGCTTCGTTCGACACGTCGGTGCGGGCCGGAGCCGAGCCCTTGACCACGTTGAAGGCCGACTGGAAGGTCGGGCTTTCGATCGCGGCAGCCATTTCCATCTGCGCCGGCACCTTGTCGGCGGCAACCTTGAACATCGCGAACTGGTCGGAGTTGAAGGTTACGGCACCTTGGGTTTCCGGATAGCGCATGCAGACGAAGTCGGTGCCGGGCACCTTCTTGGCCTTGACGAATTCGCCCTTTGCCCAGTCGCCCATGAACTGCACGCCGGCCTTGCCTTCGATGACCATGGCGGAGGCCAGGTTCCAGTCGCGGCCGGAGAAGTTGTCGTCCACATAGGACCGCAGCTTGGTCATGCGCTCGAACGCCGTCTTCATCTTGTCGCCGCCGAGAGCCGCCGGATCGAGATCGATGAAAGCCTGCTTGTAGAAATCGGTGCCGAGCGAAAGAACGACGGCGTCGAACAGGGTCGCATCCTGCCATGGCTGGCCGCCGGCTGCGATCGGGGTGATGCCCTGCGCCTTGAAGTTATCGAGCAGAGCAACCAGCTCGTCCCAGTTCTGCGGCTCCTTGCCACCGGCCTTGTCAAGCGCTGCCTTGTTGATCCACATCCAGTTGGTGGAGTGGACATTGACCGGTGCGGCGATCCAGTGACCGTCATACTTGGAAAACTTCTGCAGGGCAGCCGGGATGACCTTGTCCCAGTTTTCCTTGGCAGCGATTTCGTCGAGATTGCCGAGCGAGCCTTCCTTGGCCCAATCGAGAATGTCGAAGCCGAGCATCTGAACCGCCGTCGGGGCATTGCCCGAGGTGACGCGGGCGCGCAGCACAGTCATGGCTTCCGTGCCGCCACCGCCGGCAACCGGCATGTCGGTCCATGAGATGTTCTTGGTTTCCAGATCCTTCTTCAGAACGTCCAGAGCAGCCGCTTCGCCGCCGGATGTCCACCAATGCAGAACCTCGACATTTTCAGCCGCATGCACGGCAGTGCCGCCCATGACCGCGCCGCCCGTCATCATCAATGCTGCAATGGCTGTCGTCGTCATAAACTTGCGCATCGTAATCCTCCCGTTTGCAAGTCGTAGAGCGGGAAACTCCTCCCCCGCCGTTGAATGCCATCCCCGCCAAACGGGGAAGCAATTGGTTTGCGGTCTTCGCCGCTGGCTCATTTAAAACGTTATAAATCCCAGCAAGTCAAGCGCTCCACATCCTGTGCCGCACAATAGGCTTAACCCGCTGAATTGTAGTATTTATAAGCTTGAATTTCGATACCGCACCGCAACAAATTCCCACGGTTTTGCAGCATTTAAAACGTTTGCATAAACATATTGCCTCTGCCCGCGTCTGACGCTACAAAAACGGCTTGTCATTGCTGCAAGGGAGTATTTCATTGGCTGACACTCCCAAATCCTCTGTCCCCGGCACGCGGCTGAAAAGCGCCAAGCCGACCCTGCGCACCATCGCGGATCTGACGGGCTTTGCCGTTACGACCGTGTCGCGCGCGCTGAGCAACGCTCCGCAGATATCGGTGGAAACCCGCAGGCGCGTCCACGAGGTTGCCGCCGATATCGGGTACCTGCCGGATCGCGCCGCCCAGCGGCTGAAGACCGGCCGCACCAATGTCATCTGCGTCCTGCTTGATCCGCACGAGGAAATCCTCGGCTATGGCATTTCGCTGATGCACGGGCTGGCCCAGGCGCTCCAGGACACACCCTATCATCTGATCGTCATGCCGAATTTCATCGACGGCGCCAATATCGATGCCATCAGCCATATCGTGCGCAACGGCATGGCCGACGGGCTGATCTTTTCGCGCACCGAACCGTTCGATCCGCGCGTGCGGCTGCTGCTCGAAAACGGCTTCCCGTTCGTTACCCACGGCCGCACCGAGTTCACCACACCGCACCCTTACGTCGATTACGACAATTTCGCCTTCGCCTACGAGGCCACCAAACGCTTGATCACCCGTGGCCGACGCAAGCCGATGATCATCCTGCCGCCCAAGCGCATGACCTTCTCGCAGCATCTGCTGCACGGTTTCATGACCGCGGTGCGCGAAGCCGGCGTCGCCTACGAAATTCCCGACGAGATCGACCTCGACTGTCCCGTCGAACAGATCCGCGACTATATGAGCCGGCGCGCCGGCGAGCCCGGCGCCCCCGACGGCTTTGCCTGCGGCGGCGAGGTCTCCGCACTCGCAACCATCACCGGCATGAGCGACCACGGCCTGACGCTGGGGCTCGAATACGACATCGTCGCCAAGCGAACCTCCAAGCTGCTCAGCCAGATCCAGCCGAAGGTCGAGACCATCTACGAAGACCTGACCGACACCGGCACACGGATGGGCCAGGTCCTCCTCGCCCGCATCGCCGGCGACGAGACCACGGACATGCAGGTTCTGCTGCAGCCGCAGATTGATTTTGCGGGGGTTTGAGGTGTAACGCACATCATCCATTGTCCCGATGAGGCTTACCCCCCTCTGTCGGCTACACCGACATCTCCCCCTCAAGGGGGGAGATTGGCCGCTGGCTTTTTCGGCGTAAGGGAAAAGGATGATCCCCCCCCTTGAGGGGGAGATGTCACGCAGTGACAGAGGGGGGTAAGTGTCCCCGATCTCCATGGAATTGACGGGGAAGCAAGACGCAACGCCCTGCTCCACAAACTTCAACATCCGCATCACGCCCTCCTTTCCCCTCATCGCCGCAATCCCCCTCAGCCGCGCGGCATCCACCAGCCGGTGCGGCCGCCGATATGCATGTTGAGCGTCTTGGTTTCGGTGTAATCCTCCACCGCATGACGGCCGAGTTCGCGGCCAAGGCCGGACTGCCGGTAGCCGCCGAAGGGCAATTCCGAAGCGCCGTCCATGAAGGTGTTCATCCAAACCGTTCCGGCCCTGACCTTGCGTCCAACCGTCAGGCAGGTATCGAAATCGCGGCTCCAGACGCCGGCCGACAGGCCGTAATCGATGGAATTGGCAATCCGGATCGCCTCGTCCGCCGTCTCGAACGTCAGGACGGACAGGACAGGACCAAAGACCTCTTCGCGGGCCACAGCCATGTCAGGAGTGACCGCAGACAGAATCGTCGGCGACATGAACTGGCCGGAGCCGAGATCGAGTGCCGAACCGCCATGCGACACGGTGGCGCCATTGCCGGACGCGGCCGTGACGTAGCCGACGATCTTTTCCAGATGCTGCGGCGTGATGATCGCGCCGACCTGCGTTTCGGGATCAAGCGGATCGCCGACCTTGACCTTTTGAGAAAGTGCAGCGACGCGGGCAATCACATCCTCAGCAATAGCCTTGTGGACGATCAGCCGCGAACCGGCATTGCAGCATTCGCCGGCATTGAAATAGGCGCCGAAAACAGCCGCATCGATGAAATCGTCGAGATTGGCATCCGGAAAGACAATCTGCGGGTTCTTGCCGCCGAGTTCCAGCGACACTTTCTTCAAAGTCTGCGCCGCATTGGTCATGGTCAGCTTGCCGATCCCGGTCGAACCTGTGAAGGAGACCATATCGACATCCGGGTGCGAGGTCATGATCGCGCCGACATCCGGGCCGGTACCGGTGATGATATTGACGACCCCCGCCGGAACGCCTGCAGCCTCGAGAATCTCGCCCAGCACGAGCGTCGAGCCGGAGGTGAGCTCAGACGGCTTGACCACCGTTGTGCAACCGGCCGCCAGCGCAAAAGGCAGCTTCTGGCTAACGATGAGAAACGGAAAATTCCAGGGCGTGATGATCGAGACGACGCCGATCGCTTCGCGCAGCACGACGCCGAGCGTGCCGTCACCCAGCGTATTGTAGCTTTCGCCATGCAGGTCGCGGGCGAGCGCTGCGGCATAGCGCCAGATATCGGCAGCGCCACTGAGTTCGGCCTTGGCCTGGCTGATCGGCTTGCCGCTCTCGATGCAATCGAGATAGGCCAGTTCATCGGCCCGCGCCGCGATCATATCGGCAGCCTTCAAGAGAACAAGCGAGCGCTCCGAGGCCGTCATGCGCGGCCATGAGCCATCGTCAAACGCCTTGCGTGCCGCCGCGATCGCCCGCTCGGCATCGGGTTTCGTCGCGGCCGGGTAACGGCTGACGGTGACACCATGGCCGGGCGCGACGCGCTCCAGCGTCCTGCCCTCGGCCGCGTGTTGCCATTTGCCGTCAATCAGCATCTGGAAATCGCGCACTGTCACATCGGCCAAAGCCTTGGGCTTCACCAGAACCGTCATTACCATTCTCCCTTGAATTGCGCGGGGCGCTTGCTGGCAAAAGCCGCAACGCCCTCTTTCATGTCGCCGGTCTTGGCCGCCAGGATCGATCCCAGCGCTTCGACGGCGGTACCGTTGTCTTCGCCATTGGCAGACGCAATCATCAGCTTGCAGATTTCCAGCGCCGCCGGACCGCGCTTGGCGATACGCCCGGCATAATCGCGGGCTGCGTCCAGCACCGTTCCGGTCGCCACAACGGCATCGACCAGTCCCAATGCGCTTGCCTCGTCAGCTGTAAACACCTCGCCGCCCAGAACCATCCGGCGCACCGTCTGCGCACCAAAACGCTTGACGAGACGCTGCGTACCCGACCAGCCGGGCACCATGCCAAGGCTGGTTTCCGGCAGGCCAATCTTCACCTGGGTTTCGGCGATGCGGATGTCCGCCGCCGCCGCCAGCTCCAGCCCGCCGCCGAGTGTGTGGCCGTTGATCGCGGCAATCACCGGCATGCGCAAAGTCGCCAGCCGCTCGAACACGCGGTGTCCGAAGCGCACCCATTGATGACCGAATTCGTTGGGGGTCATCGCCCCCCAGGCCTTGATGTCGCCGCCGGCGGAAAAGGCCTTGCCCTCCCCCGTCAGGATCACGACGCGGATATCGCCATCCGCTTCCACCGTATCGCAGGCAGAAGACAGTGCCTTCAGCATGTCGATATCGAAGGCATTCAGCTTGTCCGGCCGCGCAACCGTGAGCGTGGCGATCGCGCCAGCGACATCTATCTTGATCCGCTCATCAGCCATGCGACGCTCCCTTCAGCGTGCGGACCGGCTTTTGCGGCAGCGTCAGACCGATCGGGGCCTCATGGAACAGCGCTGCATCCATGACCTTGAGCGTATCGGAAACGATCAGCGGGAATTCCGACTGGTCGAGAATATGCGTCTGCAAATCGACGCCCGGCGCGATCTCCGTCAGCACGATGCCATCTGCGGTCAGCTTCATGACGCAGCGCTCGGTGACATAGGTGATGTCCTGCCCCTGTTCGACCGCGCGGCGGCCGGAGAAAGTGACGTGCTCGACCTCGTTGACCAGCTTCTTCAGCTTGCCTTCCTTTTCGATCACCAGCTTGCTATCCGCCATCGAGAGCTTGGCCCCGGCATTGAACATGCCGGAAAACACGATCTTCTTGGCCCGCGCGGTAATATCGACGAACCCGCCCGCCCCGGCCGTCACATGCGGCCGGAAGGAGAGTTTCGAGACGTTGACCGAACCGGACCTGTCGATCTCGAGGAAGGACAGGAGCGAAGCGTCGAAACCGGCGCCCTGGAAATAGGTGAACTGATAGGGCGACGGCATGAAGGCATCGGCATTCGAGGCGCAGCCGAAGGCGAAATCGAGCAGCGGTACGCCCCCGACAGCGCCCTGTTCGATCACCCAGGTGACCGAGCCATGCAGGCCTTCCTCCAACAGGATACGCGGCACATTGGCCGAGATGCCGAAGCCGAGATTGACGCAAGAACCACCCTGAAGCTCCTGCGCGACCCGCCGCGCGATGACCTTCTGGATATTGAACTCCGGCACGCGAAAGCTGTCGAGCGGCCGGAAGATTTCGCCTGAAATCGCAGGATCGTAATCCGTCAGCGTTGTCTGCTTCTGGTCGGGATCGACGATGACATAATCGACCAGCATACCGGGCACGCGCACCTCATGCGGCTTCATCGAGCCGGATTTGGTGATGCGCTTGACCTGCGCAATGACGATGCCGCCATTATTGCGGGCCGCCAGCGCCTGGTCGAGGCCGCCGAGAGTGGCGCCCTCATGCTCATAGGTCAGGTTGCCGCGCTCATCGGCCGTCGTCGCCCGGATGATTGCCACCTGCGGCACGATGGCCTTGAAATAGAGCCAGTCCTCGCCCTCGAATTCCATCCTCTTGACGACCGGCTCGGCCGCAGCCGACGCGTTCATGGCGCAGCCCTGGCGCGCGGGATCGACGAACGTGTCGAGGCCGATCTTGGTCAGCACGCCCGGACGCTTGGCCGCAGCTTCGCGATGCATGTCGAAGAGAACGCCGGAGGGAATATTGTAGGCGGCAACCTCATCATTGCCGATCATCTGCCAGATCAGCGGCGGCTCGGATGTGGACGGGCCCGACGGGTAGGACCCGCCGATGATCTTTTTCAAAAGACCCTTCTTGGCGATGTAATCCACGCCCTTGATGCCGCTCATGTCGCCGGCGGCAATCGGATGCAGCGTCGTCAGATCGCGCGGATGGCCGGTGGCATCGAAATGCTCGCCGATCGCCTTCAGCATCAGATCCGGGCATCCAAGCCCGCTTGACGACGACACGGAAACGATCGCCCCATCGGGGATCAGGGCCGCGGCCTCGGCCGGGGTGATATGCTTGCTCATGGGCGAAACTCTGTCGAATTCATCGTGGTTGTCAGGGGCAGCTCGCTGCCTCTTCTCCCCAGCGGGGAGAAGGTGGCCCGCAGGGCCGGATGAGGGGGACCGAAGGCAGTTTTTCTGGCTCCAGCTTCGCTGGAGGCCCCCTCATCGCCTCGCCTGCGCTCGGCACTTCTCCCCGCAGGGGAGAAGGGGAAAATCACCACCTCCGCCTCAGGATAGAAATGCGTTCGCTCGGCTGGGTCCCGTACCATCACAGTCAAAGTCCCGGTTCGATCGCGACGGCATTGCCGCTGGCCGCCGCCTGCATGACCGCAAGCCCTGTCGCCAGCGACCAGACGCCGTCTTCGCCGCCGCAAAGCGGCTGGCCTTTGCCGGTGATGGCCGCATCGAAGGCGATCAGCGTGTTCTCATAGAGATTGCGGTGGTCGAGCGTCAGCTCCGTCTCGCCCTCGGCATTGCGCAGGGTGACGGTACCGATCGGCTTCTGCGTCATGCAGTTGCGCGCGATCAACGATCCCTCGGAACCGTGAACCTCAAAGCCGGTCACCGCATATTTTGTGGTGAACCCATCATGGAACTGGGCAATCAAACCCGACTTGAAGCGCAGGACGCCCATGGCCGCATCTTCCAGACCGGCCTTGGCCATGCCGCCATACTGGCCGAGCGCCACGGCTTCGACCGGATCGTCGCCAAGTACGAAGCGCAGCGTGTCGGTGTCGTGCACGGTGATATCCAGAATGACGCCGCCGCCCGCTTCCGGCCTGTCGAGACGCCAGCCTTGCAGGTGCGCCGGAAGGTAACCGGCATGGCAGACGCGGGCCGCCAGCGGCTTGCCGATCCGGCCTTGCGCAATCGCCTCGCGCATCGCGCGGTGCGTGGCAGCCCCCCGCAGGTGATGGTTGGTCGCCATGACCACACCGGCATTACGCGCGGCCTTGACCATGACGCGGGCATCCTCAAGCGAGGTCGCCAGCGGCTTTTCGCACAGAATATGCTTTCCGGCCTTGGCCGCCGCGATCAGCTGGTCGCGGTGCAATTCATTGGTGGTAGAGATGTAGACGGCCTCGACATCGGGATCGCCGACAAGCTCGGCAAGGCTGGTCACCGATTTGGCAATGCCATGGTCTGCGGCATAGGTGGCGCCCCGTTCCGCACTGGTGCTCATCACCGAAACGATCTCGCCGCCAACGGCACGGATCGCATCGATCACCCATTCATGGGCAATCGTACTTGCCCCGATCAAACCCCAACGTGTCATAACAAGGATAGCCTTTCCCGCTTGTCGATGGCGGCGCCGCAACTCTGGCGCACCACCAGCCGCACAGAGCTGACGATCGCTTCCGCGTCCGCCCGTCCGGCATTGATCTGTTTCAAAAGAAGCTGCGCTGCCCGCCGCCCCATGCCCTGCGGATCGACCGAGATCGTCGTCAGCGCCGGCACCGCCGTCTGCGCCTCGATGACATCGTCGAACCCGATCACGGCAAAATCCTCGCCCGGGTCAAGCCGGTGCGCCCGCAGGCCATCGCAGACACCGAAGGCGACAGCATCGTTGAAGCACACGGCCGCCGTCGGCCGCTCGCGCAACAGCAGCGCCCGCTGAATGGCGGCAACGCCCCCTGCCCGTGACGGCGCCGAACTGACAACAAGCTCGTCATGCACGGCGAGATCCATATCCGACAGCGCATCGCGATAGCCCTGCATCCGCTCATTAAATACGGCCGTATCGGGAAAACCGCCAAGAAAGGCGATGCGGTGATGGCCAAGCCCGGCGAGATGACGGACCGCGTCGCGCATGCCGGCATGATTGTCCGATACCAGCGACGACACTTTGGCGCCGGCGACCTGCCGCACGACATTGACGACGGGGATACCGCTCGCCACCAGCGGCTTCAGATCCGAAGCATCGGTGCCGCGCGCCGGCGAGAGGATCAGGCCGGAAATGCCATGTTCGCGCATCGAGGCAATGACCTCGCGCTGGCGATCGACGCTTTCGGCGGTGTTGGCGAGGAACTGCACATAACCGGCCGACTGCACGACCATATCGACGCCGACGGCAAGCTCGGCAAAGAAGCTGTTGGTCAGATCGTTGACGACGATGCCAATGATCTTCGACTTGGAATTCGATTGGCGCAGGTTGGCCGCACCGCGATTATAGACATAGCCGAGATCGCGGATGACGGCATTGACCTTGGCGCGGGTCGCCTCGTTGACGAGCGGGCTTGCCTGCAGCACGAGCGACACGGTCGATTTCGACACGCCGGCGGCATGCGCAATATCGATGACTGTCACCCGTTCCTTACCCACATCGTCCTCCCGGCGAGGTCTTCTTGCCTCAGCACTTCCGGCAAAATAATTGGAACGTTCCAATTTTGTCAAGCGGATTTCGAAAAAGAAGTTTTGCCGCGCGCATCCTGACTGGAAATCAACGCATCAAGGCAACGCCAAACGGAAAAAAACCATTTATAAACAATATTTTTTACCAGAAAGCATCAATGAAAAGCGTTGTGAACTGGATCAAAACAACGCATGAGCGTGTCCAGTTATCGGCGTCCTCACCTCGTTTATCCACCAAATTATCTCTTGAAGTTTGGAACGATCTAAATTATTCGGCTTTCACTAGCCTTAGGAGGAGCCCCGCATGTCCGCCACCCTGCCGCTGCCGCGCGCCGACGGTTCGCTTGAGATCTACCGCTTGACGGGAACCCCGATCGCGCGGCCGCAGACGGTCCCCGTCTTCAACCGCATCGCCTATGCGGCCGCCCATGTCGTCTCCGATCCGCTGCGCGATCTCGACCCCTGGGGCCGGCCTGCGATCGACTGGGAGCGGACCATGGCGTTTCGCCATCACCTCTGGGCGCTCGGCTTCAAGATCGCAGAAGCGATGGACACTTCGCAACGCGGCATGGGTCTGAACTGGGCGGGTGCGCAGGAACTCATCCGCCGGTCGCTCACGGAGGCCCGCAGCGTGCCGGGCGCCGATCTCGCCTGCGGCGCGGGCACCGATCATCTTTCCCCCGCCGATACCCGCTCGCTCGACGACGTCATCCGCGCCTATGAAACCCAGGTCGGCTTTGTCGAATTGGAAGGCGGCCGGTCGATCATGATGGCAAGCCGTGCGCTTGCGCGCATCGCCGCATCGCCGGACGATTACCGCAAGGTCTACGGCCGCATCCTGTCGCAGACCAAGGACAAGGTGGTGCTGCACTGGCTCGGCGATATGTTCGATCCGCAGCTGAAAGGTTATTGGGGCTCGGAAAATTTTGAAACCGCGCTCGATACCGTGCTTTCGATCATCGAGGACAACAAGTCCAAGGTCGAAGGCATCAAGATCTCGCTGCTCGATAACGCCTGCGAAGTCGCCCTGCGCAACCGCCTGCCCGGCGATATCCTCTGCTTTACCGGCGACGATTTCAATTATGCCGAACTGATCGAAGGCGACGGGCAGAAATACAGCCATGCCCTGCTCGGCATCTTCGACGCCGTCGCGCCATCCGCCTCAAAGGCGCTGGCTGCACTGGCATCGGGCGATACCGGTACGTTCCGCGCGGTGATCGAGCCGACCGTGCCGCTGTCGCGGAAGATCTTCGAGGCGCCGACGCAATATTACAAGGCGGGCGTCGTCTTCCTCGCCTGGCTGAACGGCCATCAACGGCATTTCACCATGCCCGCCGGCATGCAATCCGCCCGTGGCGTCCTGCACTATGCCGACATTTTCCGCCTGGCCGACAAGGCCAATGTCCTGGATATGCCGGATATGGCGGCGGAGCGGATGAAGGCGTTTCTGGTTACGCAAGGGTTTTGAGCGCAGCGAACGGCAGTGCTAGCGCCCGGACCAGGTGAAAGCCGGCAGGATGAAGTCGGGCATGGCGCCATGCTCGGCAAACAGCGCCTGGCGCTGCGCGTCCGATGCGGTTTCCAGAATGCCCGTCGTCACCAGGATCGATTTCAGCCCGGCGCCTGCCGCACCGGCAATGTCATGCTCGATACTGTCGCCGATGCAGCAGATTTTCTGAGGTGGAAGGTCCCCGAGGAATTCGCGTGCCGTCGCATAGATGTCGGCAAACGGCTTGCCGATCCAGCGGACCTGCCCGCCCAGTTCCTCGTAAAGCTCGGCGATCCGCCCCGCTCCGAAGGCCGTGCCCTCCTTCGTCAGCATGATCTTGTCCGGATTGGTGCACAGGCACGGCACGCCACGCCTGGCCGCCGGCGCCAGCAGCGTCTCGTAAAACGACAGCGGATGGAGATCCCCTTCGCTGGCCGCAAGCATGATGAAATCCGCATCTTTGCCGCTTTCGGTCCGCTCAAGACCCAGCCCGTCAAGCGGCGAGGTATCGCCGTCGCGGCTGACCAGCAGGCATTTGCGCGCCACACCGCCTGCGCCCTGCCCGCTTTCCCTCTGCAGGATACGCCAGGCGACCTCGCCGGAGGTCAAGAACCAGTCCCAGCTCGTGCGATCGAAACCAAGGGCTGCAAGCCGCCGGTCATTCTCCGCCGAACGCTTGCCGGAATTGGACAGGATGATGATGGTCTTTCCGGCCTGTTTCAGCCGGATCAGCGTGTCCACCGCCCCCGGATATGGCCCCTTGCCATCCCGCAGCACGCCGAACTGATCGATCAGAAACGCGTCGAAACGCTCGGCGGCCTCATCAAGGCCGGCGATTTCCAGTGGTCCGCCGCTCATATCACACCCGCCAATTTGGCGCCCGTCAGCGCAAGCCGCGCCGTGCCGGCCGCTGCCTCTTCCGAGGCCACAGGCAGAAACGATACCGGTATTTTGCGGTTGCGTATCTCAGCCCAGACCGCATTCTTTGCCCCGCCGCCGACCGTTCGGATGGAGCGCAGCGGCGGACTGCCGAGCGAAACCAGCCGCTCATAGGCGAGAGCCTCGACACCGGCGATCCCCTCGAAGATCGCCTTCAGGAACAGGGCATCGCTATCCGGCCGCGGTGTCATGCGCGGCTTCATCGCCGGATCGTTGACCGGAAACCGCTCGCCATCCCTGACCAGCGGATAATAGTGAAGACCGGTATCGTCAGCCGGATCGATGTCCGCAGACAGGGCGGCAATCTGCGCATTGTCGAAATGCGCCGCTAGGACCACGCCGCCGGTATTGGAAGCCCCACCCGCCAGCCACATGTCGCCGATCCGGTGGCTGTAGAGACCGTATTCCGGCGCAAACAGCGGCTGCCCGGACAGCATCTTCACCGTCAGCGTCGTCCCGAGCGCCGAGACGGCATCGCCGGGCTGATCGGCGCCCGTTGCCAGAAACGATGCGCAGCCATCCGTGGTGCCCGCGACAATCACGACGTCATCACTAAGGCCGAATGCGTCCGCTGCCTCAGCGGAAATTCCGGCAACCGGCGATCCTGCCGGCAGAACGTTCGGCAGCAGATCGGGCCGCATGCCCGTTGCGGCAATCCAGTCCGGCCAAGTGCGCGATACCGGGTCATAGCCGGTCTTCAAGGCATTGTTCTCATCGGACACATCGTAGAGCCCGGTGAAATGCCCGGCAAGCCAATCGGCCTGATGGATGATCCGGAAGACCCCCGGCACGGCCTGAAATGCCAGAGCCTTCGCCAGACCGGACGTCGCCCCATGCGCCGCACTTTCTTTCGGCGCATGCGCCTTGATCAGCGCCAGGATATCCGCGTCTTCGACCGGATCATTGTACATCATCGGCACCGCCAGCGGCGCACCGTCGGCGCTGACCGGCAGCATCGTGCCGGAGGTGCCGTCGATCGCGATCGCCCGGACCTGCCTGCGGTTAATCGCATCCAGCACCTGCCCCAAGGCCGTCTGCACCGCCTGCCACCAGACGGCCGGATCCCGGTGATCAGCGGAAAAATCCGCAAGTTTCGACGAGCCGGCGGCGACGACGTTGAAGGCAGCATCCATCGCCACCGCGCGCGCACCGGATGTGCCGATATCGATGCCGATCACCAGCGGCTTTTTTGCGTCACCCGTCATTGCAGCGTCTTTCCGGCCCGGTTCAGTTCCTGCCGGTATTTTTCCGCATCCCAACCGAGAAGCTCGCCGTTTTCGGCATCCGTCAGATAGCGCAGCCGCGCACCCTCACTGACCCGGCCGAGCACATCCGAGAGGCAGCGCGCCATGGCCAGCGCACCGGCCGTGACGTCCTTGGCGACCAGCACGCCCTTGCCCGGAAACAGCAATGCCGGTGGAACGGCCTGCCCCTCGGCGCGATGCCGCTCCTCGATCGAGGCTGCCGTATCGCCGGGGGCTGCAACAAACGAGCCGCGCCCGAGAAAGATCACATGGTCCGGATAGAGGCTGCCCCCGGCCGCGATGCGGCAGCTTGCCAGATCGGTGGCGGCATCATGGATCAGGCTTTCCTGCGGCAAGGTGAACTGACTGCCCACCGCCAGCCGCGACAGGGCCGCGATATCCGCATCCGGCGCCGTGCGGCGCGGCAGGGCGAGCCTTTGGGAGACCTCGGCGAGAAGACGCTCCGCCTGCGCCACCGTTTCGCCGGCCACCGCAAGACCGTGATTGCCGAGGATGAGCACGCTGGTATCCGGCCGGATCCGCGCCGCAATTGCCTTGGCGAGCGGCAGGCCCGGCCGCGCATAGGGCACGAACACATGCGGGATATCCGGCAGTTTCGAGGCGGCGATGGTTTCGCCGTTGACCTGGACAGCAGTTGCGATGGTCTCGACGCAATGAACGTGGATCACCACCTTCTGCGGCATCAGCGCATGCACTGTCGTTTCGATCGAGGGCCGCAAGCCGGACGGATTGCGATCCCGGATGACGAAATCCTGCGCCTTCTCCGTGGAAGGATCATCGCGCTCCAGCGCATCGAGCAGAGCATCGAGCGCCACCGGCACCATCACGTCGCGCTCGCGGGCATGGGCAAGCCAAAGCCCCGATGCCTTGATCCACAGCGTGCCGCCTTCCTTGATCGAGGTATTGCCGCCGGCCGCCTGCACCAGCGACGGATCGGCACCGACCCGGGCCGACACGTCCAGAAGGGCTTCGAATTCAAAACTTTTCACCATTGTCTCCGATATGTCTCAAGCCGCCTGCGGCTGTTGCAGACACCAGGAAGCGAACGCCTCGCGCTCGGCCGGTGTCATGTGCAAACCGTGTTTCGTACGGCGTTCCAGAATGTCCTGCGGCGTTTGCGCCCATTCGGTCTTGATCAGGAACCGCGCCTCGCGCTCGCGCAGCAACGGGCCGAAAGCAGCACCGAGATCGTCGAGCGAGGCGGCGCCGGAAAGCAGATCATGCGCACGCGTGCCGTAAAGCCGGGCGTAATGCTTGGCAAGACCGGCGGGAAGCCACCGGTACCGGGCGCTGAGATCTGCGAGGAACTGCTCGAAATCTGCGTCTTGCATATCGCCGCCGGGCAGAATGCCGCCTGCGGTCCAGCCCGGCTTCATCGCCGGGAAGAACGGCCTGATCTTTTCCAGCGCATGTTCGGACAACTTGCGGAATGTGGTGATCTTGCCGCCGAAGACGGACAGCAGCGGCGCGTTGCCGCCGTCCGCATCGACCTCGAAAATATAATCGCGCGTCACGGCGGACGGGTTTTCGGCATTGTCGTCATAGAGCGGCCGCACGCCTGAGAAGCTGTGGACGATATCGCCGGGCGTCAGCTGCTGTTTGAAATAGCGGTTCACGGATTTGATCAAATAGTCGATCTCGTTTGCATCCGCCTTCACGTCTTCCGGGCGCCCCTCATAGGGAATATCGGTCGTCCCGATCAGCGCCAGGTCGTTTTCATAGGGGTTGATGAAGATCACCCGCTTGTCCGGGTTCTGCACGAGATAGGCCTGCCGCCCCTCCCAGAATTTCGGCACGATGATATGGCTGCCCTTGACCAGGCGGACATTGCGGCGGGAATTCAGCCCGGCAACCCGGCCGATGACATCGTTCACCCAGGGACCCGCCGTGTTCACCACGCAGCGTGCCTTGAGCGCTGTCTTTCGGCCCGTGCCGGTTCCGGTCATCTCGATATCCCAGAGATCGCCATTGCGGCGCACCGAGGTGCAGGCGGTCCGGGTGTGGATTTTCGCGCCGCGCTGCTGCGCATCGAGCGCGTTGAGCAGCACCAGGCGGGCATCATCCACCCAGCAGTCGGAGTATTCGAACGCCTTGCGATACTCCGTCTTGACCGGCGCGCCCTCCGGCGCTGTCCGCAGGTTGAGCGTGCGCGTGCCCGGCAGGCGTTTGCGGCCGCCGAGATGATCGTAGAGAAACAGCCCGAGCCGCACGAGCCAGGCCGGCCGGTCGGACGCGCTGTGCGGCAACACGAACCGCATCGGCCAGATGATATGCGGCGCGGATTGAAGCAGCACCTCGCGCTCGATCAGCGCCTCGCGCACCAGCCGGAATTCATAATATTCGAGATAACGCAGGCCGCCATGCACAAGCTTGCCGGAGCGCGAACTGGTCCCCTGAGCCAGATCGTCCTTTTCGCAGAGCACGACCGACATGCCGCGCCCGGCCGCATCGCGGGCAATGCCGGCGCCGTTGACGCCGCCGCCGATGATGAACAGGTCGATGATCCCTTCAGCACTCACGCTCGTCTCTCCTGTATAACGTGCATTGGACCAAGCATGACCCGCCGGCACCTTCGCTCGCCTGCGTCATCCATTCGCGGCCTTCTTTGCGCCATCCTGCAATCCGTAGCTGGCAAAGCCCTTGCGGACGCCGGCAATCTCTTCCGCTGGCAACACGACCGGGCCGCCGATCAGCAGCGCGTGGTAATATTGCTTGGCAATGGTCTCCAGTTCGACGGCTGCCCACATCGCCTTTTCGAGGCTGGCACCGGTGGCGAGCATGCCGTGATTGGCCATCAGGCAGGCGGTGCGGCCCTCCATTGCCTTGAGGATATTGTCCGACAGTTCCTTGGTGCCGTAGCGCGCATAGTCGCAGACCTTCACATCGTCACCACCGAAGGCGGCGATCATGTAGTGGCAGGCGGGGATCGGCCTATGCGCAATGGCGAGAATGGTCGAATAGATCGCATGCGTATGGATGACCGCGTTCACCTCGGGCCGGCTGCGCAGGATATCGAGATGGAAGCGCCATTCCGTCGACGGTTTGCGCGGCCCGTCCCAGGCGCCGTATTCGCCCTCCAGCGGCAGCGAGGCTATCATGTCCGGCGTCATCTCGTCATAGGGTGCCGCCGACGGCGTGATCAGCATGCGGTCTTCATAGCGGGCGCTGATATTGCCGGATGTGCCCTGGTTGATCCCGAGCGCATTCATCTTGCGGCAATGATCGATGATCGACTGGCGAACGTAATTCTCTGTCATTGCGGCGCCCTCAGCACGGATTGACCGGCGGCAGGCCGGCGATGTAGCGGCGCACCTCTTCGGCCGCCATCTCTGCGGCATAGGTGACCGTGCGCACGGATGCCCCGGCAATATGCGGCGTCAGCGTCACGTTCGGCAATTGCAACAGCGGCCAGTCGGCAGGCACCGGTTCGACGGCAAAGGTTTCCAGCATGGCGGACGAAAGCGGGCCGTTCACTAAGGCCTCATACAGCGCATCATAGTCGCAGAGCGGTCCGCGCGCCGTGTTTACGAAGATCGCACCCGGCTTCATTTTGGCAAAGCTTTCGGCGTTCATCATATTCCGCGTCTCGTCCGACACCCGCGCATGCAGCGTCACGAGATCCGAGCGCGACAGGAGATCATCGAAGCTCACATGCTCGACACCGGCATTGCGGTCATCGGCAGACAGCTGGACATAGGGATCGTAGACCAGCACCTTGGTTCCGAATGCCCGCAGCAGCCGCACCACCTTGGTGCCGATATTGCCATAGCCGACGATGCCGACGGTCATTTCCGAAAGCTCGCGGCCGGTCTTGTCGGCACGGTAGAGTTCGCCGCGCCATTCGCCCTTGCGCAGGGATTCGTGGCCGGACCGGATCAGCCGGGTTTCGGCAAGGATCGCGCCAAGGGTAAATTCGGCAACTGCACTCGCATTGCGGCCGGGCGTGTTGACCACCAGAACACCGGCATCGCGCGCGGCATTCATATCGATATTCACCGGCCCACCACGCGAAACCGCGACGAATTTCAGGTCCGGCAACTTGGAAAACATGCCGCGGGAAAACGGCGCCAGCTGTGTAATCACCATCTCCGCATCCGCAACGAACGCGATGATGTCGTCGGCCTTGCCCATATATTCCTTCAGGCCGTCCATGCCCTCCACCGCATAGCCATGCTCCATCGGCTCATCCGGCCAGGGCTGTTCGAGAAGACGGATATCATGCCCCTCGCCACAGGCTTCCACGACCTTGTCGCGAAAGACCGTCGGCAGCATGAACCGGTCTCCGATGATGGCAATTTTCTTCATTTCAGTCTTCCTATTCAGATGCCGGGGCGGCGCCGTGGGACAGGGCGTGCCAGACCGGACGAAGGGACAGGCGCGATTGCCTGTAGAGTGGAAACGCCGCGTCAAAACGCGCCGCCATGGCTTTGTCGGCCGGTTCCGCCGGCCGCTGGTAGGGGGTGACCCATTCCTTGACGCACTCTTCCATCGAGCCGTAGATGCCGAGCGAGACGGCGGCGATCATCGCCGTACCGGCAGCCCCCGCCTCCTCGCGCTCGCTGGTCTGCACCGATGAACCGAGCGCGCCGCCAAGAATGCGCCGCAAGGATGCGCTGCGCGCCGCACCGCCCGTCAGCCGCACCCGCGATGGCAGCGGCCCCATCTCGACGTAGCAATCGCGCGATGCCATGGCGAGACCGTTGAAGACGGCGCGGACCATGTCGGCAAAGCCGTGGTTGAGATCAAGCCCGATGAAGGATGCCCGCGCAGACGCATCGACGAACGGCCCGCGCTCGCCGGCCTCGGAAATATAGGGATGGAAGAGAAGCGAGGTTTCCTTGGCCTGCGACAGCCAGTCCTCGACATGGCCGAGCAGCTCGGTCTTGCTCTTCTCGATCCCCATGCCCTTCAGCACGCTGCCGGCCAGGGACAGGATCCAGTCTATATTGAGCGTTGCCGCCATGTTCGACTGCATCTGCGCATAATGGCCTGATATCGGCATGCACATGGTGTAGCCGGTGAGGTCCTTGTTGAGCTGCACGTCGTCAGGGCTTTTCGCCAGCCGCATATGCATGCCGGTCGAGCCGATGATCGAGCAGCCGGTATCGGTGCCCGGCTCGTAAAGCCCGGCGCCGAGCGAGGTGCAGACGACATCGACATAACCGAGCACAACAGGGGTTCCCGCCAGAAGCCCTGTCAGGGTGGCTGCCGCATCGCTCAACGCATGCCGGGTAACAGCGCCATCGACGATTTCAGGCAGGAGGTAGCGCTGCTGGCGCAGGTCGAGAAAGTCGATGACATCCTCGCAATATTGCCGGGTGCGAAAATCCCCGAAGGTGAAATTGGCCTCGGAGGGATCGGTCGCCCGCTGGCCGGTCAGCTTGAAATAGAGCCAATCCTTGCAGTGAAATCCGGTCGTAGCGCCTTCGATCATCTCGGGCGCATTTTCAAGGATCCACCTGAGCTGCGAGCCCATCTGGCAGGCGGCAAGGCCGGAGCCGGTATGGGAAAAGCGCGTGGCATCGCCACTGTCGCGGCGCAGGCGCTCGACGGTATCGCCGGCGCGGGCATCGAGCCAGAGCCAGCCCTTGCCCACGGGATCACCGTTTTTGTCGATCAGCCAGGTGCCGTCGCCCTGGCCGGTCACCGAGATCGCCGCAACCCGGCTGGCAAGGTTCTCCACCTTGCCGGCGAGATCGGCCAGCGTCTTTGCGGTATCGGCCCAGGTGCGGTCAAGATCCTGAACGACACCCCGGCCGCCCTCGCTTTCATAACTGTTAGGAATGGCTGAAAACGCGATCTGCTTGCCGCCCAGGTCAAAGGCGACCGACTTGATGACGGAGGTTCCCGCATCGATCCCGATCAGGATATCGCGCATCAGGCCAGCTCCTGCCCATGGCTGATGGCCCGGCCGCTCTCGCCGTCGAACACGTGCAGGCTCGAGGGATCAAGCCGGATACCGACATTCTCGCCGATGGCCAGATTGGTGCGGTCATGTTCGACCAGCACCATCGTGCCGCCGGCAAAATCGGTGGCGATATGGGTCTGGTCGCCCAGCCACTGGTTGACAGCCACTTTCGCACCAACGCCGCCTTCGCTGCGGCGCACGGCATAGGGCCGGATGCCAAGCACGACCTTGCTGCGCTTCATCAGTTCGGCACGCACTTCATGCGAAAAATCCGACGCCTTGTAGTCAAGCTTCACGCCCTCGTTCAGACCGAAAGAGACGGTATCGCCGGTGCCGGAAATCCCCGCCGAAAACACGTTCATTGGCGGCTCGCCGACAAAGGTGCCGGTAAACAGATTGGCCGGACGCTCCTTGATCATCTGCGGCGTATCGAACTGCTGCAGCACGCCGCCCTCCATGACGGCGATCCGGTCGGCCAGCGCATTGGCCTCCGTCTGGTCGTGGGTGACGAGAATGGCGGTCAGGCCGCGCTCCTTGATAAAATGCTTGATGCGGCCGCGCAAAAGCGCGCGCAACTGCGGCTCCAGCTGCCCCATCGGCTCGTCGAGCAGATGCAGGTCGGCATCGCGGATCAGCGCCCGGCCCAGCGACGCCCGCTGCTGCTGGCCGCCCGAGATCGAACTCGGATAGCGGCCCATGATATCTTCGATCTCGAGCAGCTTGGCGATATTGGCGACCTTTTCGTCCACCACGCTCTGGGAAAGCTTCGAGGCCTTCAGCGCAAAGGCGATGTTTTCGCGCACCGTCAAAGGCGGATAGAGCGAGTATCCCTCGAACGCCATGGCGACATTGCGCTTGACCGGCGCAAAGGTCTGGACCTCGCGCCCCTTCATCGCGATCGTACCGCGCGACACGGCCTCGAAGCCGGCGACCATGCGCAATGTCGAGGTCTTGCCGCAGCCGGAAGAGCCGAGAAGCGCGATGATCTCGCCCTTCTTCACGTCCATGTTCAGCTGCTTGACGGCGTGGACGCCATGATCGATCGGGCCATAGAACTTGTCGACGCCCTTGATGAACAGTGCGGTCTCGCTCATGCCGCTTCTCCATTGCGTGTCACCTGGGTTGCGGCAGACCGGATCAGCCCGCCACTCTCCTTGTCGAACAGGAAGGCCGCCTGACCATTGACGGCGATATGGGCAGGGCCAGATACGGGACCCGGCGTCCCCGCCGGCCGCGATACCAGAATTTCCCGGCCGCGTGCGGTCAGAACCAGCGTGACGGTCTTTTCGTTCAGCGGCGTTTCGGCTTCCACCGTCACCGGAATGGCGCCAGCCGCGTCCGCATCGGTAAAGGCGATTGTCTCCGGCCTCAGACCGATGACGCAGGTTTTTCCAACCACATCCGACGGCATGCCGGGCAAAGCCACCTTGACGTTCGAAAGCTCGACATAGACCCCGTCCGGTCCGGATTTCGGCGTGACATCGAGAAGATTGATGGTCGGATCGCCGAACAGACGGGCGATCTCGATATCGGCGGGGGCATTGTAGATATTCTCGGGCGTGCCGATCTGGCGGATGCGGCCCTGTGACATCACGGCGATCCGGTCTCCCAGCGCCATCGCTTCCTTGTAGTCTTGCGTCACATAGACGACTGTTGCCCCTTGCGCGGCGAGCAGGCGCGGCAATTCCAGCCGCATCTCGAAACGCAGCTTGGCGTCCACATTGCGCAAGGGATCGTCAAGCAAAAGCAGCGGCGGCGAGCCGGCAAGCGCCCGGGCGAGCGCGGTCCGCTGCTTCTGGCCGTTCGACAGCGCCTTTGGGTGGTGCGACAGGACATGATCAATCTTCAGG
This sequence comes from Pararhizobium qamdonense, assembly GCF_029277445.1. Taxonomy (NCBI): domain Bacteria; kingdom Pseudomonadati; phylum Pseudomonadota; class Alphaproteobacteria; order Hyphomicrobiales; family Rhizobiaceae; genus Pararhizobium; species Pararhizobium qamdonense. Next base: position 1,569,409 of record NZ_CP119566.1, on the reverse strand, counting down.
AGCTTGGCCACCTTGTGCACGCCCGCCGAGATCGCATCCTTCGTCGCATTGGTCGCCGTCAGCGGGCTGGCAATGTTGTCGAAGGCGCTCATATGCGGAAACAGCGCGAAGTTCTGGAAAGCCATGCCGATGCCGCGATGTTCGGCGTCGATATCGGCGACATCCTCGCCGCCGATCAGGATCTGCCCTTCCTCCGGATCGATCACACCGGCCACCAGCCGCAGCAGCACGGTCTTTCCCGCCCCAGAAGGACCGAACAGGACCAGCGTTTCGCCATCGGCCACATCCAGCGACAGATTGTCGAGAACCGTGTTGGTCTTGTAGCGCTTGACGATGTTTTTAAGCTGAAGTGTCGTCATGATTTATCCCTTCACCGCGCCGAGCGACAGGCCTTCGACGAGGTAGCGCTGGGCGTAGAGTGCAAGTGCAAGCGTCGGCGTGACCGACAGCACGATGGCCGAGGCGATCTGGCCGTACTGGATGCCCGACGAGGTGACGAAGGCAAGCGCGCCGACGGTCACCGGCTGCTTGTCGGCCGAGGCCAGCACCAGCGCGAACACGAAGTTGTTCCAGGCGAAGATGAAGGCCAGCAGGCCGGCTGCCGCAATCCCCGGACCTGCCAACGGCAGCGCGATCTTGCGGAAGGTGGCAAACCAGGAGTGACCGGCGATGCGATAGGCATATTCCACATCGGCCGAAATATCCTCGAAATAGCCGCGCACGATCCACAGGATGAGCGGCAGGCAGATCAGCTGGTAGACCCAGATCAGCCCGAAATAGGTGTCGGACAGTCCAAGCCACTGGAAATACTGGGTGAGCGGCAAGAGCACGAGCAAGGGCGGCGCAAAGCGGAAGGACAGGAGCGTGAACGCGATATCCTCCGAGCCCTTGAACTTGTGGCGGGCAAAGGCATAGGCCGCGGGAACGCCGAGAACCAGCGCGATGGCAACCGATGTCACAGACAGGAAGATCGAGTTCATCAGGTTGCGCATGAAGGCGATGTCGAGCGTGCCGGCCGCCGTCGTCAGCTTGCCGGTGATGAGTGCCGCATAGTTGGACAAGGTGGGCGTGAAGATGATCGATGGCGGGATCGCCAGAATTGTCTCGTTGGTCTGGAACGACATCAGGAAGATCCAGAAGATCGGGAACATGAAGAAGATGACGACGAGCGTCAGCGCGATCAGCCGCAGCGTTTTTTCAAGCGTGGATGTGGTTTCCATGGTTTTCCCCTCACGCTTCGCCACGGGCGCGTTCGCGCAGCCGCAGCCAGTTCTTGATGAAGATATTGGAGAGCAGGTACGTGATCGCCCACAGGATGACCATCAGCGCGGCGGAGCGTCCGACATTGGTCGACTGGAAGAAGTTGAGATAGGCTTCCACCTGGAAAACGGTCAGCGTGTTGCCCGGTCCGCCTTGCGTCATCGCATAGATGATGTCGAACTGCTGGATGCTGTCGAGCAGCCGGAACAGCGTTGCCGTCAGGATATAGGGCGTCAGCATCGGCAGGGTGATGCGGAAGAACACGAAGGTTCTCGGCACCCCATCGAGCGCCGCAGCCTCGAACGGCTGGGTCGGCAGCGAGCGCAGGCCGGCCAGCAAAAGGATCATGATGAATGGCGTATAGACCCAGATATCGACGAGAACGACGGTGAGCAGCGCCGTGCTCGGCGACGAGGCCCAGCGGAAATCATGCAGTCCGATGAGGCTGGCAAGATAGCTCAGAATACCGAAACTGGGATTGGTCATCAGCTTCCACATCAGCGCAGCGAGCGCCGGCGCGATCATCAGCGGCAAAAGCAGCATGATCGAAATGAAATTGTTGACCGTCGAACGGCGCTGCAACAGGAGCGCGATGCCGAGCCCGAGCAGGAGTTCCAGCGTCACGGTAATGCCGGCATAAAGCAGCGACACTTTCAGCGTGTTCCAGAAGGCCGGGTCGGTGAAGAAGTTGAGATAGTTTTCACCCCAGTTGAACTGCCGCGCCCAGGGCTGGCTCAGGCGGTAGCGCTGGAAGGAATAGATCACCGCGGTGAAAAAGGGGATCAGGATGCCGATGCACACAAGCAGCGCCGGCAGGCTCAGCACATAGGGCAGCATCTTCCGGCTGATGCGGAAACCTGAAGCGGGCTTGCGGAGGGTTGCTGTTGAAGCCATGTCGAGCTCCGTTCTTTGTCTGTGAAGAAAGCGCGCGGCACGCGGATCGTCCCCGCGTCAGTCCATCGGCATTTCAGGTTGTCTCAAGGTGGCGGTCAGCCGGTGTGCGGGTGCCCGGCGCTCTTTCAAGCGCCGGGCTTCTGCTTGGGAGGCAGATCAGCCGAGACCGGCTTCCTTCAGCTGGCGATCGATGCTCTCGACCAGCTGGTCGAGACCTTCGTCGACAGGCACTTCCTTGGCGACCATCTTCTGCAACGTCGCCGCCCATTCGGTGGTGACGTCGAAGAACAACGGCTGCGGCGTGAACTTGATCGATGCGCCGGCGGCAGACGCGTCGAACATATCGACATAGCCCGGATATTTGTCGAGCTTGGTGCGGAAGGCCTCATCCTTCCAGACCGACTGGCGGACCGGATCGACGAAGTCCATCTTGGTGGCGCCGAAGATCGCGTGTTCCGGACCGGTTGCCCATTGCAGGAAGTACCAGGTGGCGTCCTTGTCCTTGGAAAAGTTGGACATGGCGAGCGACCAGATCCAGATGTTCGGCGTCGAGGCCGTTGCATCCGGGTTGGCGGTGAAGGCGGCATAGGACAGCTGTCCGGCCATCTTGTTGTCGCCGCCATTCATGAAATAGCCCAGGCAATCGGCGTCGAAGATCATCGCCGACGCGCCGGCGCCCAGATCGGTACCGACCTGATACCAGGTATAGGTCGACCAATCCTTCGGGCCGCTTTCCTGGATCATCTGCACCCATTTGGCGTGGAACGCCTTGGAACCGGCCGTGCCCATCGCCGCCGACAGCTTGCCATCGGTGACGTTCAGGTCCTTTTCGTTGAAGTTCGAATAGGCCGACAGGAAGCCCGGATGGATCGTCGCCCAGGAACGCGAGCCGCGAACGCCGATACCGTAGATCCCGCCGACATCCTTCTGCAGCTTGGCGGCCACGGCGATCATGTCGTCGAGGTTCTTGGGAACCGAAACGCCGGCCTTGTCGAACATCGCCTTGTTATAGGTGATGTTGTTCTGCTCGAACGCCCACGGAATGCACCACTGCTTGGCATCGTCGGAACCGAGCGCGCCGCCGGGCTGGCCGTTCCAGGCGCAGGAATTTTTCACGCCGGGCAGGAAATCGTCCCAGGCATAGCTCGGATTGGTCTTTTCCGGATCGTTGATCCATTCCTTGAGGTCGGTGATCCAGCCGGCCGGACCGTAGGTCCAGGTCATGTAGGCACCGGTCATAAACGCATCATATTCGGTGGAACCGGACGACAAAGCCGCCGTCACCTTGTCGAAATAGACGTCTTCGGGAAACACGTCATACTTGACGTCCATGCCCGTCAGGTCCTTGAAGGCCTGCAGGTTGGCGATCATGGCGTCGGCATAGGGATGCTTGTTGAGCAAAAGCTTTACGGTCTTGCCGGAATGTTTCTTCCAGTCAAAATCGGCAGCCATTGCCCTGCTCGACATCATGTTGAGCAACGTGCCGCCGGCACCGGCCGTAACGCCCATGGCGCCCAGGCCCTTCAGCATTCCGCGGCGGTCCACCTCTCCCCGCAGGAATGCACTGATCAGGTCTTTCTCTTTCTCATGCATTGGTCTTCTCCTCCTTCACGGGCAAAAAATGCTCAATTGATTGAGCCCTACCGGCTTACCCGACCGGTATGTCCTCCTGATCGCAACGCAGGCCCCGCAGCCAGCGGCCGGACGGGATGCTTTGCATTGCGAAAGACTTGTACCGGACCACTCCCAGGACCGGTCTTCAGCCTTTATTCCCGATGCCTGGAAGGCGCCGTGTCAGGCAACCTCCTCCATCAATGTCTGCGCCGTTCTCTCGTCGGTGATCAGACCGCTCAGAAACCGGCTTTCCAGCACGGCGCGAATGGCGCGAGCCTTGACCTTGCCGCCGGCAACGGCGACCGTGCGGCGGTTTTTCAGCGCCTCGCGGCTCAGCGTAAACGTGCGGTTGGACAAAGAGGTCTCGATCGGCTGGCCCTTGTCATCGAAGAAATGGCCGAGCAATTCGCCCGCACCGCCGCCCTTCTTGATTTCCTCCAGTTCGCCCTTTTCGATCATCCCGGTTGCCACCAGCGATGCTTCCCGCTCGACCGTGCCGATGCCGACGAGGAGCAGATCGGCGCTGCTGGCGAGATCGAAGATTTCCCGCACGCCGCGCTGGTTGAACAGAACGTCCCGGTCTTCGACCGTGTTGGCGAAAAACGGCACCGGCATCACATAGGCTTCCGCGCCGGTCCGTTCGGCCAACCGGTGGATCACGTCATGCGGATTGGCAGAGAACCGCCGCGTCAGGCCCCCGAGCAGCGAGACGAAGCGGACGTCCCTGTTGGTGGTGCGCGGCAGATATTCGACGCAGGCCGCCAGTGTGCGCCCATGGCCCATGCCGATCAGCAGGGAGCCGTCCTTCTCAATCTCGCGCTTGAGAAACTGCGCGCCGGAAATGCCGAGCGCCTTCAGCGGCAGTTCCTCCGGATCGAAATCCGGCACCACTTCGCAATAGTCGAGGCCGTAGCGGGCGGAAAGCTTCTGTTCCAGCTCGACGCATTCGGAGACTTCGCCATCGATATAGACCTTCACCAGGCCTTCCTGATTGGCCCGGGTGATGAGGCGGTGCGCCTTGAGGGATGTCAGGCCCAGGCGCTTGGCAACTTCGGCCTGGGTCAGGCCGCCGGCATAGTGCAGCCAGGCCGCACGCGTCGCCATGCTCGACTCGTCATCCCGGATGGACCCTGCGCCCGCAACCATCTCCGCCCTCGCCTCTGCCATATTTTTCATGGCATGATATTTTTATCTCTTGCTGAAAGAATTTTCATGACCTGAAAAATTTGTCAAGCGGCTTCGATGCGGCGGCGCACCAATTCGATATGCGCTTGCAACAGGAGGGGCTCGCGTGTGGACAAGCGCAAAACGCGCCCGGTTACCCGGACGCGCTTGGAATTACGGCGGCGATTTTAGGAGGTCTAGGCCTCGGTCTTCTTCATCAACCGGGCCTGCAGCACCACGACGACCAGAAGGAAGGCGCCGCGGATGACGGATTGCCAATAGGCCGACAGCGAGATCCACCCGAGGCCGTTTTCGAAATTGAGGATGTTGAAGACCATCGCAAGCAGCAGCGCGCCCGCCAGCGTCGCACCGACCGAGCCAGAGCCGCCGGTCAAAAGCGTGCCGCCGACCACGACGGAGGCAATCGCAAACAGCTCCCAGCCCACGCCCTCGGTCGGCTGCCCCGCCCCGAACTGGGAAGCCAAGATGACGCCGGCCAGACCGGCAAGCAGCCCCGACAGCGCGTAGACAGCAAACAGCGTCTTTTCGACCTTCAACCCCATCAGGTTGGCCGTTGCCTCGCCGTCGCCGATTGCCAGAACATGGCGTCCGGCCGGATGCCGCTCCAGAAAGATCCAGCCGAGCACATAGGCCAGTGCCGCAATCCAGGCCGGGATCGGGAAGCCGAGAAAATCGTCCTGACCGATGGTGGTAAAGCCGGTATCATAGGACACCGAGACCGACTGGTTGTTGGCCAGAAGCAGCGCTGTTCCATAGGCTGCAAGCATCATAGCCAGCGTCGCGATAAACGGCTGTATGCGCATCCGCGTGATGATCAGTCCATTGATCGAACCGGCGATCAATCCGGCGGCCATGCCGCCGGCTAGTCCCGGAACCCAGCCATAGGGCGACAGATAAGCGGCCACCACGCTTGCCATCGCCGCCACGCCGCCGACAGAAAGATCAATGCCGCCGGTGATGATGACGAAGGCCATGCCGAGGGCAATCAGCGCGAACATGGAATTATAGCGCAGGAAGCTGAGAATATTGAACGGCGAGATGAAATTGTCGTAGCGCAGCGCGCCGAACAGGATCAGCCCGGCCAGCGCAAGCAGCACGCCGAGACGGGCGAAATCGCCGGAGGATTTGGCAATGAAGGGCCGCAGGAGGGTTTTGAGCATGATCCGTTACCCCTTGGCACGCTGCTGGATGAACACGGCGATGACGATCAGCCCGGCCTTGACGATCAGCGCCGCCGCATCGGGCACGCCATTGGCAAGAAGCGTATAGCGCACCAGCTGGATGACGAAGGCGCCAAGCACCGTGCCGATAATATTGGCCCGGCCGCCGGTGAGAAGCGAACCGCCGACCGCGACGGCTGCGATCGCGTCGAGCTCCATGCCGAGCCCGACCAGATTGGCGTCGCTTGCCGAATTGCGCGCAACGACAATCAGCCCGGCAATACCCGCGAGGGCACCGCTGACGATATAGACGAAGGTCTTGACGCGGCGCACGGGAATGCCGGTCAGCCGCGCCGCCTTCTCATTGCCGCCCACCGCGATAATCTGGCGGCCGATGACGGTGTAACGGATCAGGCAATGGGCCAGCACCGCAACGATGATCATGATGATCACCTGCGCCGGAATACCGGCAATGCGGCCCATGGCGATGAACTGGAAATCCGGGTTCTTGAACACCTGCAGATTGCCGTTGGTGGCTACTTGGGCAATGCCGCGGCCGGCAATGAACAGCACCAGCGTCGCGATGATCGGCTGGATCGAAAACCGCGTCACCAGCACGCCGTTGAACCAGCCGAACGCCATGACCAGAAGCACCGGCAGAATGAAGGAGAGGATGACGAGAACACCCATGTTCTCGATCGGCAGCAGCGTGCCCATGAAGATCATCGGCGCCGCAGTGCCGGCAATCGCCATCAGCGACCCGACAGACAGATCGATGCCCCCCGTTGCAATCACCAATGTCATGCCCACGGCAACGATGACGATGGTCGCCACCTGGGTCAGATTGACGTTGAGCGTCTGCCAGGAGAGGAAATTCGGCGTGACGATCAGGTTGAACAGCACGAGCAGAATGAAGGCCGCAAACGTGCCGTAGCGGCTGAGAAACTGCGCCATGTTGGGGCGGACGGGCCGCTCGCCCGGGGCGGATGTGTCGATCGTCGTCATGTCAATTCACCTGATGGGCCATGGCGGAAAGAAGCGCCGTCTCGCTGAGTTCGTCGCGCTTGAGGACGGCAACCGAACGCCCGTCGCTGAGCACCGTAACGCGGTCTGCAGCCGCCAGAAGTTCCTCCAGTTCCGACGAGATCATCAGGACGCTGAGGCCCTCGTCCGCCAGGCTGCGCAAAAGCTTGAGGATTTCCGCCTTGGCGCCGATATCGATGCCGCGCGTCGGTTCGTCGATGATCAGGATGCGCGGATCGGTGCAGAGCCAGCGGGCCAAAAGCACCTTCTGCTGGTTGCCGCCGGAAAGCTCCTTGATCGGCTGGTCCGGCGACGCGCATTTGACGCCGAGCGCCTTGATATAGCGCGTGACGATTTCCTGCTGGCGGGCGCGATCGACAATGCCGGCCTTCTTCAGCTTTGGCAAAAGCGCCAGCGTCATGTTCTCGCGGATGCTCATATCCGGAATGATGCCGTCGATCTTGCGGTCCTCGGAGACGAGCCCGATGCCATCGGCGATCGCATCGGCCGGTTCTGAATAGGTCCGCGCCTTGCCGTCGATGCGGATCGAGCCCTTTTGCAATTTATCGACCCCGAAGATGATCCGCGCGGTTTCCGTGCGGCCGGAGCCCAAAAGGCCGGCCAGGCCGGAAATCTCGCCTTCGCGCACGCTCATGCTGACATCGCGCACGCGCACACCAGACCCGGCATTGTCAACGGAAAGCCGCACCGGCTTTGCCTCGTCATCGCCGCGGTCGCGGGCAATCGCCTGGAAGGCAGCCAGTTCCTTGCCGAGCATGTGGCGGACAAGCTCCATCTTCGGCATGTCGGCCATGGTGCTCTGCGCCACCGTCTGGCCGTCGCGCATGATGGTGACGCGGTCGCAGATTTCGTAGAGTTCATCCAGCCTATGGCCGATGAAAAGCACGGCAACACCATTCTTCTTCAGCGTGCGGATCGTCTCGAACAGGATGGCGACCTCGCGCTCGTCCAGCGACGATGTCGGCTCGTCCATGATCACCAGCCGCGCCTTTTGCGTCACCGCACGGGCAATCGCGATCATCTGGCGGGTTGCGGCGCTGAAATGTCCGACGGGCATGTCCACGTCGATATCCAGATTGAAGGTCTTGAGGACGCCGGCTGCTCCTGCGCGCATCGCCCGCCGGTCCAGCAGCCCCAGCGCTGTTTTCGGCTCGCGCGACAAGTAGATGTTCTCGGCGACCGAGCGCTGCGGCGCCAGGTTGATTTCCTGATAGATCGTGGCGATGCCTTTGGCCTGGCTGGCACCGGGCGTTGCAAAGGCAACGTCCTCGTCCTCGAACCGGATCGTTCCGCTATCGCGCTGGTAAGCGCCGGTCAGGATCTTGATCAGCGTCGACTTTCCCGCACCGTTCTGGCCGACCAGCGCCATGACCTCGCCTGCGGCAATGTCGAGCGATGCTGATCGCAGCGCCGAAACCCCGGAAAACGCCTTGGAAATTTCCTGCATGGACAGCAGCATGTCCCATCCATCCTCAATAAGCACACATGAAAAGCCGGCCGGAATGGCAATGCCACCCCGGCCGGAAGCGACAGTCTTGGGAGATCAGTAGGCGCTGGACAGTTCGGCCGATGCATTGGATGCATCGTAGAACTTGTCTGTGTTGATGACCCATGCCTCGATCTTATCACCGGCGGCATAGCGCGTCATCGTCTCGAAAGCTTTCGGCCCGAAGCGCGGATTGCACTCGACGACGGCATTGATCTTGCCATCGACCACGGCCTGCACGGCTTCCTTGCCGCCATCGATCGACAGCACCAGGATATCCTTGCCCGGCACCTTGCCGGCCGCTTCGATGGCCGCAATGGCGCCGATCGCCATTTCGTCATTATGAGCGTAGATCACGTCCGCATCCGGATGCGCCTGCAACAGCGCCTCGGCAACCTGACGGCCCTTATCGCGGGCAAAATCGCCGGTCTGCGATGCGACGATCTCGAAACCGCCGGCAGCCTTGATCGCGTCGTCAAAACCCTTCTTGCGGTCATTGGCCGGCGACGAACCGGTCGTGCCTTCCAGCTCGATGATCTTCGACTTGCCATTGGCATTCTTGGCCAGCCATTCGGCGACGCGCTTGCCTTCCTCGATGAAATCGGAACCGATGAAGGTCAGATAGTCTTCACCGGCCTTGGCCAGCGACTGATCGACATTGCGGTCGAGCAGGATGACCGGAATGCCGGCCTTCTTGGCGGCCATGACGGCCGGGATCAGCGGCTTTTCTTCGCGCGGCGCAAGGAAGATGACATCGACACCCTGGGCGATCATCGAATTGACGTCGGCCACCTGCTTTGCAGCCGAACCGGCAGCATCCGTATAGACCAGCTGATAGCCGAGCTTCTGGGCTTCCGCCTTCATGCTTTCGGTCTGGGCGATGCGCCAGGGATTGTTGGATTCGGTCTGCGCGAAGCCGACCTTGTAGGTGTCTTTCTTGGCCAAAGCCGGCATTTCCGCAAAGGCAGCCGTGCCGGCCAGCGCGATGGCTCCCATGGCCGTTGCGGCGGCCAGGAACATGCGACGTGAAATCGTGGACATCGGTATTTTCTCCTCCGAAATTTACCGGTACTCCTCTACCGGGCAGTGAGCATTTTCCGCTTCACATCCGTAAATCTTGCGCTAATAATATTATCAGTCAAGCGCTAATTTATTAGCAAGCGCACAAAAAATAATTCTGCATCGCAGCAGAAACCGGGATGGAAGCGAGACGGGACGATGGCAAGAGGAAACGGGCGCAACGGCGCCTCCGAAAAACAGGGGGATTCGGGCCGGCCAACCATGACGGACGTGGCACGCATTGCCGGTGTCTCCCAATCCAGCGTCTCGCTCGTCCTCAATGAAATGTCCGGCGCCCGCATTTCCGCCGAGACCCAGATGCGGGTCCGCGAGGCTGCTCATAAAATCGGTTATCAATTACCAACCACCCGCAACGAGGTGGACACGACCCCGCATGTGGACAAGGACACGATCGCCTTCATCGTCGATGAGATCTCCACCAGCCCGCATCCCGTCGTCAGCCTCGACGGCATCCGCGACTATGCGTTCGAACAGGGGCTCTTGGTATCAGCGCACGCCACCCGCTCCAACCCGGACCTGCAGGACGCGGTGCTGCGCTCGATCCTGCGCGACCGCTCCATCGCCGGTGTGATCTATGCGACGATCTTCACCCGCAAGGTCACCGTACCGCCGCAGCTGAAGAACATCCCGACGGTGCTGCTCAACTGCTATTCCGAGCCGCGCCAGCACATGGCGATCGTCCCCGGCGAAGTGGCTGGTGGCTTCACCGCAACGGCGCATCTGACCAGTCTTGGCCACAAGCGCATCGGCTTCATCAACGGCGAACCCTGGATGGATGCGGCAATGGACCGCCTCAAGGGCTACAAGCAGGCGCTTGCCACCGCCGATATCGCCTTTGACGAAACGCTGGTGCGCGACGGCGACTGGCTGCCGCTGCGCGGTTACGAGGCCGGGCTTGATCTGCTCTCGATGGCCAATCCGCCATCGGCGATTCTCTGCGGCAACGACCTGATGGCGATCGGCGTCATGGAGGCGGCTGCCGAAAAGGGCCTGCGCGTTCCGCAAGACCTCTCCGTCATGGGCTATGACGACCAGGAACTGGCCCGCTACACCCACCCGCCCCTCTCCACCCTCGTCCTGCCCAATTACGAGATGGGCCAGAAAGCCGCCGAAATTCTCATCGACATGGCCATTCACGGCAAGCAGCCGCGCCCGATGACCATCAAGGTCGATGGCCCGCTGGTGCGGCGCGGCACCACCGGCAAACCGGCCTAAACGCGGCCTGATCGCAGAAACGACTTCATTTCCCGCTCAATCTCGTGTTGAAGAGACGAGGATACGATGGAGACGGGCAAGGCATGCAAGCGATGAAATCCTGGAAGCGCCGGCTGCGCAAATGGCGCAATCGAATGGCGAAGCGATTTCTCGCCACCCGCATGGGCCGCGACATGCTCGTCAGCGCCGTCAGCCCGAAAATCCTGTCAATGACCGCCGATTGCGGCGATCACCTGATGACCTTCTCCCCGCATGACTACATCGGCCGGAAAATCTACCGCAAGGGCCATTTCCAGCGCGAAAATGTCGAGCGCTTGCTTTCCGTTCTGCGCCAGCGGAATTTGCTGGCCAAGGACAAGGTCCTGCTCGAACTCGGCGGCAATATCGGCACGCAGACCATCTATTTCGCGCTGAGCAAGGCCTTCCGCCACATCGTCACGGTGGAGCCGGACCCGCGCAACTTCAAGCTGCTCAGAACCAATATCGACCAAAACAACCTCAACGAAGAGATCACCGCGATCAACATCGCCGCCGGCGAATGCGAAGGCACGCTCGATTTCTTCATGCACCGGGACAATCACGGCAAGAGCAGCGCGCTGCGCCAGAGCGACCGCGATATTCAGATCAAGGTTCCGGTTGAACGGGTGACCGCCATGCTGACCGAAGCGGGCGTACCGCCGCAGGATATCGGGCTGGTCTGGATGGATATCGAAGGCTATGAGCCGGTCGCAAGCCGCTCGATGCAGCCTTTGCTGGAGCGGCGGGTGCCGCTCTACATGGAATTTTCCCCGGTCTTCTACGGACCGGCGGGATCGCGCGACTTCGTCGCTTATCTCGCCGGCTTCTATGAGGATTGCATCCTCTTTTACGAAGACAGCCAGGCCGCCATGAAGGTCACCGCCCTGCCCATCGGGCAGGACCAGTTCGACGTGCTGCTCCTGCCGTAATACCTTTAGCGCTTGCGGTAGAAATAGGTGCGGCCCGGATCGGCGCCAGTGGGCAGCGGCAAAGGCTCGAGTTCGGGATGGTCGAGAGGCAGACCGCTGGCGGCAATCCCGCCGCTCTTCAGCGCCGCAACGATCGACTGCGGCAGCCAGGTCAGGGTCTTTGCATCCTTTTCCGGATAGGCCGTGCCGATATCGGCATGCGCAAATGCGATGTCCCTTCCGGCAAACTGAGCAATCGTTTCCATGATATCGCCGAGGATCAGGTCGGATTCCGGCGGCGTCGAATGCGGATGCGAACCGACGGCGCGGTCGAAAGCGATGATCCGGTTTTCAGGAAACAGCTCGCGCATATGATCGTAGGTCCGCCCGTTTCCAAGCCCGATTTCCAGGATCACGCCATCCGGCGCAACCATGGACGCCGCCTTGATATGGTTGAGAACAGCGCGCTGCGAATGCATGCGGGAGATAAAACCATCAAGGCGACTCATCAATATCTATCCATTCGTTCAAATCGTGCTGGCCGCGCTTACCACGAGAAACAGCGATGGGTCGACCGTGACGGCTGGAATTTTGCACCAGGCGCCGCTCTTTGACCGCAACGCGATCATCCGTCCTTTGTTTCAACCCGGCGTCAAACCAGTTCGCCTGCCCCGGCGAATATGTTAGCCTTGGCCGCATGAGCAAGCTTTCCAGCGAAACATTTTTCAGTGCGCTTCCCGTTTTCGTCGAGTTCGAAGGCGTTGCCGACAGTGGAAACTATCGGGCATTGCCGGCCGATTGGGCGCTGGCCACGGCCGATATCGTCGATTCCACCGGCGCGATCGAGGCAGGCCGCTACAAGGCCGTCAACATGGCCGGCGCCAGCGTCATCTCGGCCATCCTGAATGCGCTCGGCAATAACGACCTGCCCTTCGTCTTCGGCGGTGATGGCGCGATGGTTGCGGTTCCGCCCTCAGGCGTAGACAAGGCACGCGACGCGCTCTCGGCCGTGCAGGCCTGGGTCGGCGAGGAGTTGCAGCTGACGTTGCGCGCAGCATTGGTGCCCGTGGCCGATGTCATTGCGGCCGGCCTTTCGGTTGGCGTTGCTAGGTTTCAGGTCAATCCGGAGGTCTCCTACGCGATGTTTGCCGGCGGCGGCTCCAGCTGGGCCGAGGCCCGCATGAAGGAGGGCCAGTTTGCCGTTCCGCCCGCGCCATCGGGCACCCGGCCGGATCTGACCGGCCTGTCCTGCCGCTGGAACCCCATACAATCGCGCCATGGCGACATCGTCTCGATTATCGCCGTGCCCGTCGGCGCGGAAAATCTCGCCGCATTCCAGGCGCTGGTTACCGATATCGTGGCTCTCGTCGCAGGCGAGGACCGGGATGGGCATCCGGTGGCAGCCGAAGGTCCGCAGATCGGCCTGTCGATGGCAGGGCTTTCGGCAGAAACCCGGACGGCACCGAAGAGCAAGCAGTTCGGACACCGGCTTTTCATTCTGGCGCAATATCTGCTGACCGTCGGGCTTTTCCGCCTCGGGCTGACGCTTGGGCGTTTCGATCCCAAGGCATACCGGCAGGATGTCGCCAGCAACACCGATTTCCGCAAATTCGACGATGGCCTGAAAATGACCATCGACGTGGACAAGGACAGGTTCCGTCAGATCGAGGCCCGGCTGCAGCAGGCCGCAAGCGCCGGCATTTGCCGCTTTGGCCTGCACCGCCAGGATTCGGCGCTGATGACCTGCATCGTGCCGACCCCGCTCAGCCGCGATCACATGCATTTCATCGATGGCGCCGCCGGCGGCTACGCCATGGCCGCCAGCCGGATGAAGAGGCATAGCGCGCCTGCCCTGTCAGCAACGCCGTAAGACCTGTCAGGAAGACCGGTCAGGCCTTCAGGATCGTGCCGCTCTCGATGCCGCGCCGTGCAAAGGCATTGCGCGTATCGACGATCAGCGGCGCCCAGCGGGCGAGTGCTGCATAATCCACCGCATCATGGTCGGTTGCGATCAAAACCGCGTCGAAAGCCCCAACCGATTGCTCGTCCAGCTTCACGGAGGTGCGGCCTTTGAGCGCCATATATTCGCGCGTCCTTGGAATTTCAGCGACATGCGGATCGTGATAGGCAGCGCTGCCGCCCCGCTCCTCGATCAGCTCGATCAGCTTCAGCGACGGGCTTTCGCGGATATCCGGCACGTTCTTCTTGTAGGCAAGACCGATGACCAGCACTTTCGAGCGGCTGAGCGCCTTGCCTGAGCGGATATCCAAGGCTTCGGCAAGCCGTCCCACCACATGGCGCGGCATGGCCGAATTGATCTCGCCGGCAAGCTCGATGAAGCGGGTCGGCAATTCGTATTCGCGCGATTTCCAGGTGAGATAGAACGGATCGATCGGGATGCAGTGCCCGCCAAGACCCGGTCCGGGATAGAACGGCATATAGCCGAACGGCTTGGTCTTGGCGGCATCGATGACTTCCCAGATATCGATCCCCATCGCCTCGTAGACGACCTTCAGCTCGTTGACGAGGGCGATATTGACGGCGCGGAAAATATTCTCGGTCAGCTTCACCGCCTCGGCCGTCGCCGGTGACGATACCGGTACGACCGTGTGGACGACAGCGCCGTAAAAAGCCTTCATCAGGTCCGCAGCCGCCTCACCGTCACCGGCCACCACCTTCGGGATGCTCGACGTGTGGAAATCGAGATTGCCCGGATCCTCGCGCTCCGGCGAAAAACCGAGGAAGAAATCCTGCGCGGATTTGAGCCCGGTCTTTTCCAGGATCGGCCGGACGACCTCATCGGTCGTGCCGGGATAGGTGGTGGATTCCAGGACGATCAACTGGCCGGGCTTCAGCGTTTCGGCAATGCGGTCGCAGGTGCGGGTGATGAACGACAGATCCGGATCGCGATGTTTCGTCAAAGGTGTTGGAACACAGATGACGATGATATCGCACGCAGCAAGCTGGCTGAAATCGGTGGTGGCGCAAAAGCGGCCCTGCGCCGTCTCTGCGCTCAAAACAGCGTCCGGCACGGCCGCGATATAGGATTGCCCGGCATCGATGGCGACGATCTTTTGCGGATCGATATCGAAACCTGTGACGGAAAAGCCGTTGCGCGCTGCGGTGATCGCCAGCGGCAGGCCGACATAGCCGAGCCCGATCACACCGGCACGGGCACTGCGGTCTGCGATCTTTGCAAGGAGAGCCTGGCTCACGGAAGAATGGACGGTCAAATGCGTGTTCTCGACTGATCGTGACGCGCTGAAGCGCCTTTTGCGGATGCAGGTCAGTTGAGGATAAAATGTCGTGAAGTCAAGGACTGCACCCGCGACGCCTTCGACCACAGCCGGAACTCTGAAAAGACGCAGTTCCGGCCAAGACCGGACACCGGGGGAGATCACCGGATCAAGAATAGACCATCCCGCTTAAATGATTGATCTTTCCGCTTTCCGCCGGCTGGCCGCCACAGCAGGTATATCCCTGCGCACTTTACCAGCCCAAGGTCATGGACACAGGAATTTCCGTGGGATAGTCTCTTTTTCGAGCCACCGGCATTCAATCCGGAAACGCGTCCCGCATGCGCGCGGACCGTTATGAAACAAGGACACCTGCTGGCATGAAATCAGGCACGGACCTGCTGCGGATCGAGAATTTGAGTATCTCGTTCGCGATGCTCGGCGGTCAACTGGACGCTGTCCGCAATGCCAGCCTGCGCGTCCTGCCGGGCAAGGTGACGGCGCTGGTGGGAGAGTCCGGTTCGGGCAAATCCGTCATCAGCCAGTCGGTGATGGGCATCCTGCCGAAAACCGCGTCCTGCAGCGGCCGTATCCTCTTTTGCGATCCGGCCCATAACGAGCAGCCGGTCGATCTTCTGGCCATGCCGCGCGACGGCCGGGAAATCCGCAATCTGCGTGGCAACCGGATCGGCAAGATCTTTCAGGAGCCGATGACATCGCTGTCGCCGCTGCACACGATCGGCAACCAGATCAGCGAATCCCTGAAAATCCACACCCCCATGTCCACCCGCGAACGGCGCGAACGCACCGAGGAAATGCTCGGTCTCGTCGGCTTTCACAAACCGGCGCGCGCCTTCGACATGTACCCGTTCGAACTGTCCGGCGGCATGCGCCAGCGCGCCATGATCGCCATGGCGCTGATCTGCAATCCGTCGCTCCTGATTGCCGACGAGCCGACGACGGCCCTCGACGTGACCATCCAGGCGCAGATCCTGCAATTGCTGCGCGGGCTGCAGACCAAGCTGAACATGGCGATGCTCCTGATCACCCATGATCTTGGCGTCGTCGCCAATGTCGCAGACGAGGTCGTGGTCATCTATCACGGCGAGATCATGGAGGCCGGCCCGGTCGAAACGATCTTCCGCAATCCCTCGCATCCCTATCTCAAGGGGCTGATGGCCGCCGTTCCCCATTTCGACATGAAGCCCGGCGAACGCCTGAAGGCGCTGCGCGAGGTTCCGGTCGATACCAGCAGCCTGTTGGGAAAAAAGAAGATCATCGCACCGCACACAGCGCTGAAGCCGGAAGTCCTGTTGTCGGTGCGCGATATCAGCAAGACCTTCACCACCCGCAAATCGAGCTGGCTGAACAAGGACACCTCCCCCGCAACCAAGGCTGTCGATGGCGTCAGCTTCGATATCATGCGCGGCGAATGTCTTGGGCTGGTTGGCGAAAGCGGCTGCGGCAAAACCACGCTCAGCAAGATTTTGATGCGCGCGGTGACGCCGGACACGGGCGCGGTGATGCTCAACAGCAGCGATGGCCCGATCGACGTTTTGAATGCACAAGGGTCCGGATTGCAGGAGCTGCGTACCAAGGTCCAGATGGTGTTCCAGGACCCGGTCTCCTCGCTGTCGCCGCGCATGACGGTGCAGAATATTCTGAGCGAACCGCTGGAAATCCATGGCCGTGGCAGCGGCAAATCGCGCATCGAGACGGTGACCGCGCTGCTGAAAGCCATCGGCCTTAACGAACGCCACCTCAACCGCTATCCGCACAGTTTTTCCGGCGGCCAGCGCCAGCGTATCGGAATTGCCAGAGCACTGGCGCTCGGGCCGGACCTGTTGATCTGCGACGAACCCGTCTCAGCGCTCGATGTCTCGGTTCAGGCGCAGATCCTCAACCTGCTCAAGGATCTGCAAAAGGAGCTGGGGCTCACCTATCTCTTCATCTCGCACAATCTGGCCGTCGTCGATTACATGGCCGACCGGATCGCCGTCATGTGCGGCGGCCGGATCGTCGAGATCGCACCGCGCGAGGCGTTGATGGAAACGCCCGTTCATCCCTACACGAAATCGCTGCTCGCTGCCGTGCCCTTTCCCGATCTCGACCGGCCGCTCGATTTCTCGATGCTCAACCCGAGCGGCGCTGCCGACAAGCGCAGCTGGGGCAAGCATTTTTCCGATGATGGCGACGCAACCGTGCTGGGGACGGCGGACCTTGGCAACGGCCATCTTGTTTTGGCGCGAAAGACCGCCGATGTCGGGGAGCTCGTACCATGATCACACGGCGCACCACCCTTGGCCTGCTTGCCAGCGTTCTGATACCGGGCGTCGCCCGGGCCGTTCCGGAACCGCCCTTTCTGCGGCCCAATCTGCGGGCCCAATCCCTGCCCAATCTGCGGGACCGCCTTCCAAAGAACCCGAGGCGGATCAATCTTGCCGCCATGGGCCGGCAGCCGGGCCAATATGGCGGCACCGTGCGCATGCTGATCGGCAGCCAGAAAGACATCCGGATGATGACGATCAACGGCTATGCCCGTCTGGTCGGCTACACCGAGGACCTCGAATTCCAGGCCGATATCCTGGAAAGCTTCGACGTGCAGGAAGGCCGTATTTTCACCTTCAAGATCCGCGACGGCCACCGCTGGTCGAACGGCAGCTACCTGACATCAGAGGATTTCCGCTATACCTGGGAAGACGTCATCCTCAACAAGGACCTGCGCAAGGGCGGCATCCAGCGCGAGCTTCTGGCCAATGGCGAAGGACCGGTTTTCGAGGTCATCGACGACCTGACCGTGCGCTATACCTGGAAGGCACCCAATCCGGATTTCCTGCCCGGCCTTGCCGCCGCAAGCCCCGTCGTCATCCTTCTGCCATCCGCCTATATGCGGCACTTCCACGAGAAATATCAGGACGTTTTCCGCCTCTCGGCCCTGATGAAACAGTACCGGGTCAAGAAATGGGCCGATCTGCACATCAAGATGTCGCGGCAATACCGGCCGGAAAATCCAGACCTGCCGTCGCTGGATCCGTGGGTTGCACGCACTACCCCTCCGGCCGAACAATTCGTGTTCGAGCGCAATCCCTTCTTCCACCGGGTCGACGAAAACGGCCTGCAGCTGCCCTATATCGACCGCTGGCTGCTCAATATCAGCTCGTCGGAAATCATCGCGGCCAAGACCGGTGCGGGCGAAACCGACCTGCAGACCACCGGCGTCGATTTTGCCGATTACGCCTTCTTCAAGGATGCGGAGAAACGCTATCCGGTGAAGGTCAATCTCTGGAAGAGAACGCAAGGTTCCAAGCTTGCCCTTCTGCCGAACCTCAATTGCGGCGACACGGTCTGGCGCGATCTGTTCTGGGATGTGCGCGTCCGCCGCGCCCTGTCTCTGGCGATCGACCGGCACGAGATCAACATGGTGAGCTTCTACGGGCTCGCCACCGAGAGCGCCGATACAATTTTGCCCGATAGCCCGCTGTTCAAGCCGGAATATGCCGCCGCCTGGGCCAGCCACGATCCCGATCAGGCCAACCGGCTGCTCGACGAGGTCGGCCTCACGCAACGCAACAGCGACGGCATACGGCTCCTGCCCGACGGGCGCGAAGCCCGGATCGTCGTCGAGACCGCCGGCGAAAGCACGCTCGAGACCGACGTGCTGGAACTCGTCAAGGACCATTGGGCGAAGATCGGCTTCTCGCTGTTCATCAAGACCTCGCAGCGCGACGTCTTCCGCAGCCGCACCATGGGCGGCGAAATCATGATGTCCATGTGGTCGGGCATCGAAAATGGTGTGCCGACTGAGGAGATGAACCCCGGCGAGCTGGCCCCCACGCGCGACGACCAGATGCAATGGCCGGTCTGGGGCATGTACTACCTGTCGATCGAACAGAACGGCAAGCCCCCGGAATTGCCGGAAGCGACCCAGCTGGTCAATCTCGTGAAGGAGTGGAAGAGGAGCGTCGAGACCGACGACAAGACGCGTATCTGGCACGAAATGCTGGATATCTATACCCAGAATGTCTTCTCGATCGGCATCGTCAATGCCACGCTGCAGCCGGTGATGCATTCGGCCCATCTGCGCAACATTCCCGAAAAAGCCCTCTACGGCTTCGACCCGACCTGTTATCTCGGGGTCTATATGCCAGACACGTTCTGGTACAGCGAAGAGGTTAGCTGACCATGTTGCGTTATATTTTCTGGCGTATCCTGGCGATGATCCCGACGCTGGTGATTGTCTCGGCGCTGGTCTTCACCATCATTGAGCTGCCGCCGGGCGATTATTTCGAAAGCTATATTTCTGAGCTTCGAGCCCAAGGCGAGGCCGTGGACATGGCCGAAATCGAGGAATTGCGCGCGCAATACGGTTTCGACAAGCCGCCGGTGCTGCGTTATTTCTATTGGGTCGCGGGTCTCGTCCAGGGCGATTACGGCTATTCGTTCGAGTATCAGCTGCCGGTCAACGAAGTGGTTGGAGACCGGCTCTGGCTGACGGTGCTGGTGTCCTTCGTCACCATCATCTTCACCTGGCTGATCGCCTTCCCGATCGGCATCTATTCCGCCACCCATCAATATAGCTGGGGCGATTATGGCCTGACCTTCATGGGCCTGATCGGCATTGCCATTCCCAACTTCATGTTCGCGCTGATCCTGATGTATTTCGCCAATATCTGGTTCGGCACCTCGATCGGCCATCTGATGGACCAGAAATACCTGTCCGAGCCGATGAGCTGGGAAAAGGCGAAATCCATTCTCGAACATCTGTGGATACCGGTCCTGATCGTCGGCACGGCCGGCACGGCCGGCATGATCCGCCGTCTGCGCGCCAATCTTCTCGACGAACTGCAGAAACAATATGTCGTGACCGCGCGCGCCAAGGGCTTGCACCCCTTCCGCACCCTGATCAAATATCCGCTGCGCATGGCACTCAACTTCTTCATTTCCGATATCGGATCGATCCTGCCGGCCATCATTTCCGGCGCCGAAATCACCGCCATCGTGCTGTCGCTCGAGACGACGGGACCGATGCTGATAAAAGCGTTGCAAAGTCAGGATATGTATCTGGCCGGCTCGTTCCTGATGTTCCTGGCATTCCTGACCGTGATCGGTGTGCTGATCTCAGATATCGCGCTTGCCTTTCTCGACCCGCGTATCAGACTGCAAGGCGGTAGCACCAAGTGACGGTATCCCTTCCCAAATCCGGCGAACCGCTGTCGCATTACGTCTCGACGGCGCCGTTTGATCCGCATTCCGTCGATGTGATGAGCGCGGAACAGTCACAGATCCATCAGGCATCGCAACTGCGCCTGATGTGGTGGAAATTCAAGAAACACCGGCTTGCGCTGTTTTCGATGTATTTCCTCGTGATCCTCTACGCAGCGATTGCCATCGTCGAATTCCTGGCGCCCTATAACCTGCACACCCGCAACGTCGATTTCATCCATTCGCCGCCGCAAAGAGTGCATCTGTTCGACAACGGCAATTTCGTCGGCCCCTTCGTCTACGGGCGCACGATGACGCTCGACATGGACACGCTGCGGCGCAACTACACCGAAGATCGTTCAAAGGTGCAGCCGATCCGCTTCTTCTGCAGCGGCGACAATTATCGTTTCTGGGGATTGTTCGAGGCCAACACGCACTTCGTCTGCCCGGCTCAAGGCGGCGAACTCTTTCTGCTCGGAAGCGACCGGCTCGGCCGCGATGTGCTGTCGCGCATCCTTTATGGTGCGCCGATATCGCTGACCATCGGCCTGCTCGGGATCACCATGAGCTTCGTGCTCGGCATCACCATCGGCGGGCTTGCCGGCTATCACGGCGGCGTCTTCGACCTGATTACCCAGCGCATCATCGAGGTTTTGCAATCGATCCCGAGCATTCCACTCTGGATGGCTTTGGCGGCGATCATGCCGGTCACCTGGAGCCCGATCCTGATCTATCTCGGCATTACCGCCATTCTCGGCCTGCTCGACTGGACGGGGCTTGCGCGCGCCGTGCGATCGAAACTGCTTGCGTTGCGCGAAGAGGATTACGTGCTGGCCGCCCAACTGATGGGCGCAGGTTCCAGCCGCATTATCGGCCGCCATCTCGTTCCCGGCTTCATGTCGCACCTGATCGCAACCGCGACGCTGGCGATCCCCGGCATGATCCTTGGCGAAACGGCGCTCAGCTTCCTCGGCTTGGGGCTTCGTCCGCCGATCACCAGCTGGGGCATTCTCCTGACCGAGGCCCGCAGCGTCAGCGTCATTGCTTTTTATCCCTGGCTGTTGTTTCCAACCATTCCGGTCATTCTCGTGATTCTGGCGTTCAACTTTCTGGGCGACGGATTGCGCGATGCAGCCGATCCGTACAAGTGAAGTGGATACCGATATGCTAAGGACACTCCTTGCGGAGATGGGCAGCGCCATGGGAGATAAGAGGCTCCGCTCATGACGCGCCGGATCGAAGATGCACGCATCCTGATGTACAGCCACGATACGTTCGGGCTTGGTCACCTCAGACGGTGCCGCACGATTGCGCATTCGCTGGTTGAGGATTATCGCGGCGTCAATATCCTGATCATTTCAGGCGCGACCATCGCCGGCGCCTTCGACTACCGCGCCCGCGTCGATTTCGTGAAAATTCCCAGCGTCATCAAGCTTCGCAACGGCGAATATACCTCGATGGACAGGCATATCGACCTGCACGAGACGATGAAGATGCGCCGGTCGATCATCCTGCACACGGCGGAAACCTTCCAGCCGGATATCTTCATCGTCGATAAGGAACCGATGGGCCTGAAGGGCGAAGTCGAGGATACGCTGGCCTACCTGAAGAAACAGGGAACGACCCTGGTTCTGGGCCTGCGCGAGGTCATGGATGCTCCGCATCTCCTGGATGCGGAATGGAAGCGCAACGACGTGATGCGCAAGATCGGTCAGTTCTACGATAGCGTCTGGGTCTATGGCCCGCCGGATTTCTATGATCCGCTCGTCGGCCTCGACGTGCCGCAGGCGGTGCGCAACAAGATGGATTTCGTCGGCTTCCTGCAAAGAAGCGTGTCGCAGGATGTCGAATCCGAGCACAAGCCAAAGGGCGACTATATCCTGATCACCACCGGCGGCGGCGGCGATGGCTCCGACCTGATCCACGATGTGATCGATGCCTATCAGGAAGACCCGACGCTGACCCACAAGTCGCTGATCGTGCTGGGTCCCTATATGCCGGTCAAGCAGCGCCACAAGCTCCTGATGAAATGCGCCAAGATCCCCTCTCTCGAGGTGATCGAGTTCGACAATCGCATGGAGGAACTGATCGCCGGCGCCAAGGCCGTGGTGGCGATGGGCGGCTACAATACCTATTGCGAGATCCTGTCCTTCGACAAGCCGGCGCTGATCGTTCCAAGGGTGATGCCACGGGAAGAGCAACTCATCCGCGCCAGCCGCGCCGCAGAGCTTGGCCTGATCGACATGCTCTTGCCCGAGGAAGCGGCCGATCCCCTGCGCTTTGCCGCAGCACTCAAAGCCTTGCCGGATCGCGACCCCCCTTCCAAGAGCGCGAAGGGCATGACGCTCGAGGGCCTGGCGAACATATCGCAGATCGTCGGAGAATGGCTTGGCCGTCGCGACCACGAACATCTGACGGTCGTGAAAGGGTGACGTTGTTTTGACGGACCGCCGCAAGATCGTCGTGGTGCTGAAGGGATATCCGCGCCTGTCGGAAACCTTCATCGCCCAGGAACTGCTGGGACTGGAACGGGCAGGCTTCGCCCTTGAACTGGTGGCGTTGCGGCGGCCGACCGACAAGAAGCGCCATCCGATCCATGACGAAATCCGCGCACCCGTTCATTATCTGCCGGAATATCTGCACGAGGAGCCGGCACGGGTGGCCCGCGCGCTCATCCGCTGTCTTTCAAAGCCCGGCTTCTGGCGTGCCCTGCCCGCATTCATCAGCGACCTCCGGCGCGACCGGACACGCAACCGGGTGCGCCGCTTCGGCCAGGCCATGGTACTCTCAGCGGAATGGCCCGAAGGCGGCGAATGGCTGCACGCGCATTTCATCCACACCCCGGCCTCCGTCGCCCGCTATGCCAGCATGATCACCGGTATTGGCTGGACGTGTTCGGCGCATGCCAAGGACATCTGGACATCGCCGGAATGGGAACTGGCCGGCAAGCTTACAAGCACGCGGTGGACCGTGACCTGCACGCAGACCGGCTATGAGCACCTGCGCCACCTGGCCGGCGGCAAGCCGCATGTGCATCTGAGCTATCACGGCCTCGATCTCAGCCGCTTTGGCCCCTTCGAGGGTACGCGGCCTGGGTACGACGGCTCCGATTCTGCCCATCCGGTCACCATCGTCAGCGTCGGCCGCGCGGTCGAGAAAAAGGGCTTCGATATCCTGTTGCGGGCCCTGAGCCTTTTACCGGCCGGTCTGCATTGGCGCTTCGTGCATATCGGCGGCGGCGATCTCCTCAAAAATCTGCAGGCGCTGGCGTCGGAACTTGGCATTGCCGGGAAGATCGTCTGGCACGGCTCCCTGTCGCAGACCGAAGTGCTGCAGCACTATCGCACCTCCGATATCTTTGCGCTCGCCTGCCGCATCACCGCCGATGGCGACCGCGATGGCTTGCCGAACGTGATCGTCGAGGCGTCCAGCCAGGCCCTGGTCTGCATCTCGACGGATATTTCCGGCATCCCCGAGCTTTTGACCGATGGCGAAAACGGCTTGGTCGTGCCGCCGGAAAACCCGCAGGCGCTGGCCGCAGCGCTGGAAGAAGCGATCCGCGATCCCGCGTTGCGCCAGCAGCTCGGGCAAGCGGCGGAACGCAAGGTGCGCGGTCACTTCGATCATCAGACCAGCATTCACCAATTGAGCGGCCTGTTTGAGACGGAATGGCGGAATTTGCAATGACCGGTAGCGAGCCAAGAGCCCCCCGCGCCTTTTTCTACGTGCAGCATCTGCTTGGCATCGGCCATCTCGCCCGCGCCAGCCGCATCGCCCGCGCCCTCGCCGCCGATGGTTTCGAGGTCACGGTGGTAACAGGCGGCACGCCGGTCAGCGGCTTTCCAGGGCCGCAGGTCCATCATGTCGCCCTGCCGCCGATCACCGCCGGCGATGCCGGTTTTTCCGGGCTCGCCGATATCGAAGGCAATCCGGTCGATGACGCCTTCAAGGACAATCGCCGGGAGCGGCTGCTTGCGGCTTTTCACCAAAGCCAGCCCGATATCGTCATCATCGAAGCCTTCCCCTTCGGCCGCCGCCAGGTCCGTTTCGAACTCCTGCCGCTGCTGGAGGCGATCGCGGCGATGGATCAGAAGCCCCTCGCCGTCACATCGCTGCGCGATATCCTGCAGGAACGCTCCAAGCCCGGCCGCGACGAAGAAACCGTTGCGCTCGTCAAACTCTATTTCGACCGCGTGCTGGTGCATGGCGATCCAGCCTTTGCCCGGCTTGAAGATACTTTTCCGCTGGCGGCCGAGATCACCGGCAAGGTGATCTATACCGGACTGGTGGCAGCCCCGCCCCCGGCGCAGCCCACGGAAAAGTTCGATATTATCGTCTCGGCCGGCGGCGGCGCCGTCGGCAATGCGCTGATCCGCGCCGCACTGGACGCCGCAAAAGCGATCGGCACGAGCCTGTCCTTTGCTTTGATCACCGGCCCCAACCTGCCGCAATCCGATTTCGACGCAATTAAAGCGGATGCACCCGCCCATGTCAGCGTCTTCCGCTTCCGTCCGGATTTCGCGAGCCTTCTGGCCGGTGCAAAGTTGTCGGTATCGCAGGCGGGCTACAACACGGTCTGCGACATCCTGCGCGCCGGCTGCCATGCGCTGCTCATTCCCTTCACCGCCGGCGGCGAAACCGAGCAGACGGTCAGGGCTGAGCGTCTTCAAAAGCTTGGACTGGCGCATGTCCTGCGCGAAGACGATCTTTCGGCAGAGATGATGACGCAGGCTATCCAGGCCGCTTTGGCAGCGCCCGAACGCCCGCCCCATAGCCTCGATCTCGACGGCGCCCAGCGCACCGCCGGAATCCTGCGTGGACTGCTCTGATCGCTCGGACCGCCGGACCAGCGATCAGGGATCAGCGATCAGCGATCAGCGATCAGACCGTGCCGATCACCATGAAGCGGGTATAGTTCTTCATCTTCAGCGCGCCGGCAAAGGCCACATGGCTAAGCGCGACCTGGTCCTGGAAAGCCTCCAGCGACGGCACGCAGTTGATATGGGTCGGCTCGGCGAAATAGTCGTTCGACTGCAGCAGAACCTGCGTTTTACGCGGCAGCAGCGACAGCCAGCCCGGCAGATCGGCAATATGCTCGCAGCTGGTATTGATGACGAGGTCGGCACCGCACGTGACATAGTCGAGCGCATACATATCCTGCGTCATCGCCCGGAAACGCTCGCCCGCATGAGCATTCAGCGTCCGGGCGATCCCGGCCACCTCAGGGTCGATGTCGATGCTCTCCAGGAGACCGATGTCGAACCGGCCGTCATCGAAACACATGGCGGGAAGAACGCCGTACCAGCCGCCGAGCAGGACGATATGTTTAAATTTTCCGCCCAGGCTTTCAAACAGCTTCTCGCGTGCCCATATCTTGCTTCCAACCTGCTTGTGGTTGAAGGCCGTGCCGAGGTCCGCATCCGGATATTTGGCGATCACTTTCGCAAGGCCTTCGATCAGAGAGCTTCCCGTATAGGCGGATAGACCGCGGATGATATCGAAGGCACTTTCGTGCCAATCTGTTGTGTTTGCTTCGTTTGGTCGGGTAGTTTTCATCATGCGCGTGTTGTAGGCTGGACTTTTCTGGAGTGCAAGGAATGCAAGTCAACCGGAAGGATGCCACCTCCGTTCCGCCGCCGGTCGAGGCGGGAAAGGACATACCGCATCTGGCCGGTCTGGGCGCAACCATGCGGCAGGTCTTTGCCGCCCACTTCATGCGTGACTGCCCGCATATCCTGGAAATCGGCGGCCATATCCGGCCGGTTACCCCATACCTCACCCATCACCCGCTATCCGTCACATCCGTCGATCCGAAGACGCAGGCCTATGAGGCCAGCGAACTGAACGGCAGGCAATGCCATGTGCGGCATATTCCGGCCAAGTTTCAAGAGATCGATTATCATTACCAGCCCGGAAGCTACGGCCTCGTCCTGCTCGGCTATTCGCTGAAACCCTTCGGTCAAAAGGATCCGCTCGGTGACCTTCTGTTCTCGCTGGTCGACAATGCGGGAACCGTCGTCATCGAATATGCACCGGAGCTGGAACGCGCCGCCTCCCAGGTGCCGCACATCGTCAGCCGCCCGGCTGTGACGATCCGCGGCCAGTTCGATCTTCATCTGCACGACCCGGAGATCGCCGGCACGCCCTACGCGGCCCGGCGCTTCTACGTCCTTGACACCCGTTACACGGCCAGTTGAATCTCCCCATGGAAAAAAGCATAGCGCGCTACATCTGGACGCACACGAGAGGCCAGCAGCTCTGGATCCTCCTGGTCGTCGCCGTCTCGATGATCCCCTATTTCCTGTCGTTCGACCTGCCCAAGCAGATCGTCAACGGGCCAATCCAGGGCGAGGGCTTCGATCAGCCCGGCGCCACCCAGACCTTCATGGACCTCAGTTTCTCGCTGCCATGGATTGGAGAGATCTCGCTGTTTGGCGGGCTCGAGCTGACCCGCACGCAGACCCTGTTTGCGCTCAGCATGGTCTTCCTGCTGCTGGTCATCATCAACGGCCTCTTCAAGTTCTATATCAACACCTACAAGGGCCGTCTCGGCGAGCGGCTTTTGCGCCGCATCCGCTTCGAACTCGTCGACCGCATCCTGCGTTTCCCGCCCGGCCAGTTCAAGCGCATGAAGGGCGCCGAAGTGTCCAGCATGGTCAAGGATGAAGTCGAGCCTCTCGGCGGCTTCACCGGCGATGCCTTCGTCCAGCCGGCGCTGCTCGGCGGCCAGGCGCTGACCGCCCTGTTCTTCATTTTCATGCAGAATACCTGGCTCGGGCTGATCGCCGCCGTCATGGTCGGCGTGCAGGCAATTATCATTCCGCGCATGCGCCGCCGCCTTCTGGTGCTTGGCCGCGAGCGTCAGATCACCGCGCGCGAACTCGCCGGCCGGGTCAGCGAGATCGTCGATGGTATCGGCACCATCCATGCCTATGATACGTCCAATTACGAGCGCGCCGACATTGCATCTCGCCTCGGCCGCATCTTCAAGATCCGCTATGATCTCTACCAGTGGAAATTCCTGGTCAAGTTCATCAACAACTTCCTCGCCCAGCTGACGCCGTTCCTGTTTTATTGCATCGGCGGCTATCTGGCGCTGCAGGGCCGTCTCGACATCGGTCAGCTGATCGCCGTCATCAGCGCCTACAAGGACCTGCCAGGCCCGTTGAAAGACCTGATCGACTGGGACCAGACCCGCCAGGACGTCCAGGTGAAATATATCCAGGTCGTCGAGCAGTTCAGCGTCGACAAGACCATCGACCCGGCCATTCAGACAATGGCCATCACGAATGCCGGCGCGATGAAACATCCGCTGGCAGCCGTCAACCTGTCGGTCGCAGACGATAGCGGCGCCAAGCTGCTTGAGCGCGTGTCGGTGCAGATCCATCCCGGTGAAACCGTTGCCATCGTCGGCGGCGCTGCCGGCGGCGGCGATATGCTGGCGGAAGCGTTTGCGCGTCTCACCTGGCCGGAAAGCGGCAAGGTGACGGCAGGCGGCGACGATCTCCTGGAACTGCCGGAATCAGTGACCGGACGGGCGATCTCCTACGTCTCCTCCGATGCCTATTTCTTCTATGGCACCTTGCGCGACAACCTTCTCTACGGCCTCAAACATGCGCCGATGAAGGAAGCCACCTACGAGGGCACCGGCGCCACCCATCGCAAATGGCAGATCAACGAGGCGAAACTGGCCGGAAACCCGGACTATGACGTCAACAGCGACTGGATCGATTACGACGCCGCCAATGCGACCAACCGCGACGATCTCTTCGCGCCGGTTCTCTCGGTGCTCGATACGGTGCAGCTGTCGAAGGACATTCTTGATCTCGCCCTGCGCAGCACCGTGTCTCCCGGCGATCACCCCGGCCTTGCCGAGGGCATTGTCGAGATGCGCCACGCGCTTCGCTCGGAATTGGAAGAGGCGGGGCTGAGCAGCCTTGTCGTGTCTTTCGAGCCCGGCGCCTACAATACCGAGGCAACCGTCGGCGAAAACCTGTTGTTCGGCACGGCCACCGGCCCCGCTTTGATCGGCAAGGCCATCGGCAAGAACGCCTATTTCCGCTCCGTCGTCGGCCGCTCCGGTCTCGACCGCATCCTGTTCGACATGGGCTACAGCATCGCCGAAAACGCGGTCGAGCTGTTTGCCGATCTGCCGCCGGATCATCCGTTCTTCCAGCAGCTCACCTTCATGACGGCGGACGATATTCCCGACTATCAGCTGCTGCTGCAGAAGCTGAAGGGCAAGGGTTTCGACGCCGCATCCGAGGATGACCGCGGCCAGATCATCCGGCTGAGCTTCCGCTATGTCGAGCCCCGACATCGTTTCGGTCTCCTGACCGAGGAGCTGATGGCCAAGATCGTCGATGTGCGCCGCCAGTTCCATGACGGCCTGCCCGATACGATGCGCGGCGACATCGAGCGCTACGATCCGGAACATTACCTGGCATCGGCAAGCCTGATGGACAACATCCTGTTTGGCCGCATCAGCCATAAGCATACCGATGGCTCCAAGCGCATCCGCTCCATCGTCAGCTCGCTGTTGAATTCGCTCGGGCTTCTTGAGCGCGTCATCGCCATCGGCCTCGATTTCAATCTCGGCGCCGGCGGCAAGCGCCTGACGGCGGTGCAGCGGCAAAAGCTCAATCTGGCGCGGGCGCTGGTGCGCAAGTCGGAATATTACATCTTCAACCGGCCCCTGCCCGGCCTCGACCATCGCCTCCAGGACGAGATCGTCCGCGATGTGCTGAAGCTGGTGCGCCGCGACGGCCGCAATCCGGCCGTGATCTGGGTCCTGTCGAACACGGCTCTGTCCAGTCTGTTCGACCGCGTGCTCGTCTTCGACCGCGGTTTGCTGGTGGAAGAAGGAACGCATGCAGCGCTGGTTGAGAATAACGGTATCTTTAAGGAGCTTGTGTCATCATAATGTCAATGGTGGAGCCCATGCGTGCGACGGGGATGCAGGCATGGACAATCTTCCCCATGGCGAGACCGGTGGAGATGACCGGTTGATGACCGGGGAAGCAGAAAATTGGGAATGGGCACGATTATGCTGTTGAAGGATGAAGTTCAAATGCTGCGGCGGGTGCCGCTGTTTTCGAATGTCGAACCCGGCAAGCTGAAGCTTCTCGCGTTCACGTCCGACCGCGTGAGCTACGATCCCGGCGAAGCGCTCTTCCATCAGGGGGATACCGGTGATGCGGCCTATGTTGTCCTGGCCGGCAAGGCGGATATCC
The DNA here is from genome assembly GCF_029277445.1 of Pararhizobium qamdonense. NCBI lineage: Bacteria > Pseudomonadati > Pseudomonadota > Alphaproteobacteria > Hyphomicrobiales > Rhizobiaceae > Pararhizobium > Pararhizobium qamdonense. The sequence goes on along the minus strand of NZ_CP119566.1, from coordinate 1,539,874 downwards.
TCGTCGATTCCTCGACCGGCCCGGTCAAGATCGCCGAAGTCGAAACCAATTCGATCGTCGGCGAAATCGCCATCCTCTGCGATGTCTCGCGAACCGCAACCGTACAGACGACAACGGCCGTGGAAGCCCTGCGCATCCGCAAGGACCACTTCCTCAAGCTGCTGACGGATTTTCCCGAGATCACCATCGAGATCATGCGCGTGCTGGCCGATCGCCTTAGCCACACGACGAGCGAACTGTCGGAAGCCCGCAGCCGCGCCCGCAAGGCCGATTAGCGCTCGCATTTATCACAGCGTTAGAGCGCCGACCGATCCGCTTCGATCGCGCCGTTTGTCCGGCTGATGCTGAAATTGCCCGACGGCAGACCGGTCATGTAGTTCGTCAACATCCGGAAGATCAGCGCGAACTGCGCCTGCACTGCGCCCGGCTGATCGCCGCCGCGATCGGCAAACAGGTGCGCGACCGCCTGATAGGCTGCGATCTTGTCCGCGCCGATCCAGCCCAATGCCAGTTCGCTCCCCATCCGCAGCCGGTACCAGTCCGCCAGAAAATTCAGAGCGGAAATGCCGTGCAGCGCGCCGGTCTCTGCCTTGGTCAAACGCGCCACCAGCCTTTGCTGCAGGCCTTTGTCGTCACGCACAGCAGCGATGGCCGCCATCGCATCGCCGGCGGCAACCGGCTCTGCGATCAGCGCCAATATTGCCAGATCGGCAAGGTCGAGACTGCGGATCAGCGCCGCAATCTCTTTTGGCCATTCCCGCTTGAGATAACGCCGTCCAACCAGATGGCCGATATGTTCGAAGAGGAAACCCCCGTAGTCCCCGGCATCGAGCATGCCGCCGGCCTCCAGACGCGACGGCAGCACCTCGAGCCGGTAGGCCTGGCGCAGGTCATCGGCGAGCGGCATCGCCTCGATCCCCACCGTCTCGATGCGAAACGTCTCTTCGCCGATATCAAGCACTTTGTAGGCACCGGGAAAGGCGACGAGCGAGGGCATGGCGATATTGGTGAGGAACCGTTCGCCGCTGCGATATTGCGCGGTGTCGTTGACATGCAGATGGCCGCTGAAATGCATGTCGATCCCGGCATCGATCAGCGCGCGGGCAACATGGTCATGCGGAATGCGCTGCGCCATCCCAGTTAGCCCGAGCAGCGCCACCTCGTCCTCGACGGTCGCATCGAGCGGATCGAGAACGGGATAGTGCGAAAATGCCAGCAGGCACTTGCCCTTAAGCCGCGCTCGCCCCGCGACATCCGCCATCCAGTCTAGAACGAACCGCTTGTGAACCAGCATCGCGTTCCAGCCGGCGCTGGTGCTGTCGGCAAAGTCACCGTCCTCGCCCGGCGTTACACCATCGACAGGCACGAAGACATTGGCGTCGATCATCAGCAGCCAGACGCCGGGAGAAGGCTCGACCAGATAGGATGCATCCATCAGCCGGCGCGCCGTCTGTCCGTCCGGCGAACGAACCTCATAGATCCGCTCGGCCGGATCGCCCTTGGTCCCGAACGGCGTTTCCCAATGAAGATCGCCGGGCTGCGGGAAAAAGCCGAAATCCGCCATGTCGTTGAGGCCGTCGGGATAGCCCTTGCAATACATATCGCCGCTTGTGATCACCGCATGCGCGCCCCGGTCGCGCAGATGCGGGTCGCTGCTGAGAACGCTGTAGCTGCCATCCGCATTGAGAAACCGCTTGGCGCGGTGGCGGCCATCGGCGCCGAAAATATCGTGATTGCCGGTGGTTGCGTAAAAGCGCATGCCGAAGCGTGCCGCATAATCGTCAAGCACCCGCTTCACGCCGCGCACCGTCTCCACCTGCCCGTCATCGGAATAATCACCGAGCAGCACGACATGGCGAATTCCACGCCCGGCAATATCGGCAAGCGTATGGTGGAGCGCGAAATAGCTTTCGTTGAAAACACGGGTCGAGCGGGCGGTGTCGGCAAGCAGCCGGAAGGTCAGCCGCCGGCCATCCTGAACGATGCCGGGAAAGCCGTAATCTGCGTAGAGATCGTGAAAATGCGCGTCGGCGACAATGGCGATGCGCGGATGCGTTGCGGGCGGCATTCTGTCGGTATTTTCCGTCTGCACGTTCAAACCGGATTCGTTTCTCTTCGTCTCTGGCATATGTGGAAAGAAAAAGCGAATTGAAGTCTCGCTTAACCCAAGCAGTTTCGTTACCATGGCGAAAATGCGGCTTGGTTAATCAAGCCCGATAAAAAGACGGCCTTAAGGGTTATGTGGGACAGTTGCAAACGGAAGGGCAAAGTATTTTTCCGTGACTGAGGCGAGAGAGTGAACGAAAACGTGTTTCGGGTGCGGTTATGGGGAGTGCGGGGCAGCCTCCCGGTCTCAGGGACCGAATTCCAGACCTATGGCGGCAACACCATCTGCATCGAGATGCAATGCGGTCCTCACCGGCTATTGTTCGATGCCGGCTCCGGCCTGATGCCCGCCGGCCAGGCGTTGAAGTCCGAAGGCATTTCCGATTTCAACCTGTTTTTCACCCACTGCCATTACGACCATATCGTCGGCCTGCCCTATCTGCCGGCGCTGTTTGATCCACATGCCTCGGTCACGCTCTGGTCGGGGCATCTGGCCGGACGCATGTCCACCCGCCAGATGATCGGCGAGTTCATGCGGCCGCCATGGTTTCCGGTCGAGCCGGATATCTGCCGGGCCTCGATCAACTGCCGCGACTTCCGCTCCGGCGATACGCTGGTTCCCTATCCCGGCGTGACGATCCGCACCGGCAGCCTCAACCATCCCGGCGGCGCCATAGGCTACCGCGTCGAATGGAACGGCCGCGTCGCAGTGCTGGTCACCGATACCGAACACAAGCCCGGCACGCTCGACCCCGCCGTGCTGGACCTCATCGATGGCGCCGATCTCTTCCTCTACGACTGCATGTATACTGATGACGAGATGCAACGCCATGTCGGCTATGGCCACTCCTCCTGGCAGCAGGCCATCCGGCTCGCCAAGACGGCAAAAGCCAAACAGGTCGCCTTCATCCATCATTCGCCTTTGCGCACAGACAGCGAGCTCGATGAGATCCAACGGCTTGCCGGCCGCGAATTCAACGGCGCCATCACCGCCCGCGACGGCCAGGTGATCGATCTCTGATCCAAGGGATCCCTATCCCGTTGATGCGCGCTGTTCCCGCAGAATATCCGCAACCGGCGTCCAGCGGCAGGCGGGATGGTTCGCCGTCACCTGAAACAGCGCCGTCATGAAATCCCACACGGCCTCGTCATGAACCAGGTGGTGGGTCAAGAGCCCCATTGTCCCGCCGTGATCGAACATCACCCGCATGCGCGCGGCGATTTCCAGAGCCAGCGTCCGGGGATCGCGCCCGCCGCGCGTTCCGTGCCAGTCCATCACATCCACATGCGTGTTGATCAAAGGCAAGGCGGCCGGTTTTTCCGGGCCGAACACCGAGAGCGCCCGGTAGCCCAAGCCGGGCAGCTGCGCAATGAGGCCCGCGTCGATCCGGTTCCAAGGCGGGATGAGCATCGGCACGAACCGGCTGCCATGAAGGGCGGAGAGCCGGTCAAAGCCCTGGCTCAATTCCGCAAGCACCATTTCCGCCAGCCGATGGCGGCCAAGCTCCTGCTTCTTTTCCACCGGGGTCGCATGGTTGCGGTGCGACCAGCCGTGGACGGCAACGGAACAGGATGGCTCCCCCTGCAGCCGACCGGCAAGTGCCTCGCCCGGATGCGCGGGAATGACGGCGAGCGTCAGGGGCACGGAAAAGGTGCCGGAGACATGCAGCAACCGGTCGAGCGCCGCCGTCGGCTCGATCGCGTCGTCATCCCGCAGCCAGAACTGCGCGACTTTTCCCGCCTGCTGCCAGCGGTCGAGTTCGCCGGCAAGAACGGCTTCGAGTTCATTCATCATCGCACCTGCTGCACATAATCATCGAGAATAACGCCGAGCCGGGACGCCGCCGTGCCCAGCGAACGCTCTTCGCCAGCGAAGGTCCTGGCCGCCTCTGCAAGCGCGGTCCGCTCGGCACCGTCCGTCAACAGAAGTCCGATCGCCTGCGCATAGGCATCGATATCACCCGGCGGTGTCAGCAACCCTGTCCGCCCCTGCATCACCACCTCAGGCACACCGGCAATCTCTTGCGCGACAACGGGCAGACCGGCGGCCTGCGCTTCCAGATAGGCCAGACCATAGGCCTCGCCGCATCCCGGCCAGACATAGAGCGCGGCAGACGACAACAGGCTGGCAATCTCTGTCGCCGTCTGTTCGCCGTGCCAGATGATCCTGCCCTCATCAAACCCGGCAAACAGCGAATGCACGTCTGCGGCACGCGGTCCATCGCCGGCGACGGACAATTGCCAGGGCAAATGCGTCAGCCGTGACAGGGCTTGCGCCAGCATCGCGTAACTGTCCATCTTGTCACCGGACCGCATCATCGCCACGGTGATCAAACGGCCAGGTTGCGGCTGTGGCGATCGTTCGAGAAACAGCGCCGGGTCGAGAAACGGCGGCAGCATGGCCAGGCGCGCGACGGGTGCGGCAGCCGCAAGCCCGTCGCTGTCGCGGCGCGTCAGGCAGATATTCACCGATGCCTGCCCGACGGCATCCAGCACATGCTGCTGCATCTGCTGCCAAAGCCCTGTGTTGCGCCTGTTGGAATAGGACGCCTCGGCCGTCACATAGCCAAGCCCGAATTCCCGCGCCAGCGCCGGGCCGATCAGATCGGGCGCCTTGTAATAGGGATGGTAGCAGAACCAGAGATCGGGTGCGCCGTGTTCGCGCCAAAGCGCCGAAAGCCGTGCCCGCTCCGCCTGCGCGACCACTGAGCGGGCAGCAATCGCGTCCGCCGCAGTATCCGGCAGGAACGCCCGCACCTCAGAGGCGATCTCCACCGTGTGCCCGGCCTTCACCAAGGCCGCCATCAGCAAACGTGCCATCAGCCGGTCGCCGGAGGGAACGGGATGGTTGGGGGATTTGAGCGGACTGTAGAAAGCGATCTTCATCGCCTGCGGTTTTAGAGCGCTTCATCCTGAAACGGAAGCGATTCCGTCACCCGTTTTCAGCCGAGCGCCAGTTCCGTTTGCGCATCGAAGAGATGCAGCGCATCCTCGTCAAAACCGAAAGCCTGCTGCATTCCCACCGTCAGCCTGGTGCGGGGCGGAAGGCAGGCGGTCACCCGCTGCCCGCTGACCCGGCCGGTGACGACCAGCTCCGGTCCCGTCAGCTCGATGACTTCGATGGCGACCTCAAGGGCCTTACTGTCCGCTTCGTTGGTGGCCAGCCGCAGCGCTTCCGGGCGCACGCCGAGCTTGACCCGCCGTCCTGCGGGTACGGCATTCTTCAGCCGTGCCGGCAGCGCGATCGTGGCGCCCGATCCGTCCAACTGAACGCCCTCGCCCGTGATCACGCCATCCAGCACGTTCATCGGCGGCGAGCCGACGAAACCGGCGACATAGAGCGTGGCCGGACGGTCATAGACCTCTTCCGGGGTGCCGAGTTGCTCGATCCTGCCATTGCGCATGACGGCGATGCGTGTTGCCAGCGTCATCGCCTCGATCTGGTCATGGGTGACGTAAACGATGGTGGTCCCCAGCATCTGGTGCAGCCGCTTCAGCTCGGTGCGTGTCTCCATGCGCAGCTTGGCATCGAGATTGGAGAGCGGTTCGTCGAACAGGAAGACCTGCGGCTTGCGCACCAGCGCCCGGCCGATCGCCACGCGCTGCCGCTGGCCGCCGGAAAGCTGGCCGGGTTTGCGATCCAGCAAGTTCTCGATCTGCAGCAGTCTCGCCGTCTCCTGCACGGCCTTTTCCCGCTCCGCCACAGGCACCTTGCGCATTTCCAGACCGAAGCCGATGTTGCGATGCACCGACAGGTTCGGATAAAGCGCGTAGGACTGGAACACCATGGCAATGTCGCGGTCCTTCGGATGGACGCCGAGGATCGAGCGCCCGCCGATCCGGATATCGCCGCCCGATGCTTCGGCGAGACCCGCAATGATGTTGAGCAGGGTCGACTTGCCGCATCCCGATGATCCCAGCAGGACAAGGAACTCGCCGCTTTCCAGCGAGATGTCGATGCCTTTCAGGGTTTCGATCGCGCCATAGGTCTTGCGGATATTCTCGATTTCGAGCGCGCTCATGATGCGGTCTCTCCGGTAGCAGTCACAACAGGTCCGCCATAGCTGCGGGGAAGCGTGGAAATGGCGCGGGAGGCGACTGCCGTGCCCGCCTGCAGACAATCCTGAAGCGCCCGCCCCCCGGCCAGTGCCGCAAGGAAAGCCGCGTTGAAGACATCGCCGGCACCGATCGTATCGACGACCTCGACGCGCGGGGCGGCCGCAGACACCGGCGTGCCATCGGAACCGATGGCAAGCGCCCCGTCCGGGCCGCGCTTGATGACGACAATCGCATCCTTGCGCATATGGCGCTTGAGCTCGCAGGCGGCTTCCGTGGCGTCGGCGAGGCCCGAAAGCGTCGTTGATTCCACCTCGTTCAGCAGCGCGCAGCCACACCGGGAAAGCCAGCCCAGCGTCGCCTGCCGGTTTTTTTCCGTCCAGCCGTCGAGCGGCCAGCCAGTATCGAGCGCAAGCGTGATGCCATGCGTGTCGGCCCAGTCGAAAAGCGCCGCATAATCCGCCGTCAGATCGTCGGTGAGGAACGAGCCGCAGAGCAGCACGTAGCCGCCGGAGAGGCGGGCGCCGTCGAGGGCTGACAGAACGCAGTCCAGCGAAAGCCGGGGCAGATGTCCGCGTGTGGTGAAGAATGTCCGCTCGCCGTCCGGATGGGTGATGCCGACCGACAGCGTCGTTCCTTCCGGCCGCACCGGCCATTTTTCCGCCCGGCCTCCAAAGGCCTCGCGCAGCCAGCGGCCGAACTCGTCGGTGCCGGTATTGGCGGCAATATCGAAATCGATGCCGAGCGCCGCCCAGGCAAGGGCCGCATTTCCGGCCGAACCGCCCACCCGCAATTCATCATGATCGACGATGATCTCGGTCCCCGCCTTCGGCCAGGGCTCCGCCGGTCCAAGGATCAGGTCGACATTGACGTTTCCGATCACGGCAAGCGGACGCATGTCATTCACTCCGGGTGATCTTTGTGGACCGCACCGGCGTTCCGGCATTCTCGACGCGGGCCTCGGCAAAGGCAATCATCAGGCGCTGGGCCACCGGCAGCATCGCAAACACGGCGGCAAGCCCCGCCGACGGCTGAAAACGCAGCGTCTCCGCGCCGTCCACAGGCTCTTGACCCGACGCATCGAACAGGACGACGGGCGAGCCGGTCGCAACCGCCGACAAAGCCATTGCCGTCACCAGATCTGCGGTCGCATCATCGCCGCGAAACAGCACGACGCCCGTCTTTAACCCGAGCATTTCCATCGGGCCATGCCGAAGCTGCCCACCCTCCATCGAAAAACAGGGATAGCGCGACAGTTCGGTCAGGCCGAGCGCCAGCGCCTCCGCCAGCCCCTGCAGACGCCGCCCGGAAGTCACCACGGTTGCGACATCGCTGAGGGCGGCCAGCGCTGGGGTGATGTCATGCGTTGCAGGCGCCGCAAGGACCGCCAGCGCTGGCGCCGGGTCCTCGCCGAGCGCCGACAGGATTGCCAGATGCAACGCGAAACTGACGGTTAAACTGCGCGTCGCGGCAAAGGCAAGCTCGGTGCCGCCAGCGCCGACGAGGCAGGGCGCGGCCTTTCCGAGGAAGGAGGATGCTTCGAGCGTCAGGCCGAACGTGTGCTCCGATCCGCCGGTCTCGGAAAACCAGCGCAAAACCTCGGCGCTCTCGCCCGATTGCGAGGTTATCAAGACTGTCCGGCCCTCAATCGCCAGCGGCATGCCGAGCTGCTCGGACAGGGGGATGGCAATCGCTTCGATCCCCAGCGCGCGGTACAGCGGCTCGACGGTGCGGTTCACCGCATGCGAGCCGCCCATGCCGAGCAAGAGCAGGCCAGAGGTTTCCTGCAACGCGGCGGCGATCTCTTTGGCGCGCGCTGTTGCGCCTTCGAAGGAGGCGATGGCATCGGCGTTCTGGCGGGCCATTTCGCGGTCGATCGCCTGCAGCCCGGCCGGGCGGTTTTCCTGTAAAGTCATCATCATCCCTTGACGCCGCCGCTGGTCAGCCCGGAAATCAGGGCCCGTTGCATCACAAGACCGATCACCACGGGCGGCAGGGCGGCCAGCACGCCAGCGGTTGCGATCAGTCCATAATCGGAGACCCGGCCACCAGCGAGATCGGCGATGGCGACGGTCAGCGTCTTGGCGCGCAGGTCGGAGGTAAACAGCAGCGCGTAGAAGAATTCATCCCAGGCGAGCAAAAAGGCAAACAGCGCCGACGTCGCCATCACCGGGGCGGCCAGCGGCAGCGTGATGATGCGCAAGGTGGCAAACAGCCCTGCTCCGTCCATCATCGCCGCCGCCTCGATCTCCTTGGGGATCGCATCGAAGCCGGATTTCATCAGCCAGGTGGTGAAGGGTGCTAGAATGGTGAGATAGACGAGCGCCAGTCCAAAGACGCTGTTGAGCAGGCCAAAATGCGCAAGGCCGAAATAGAGCGGCACCGCCAGCGCCACCGGCGGCAGCATATAGGTGGCGATCACCATATAGAGCGACCAGCCAACCGACGGCGTGCGCGACACCGCCCATGCGGCGGGAATGGCCAGCACCAAAGCCGCGATCGTCGCCATCCCGGCAACCAGGATGCTGTTGATCAGCGATGCGACAAAGGCCGCGCCCGCGCTGTTTTCCACGCTGGATAGCAGCACGCCGTAGCGCGAGAAATCGACAGATTGCGGCCACCAGACAAGCGGCTTGGCCGTCAGATCGCCAGCCGGCGAAATGCTCATGATGAACAGCCAGACCACCGGCGCCAGAATGACGATCGCCAGAAGCAGCGCGCAGGCATGCAGAAAGAACGAGAACAGGAAACTCTTGCGTTCCATCAGGCAGTCACTCCCGCAGTGCGCCGCACCAGCATGGCATAGGCAGCCGCCAGAACCGCCACGAGAAGCGTGACGATCAACGCCAGCGACGCTCCCGATCCGGCGCGCTGGAAGGAAAATGCTTCCTGATAGACCAGGATCGACAGCGTGCGCGTGCTGTTGGCCGGCCCGCCCCGGGTCATCACCCAGATGATGTCGAACACCTTAAAGGCCTCGATGGTGCGCAGCACCAGCGCCACGATCAGCGGGCCGGCAAGATAGGGCAGGATGACGAAGCGGAAGCGGGCAAAGGGTCCGGCGCCATCCACCAGCGACGCAGCGGTAATATCGCGCGGCACGGCCTGCAGCGCCGCCAGCGCAATCAGCGCCACCAGCGGAAAATTCTTCCAGCAATCGGCGATGATCAGCGACGCCAGCGCCGTGCCCGGCTCGCCGAGCCAGGACCGGTAGGCATCCAGCATGCCGATCTGGGTGAGCGCGGCGTTCAGCGCGCCATATTCGGGATTATAGATCAGCCGCCAGAGCGTGGCATTGACGACGGTCGGCAGCGCCCAGGGCAGGATCATCAGCGCCCGCAGCACGGTGCGGCCGTAAAATTGCTGATTGAGCAGAAGGGCCGCCAGAACGCCCAGAACCATCTCGGCAAACACGGACACGACGGCAAAGATGGTGGTGGTGGTCAGCGTGCGCTGGAAATTGGCGCTGGTCAGCGTCTTCACGTAATTGTCGATGCCGACGAAATTGCCTGCAGTCCCGACCAGCTTGGCATCGGTGAAGGAGAGCCCGACCGTATCGGCAAGCGGCCAGCCGATCACGGCGATCATGACGGCGAGCAGCGGCAGCATCAGCAGCCATGCGCGTGTGGTCATCGATGTCCCGGACATGGGGCAACTCTTCCTGAAAAAATCATGGGATGCAAGGGCGATGAAAGAGCACGGGCGGCAAGCATATGCCGCCCGTGAAGTGGTGGATGCGTGAAGGGCGAACCCTTGGAGCCTTAGAGGCCGCTATTGTCGGCGGCGGTCTTCAAGGCATCTTCAGGGCTCGTCTGGCCAAGCAGCGCTTCCTGGATGGCCTGCTGCAGCGCGACCGAAAGCTCCTGGTATTTCGGTGTCGTCGGGCGCGGATACATGGCGGCCAGCGATTGCTTGGCAGCGCCGATCAGCTCTTCCTGACCCGCGCTGACGGCTGCATCCTCGTAGGACGACGCCCAGATCGGCAGGCTGAGCTTGGCATACTGGTTCTGCACGGCCTGCGAGGTCATGAAGGTGATGTAGTTCCAGGCCTCATCCGGATGCTTGCTGGTCGCGGTGATGCCAAGGCCCATCGAGCCGTTGACGGCCGAAACCTCACTCTTGCCGGAAACGCCCGGTGCCGGAACGACGCCGACCTTGCCGGCCACCTTGCTGTCCTTGCCCGTATTGGCGAGGTTGTACATATAGGTCCAGTTGAGCGCGAACGCGGCTTCGCCGTTTTCAAACACCTTGCGGACGTCCTCCTCGAGGAATTCCTTGGAATTCGGGTTGGAGATACCCGACGAATAGCTCGTCACCATGTATTTCAGGGCATCAAGGCCGCCACCGGTCTGGAAGTCCGGCTTGCCGTCCTTCAGGAAATCGCCGCCATAGGCGCTGACCAGCGTGGTGTAATCGCAGATCGCGGCTTCCGCCTGCGACCAGCTCCAGGCGATCGGGGTGGCCAGAAGGCCCTTGTCCTTGATGGTCTTGGCCTGTTCGGCAAGCTCGTCCCAGGTCTTCGGCGGTGTCTTGATGCCTGCCTTTTCCAGGATGTCCTTGTTGTAGAACAGGTATTTCGTATCGAGAATCCACGGCATGCCGTAATAGGCGCCGTCATACTGAACCGTCGTCCAGGCGCCGGGCAAAACGTTTTTCTTCATGTCGTCGGTGACGCGCGAGGACACATCGACCAGAACCTTGTTGCTGGCATATTCGGCCGGCCAGATCACGTCGAACAGAACGACGTCATAGCCGCCGCCGGACCCCTGCGCCAAAACCGTCTTGTCGTGCAGGCCTTCATAAGGAACGAATTCCAGATTGACCTTGACGTCCGGATTGGCCTTGGCAAAGGCGTCGGTCATGGCGCGAACATCGGCTTCGCTATAGGCGGCCTGCGCCATGAACAGCGCGTTGAGCGTCGTCTCGGCATAGGCGTTGCTTGCGAAGAATACGCCGGCCAGTGCAGCCCCCATAAGCGCATTGCGTTTGGATTTCAGCATGTCTTTTTCCTTCCCGTGAAAACAACAGTCGTCTCGTCAGCGCGCACACGCACGCGCCGTTCCGTCAAACCGCTCAAAAGCGGCATCCGGCATGTCTTGTCGAAGTGCTGCGCGGCATCTAGGACTGGTCCCGTAATGCCGTTCGTTCCCTTAAAAGCTCTGCGGCTCTTTTTATTAAGTCAATTGCTTTGACTTAATTCTTGTTCAATATTCTAATGGTGTCAAGGGGATTTCGCGGGATGAACGAGATGCGGCCAATCCGGGCCAAGAGCGGCACCAATCAGGAGGGCACCAGCGCCCATAACCGCCGCGTCATGATCGACGCGCTGCGGCTGAACGGGCAATTGTCGCGCGCCGATCTCGCCCGCGCCACTCGGCTCACGAAGCAGACGGTGTCCAACATCATCGAGGATCTGGAGCGCGACGGACTGGTGGTCTCGCTGACCGCGGTGCGCAACGGCCGTGGCCAGCCCTCCACCCCCTACCGTCTTGTGCCGGACGGCGCCTTTGCCATCGGCCTGCAAATCGACCGGCATGTGACGCGCGCGATCGCGGTCGATCTCGTCGGCACCGTCCTGGTGCGCGCCCAGGCGAACCTGCCGCCGGGCGGCCCGGCCAATGGTGCCAAGGTCATTCTCGACCTGATCGAACAGGTCCGCACGGACCTCGCCGCCAGTGCCGAGCAGGCCGAAAAACGACTGGTCGGCCTCGGTGTCGCCATGCCCGGCCCCTTTGGGCTCGCAACCGACAATGACGATCAATGGATGATGGCCGCCTGGCAGAATTTTCCGCTGCTGGAAACGCTGGCCGCCGGCACCGGACTGGAAGTGGCGCTGCAGAACGATGCCGCCGCCTGCGCCACCGCCGAGCGCATGGTGGGCGCCGCCCACGGCATCGATCACGCCGTCTGCCTCTATGTCGGCTACGGCATCGGCGCCGGCCTCATTCTGAACGGCGAACTCTATGCCGGCGGCAATGGCAATGCCGGTGAAATCGGCATGGTGCTTCTGCCGCCGACGTTGCAGCGCCCGGGCCAAACATCGCTCGAACACCGGGCCTCGCTTGCCTCGCTCTATCAGCACCTTGCCGCCGATCCCTCCGATCCGGGCCTGCCCGAGCGGTTGAACATGCTGGTCACGACCGGCGACCCCGCCATGGCGTCCTGGATCGATGCCGCCGCTGCAGAATTGCGCTGGGGGGTGCAGATCATCGAGACGATATTCGATCCGCAGACCGTCATCCTCTGCTCCACCGGGCCGGAGGCGCTGACGCGCAAGCTGCTGGAGGCCATCCATCCCCTGCTTCCCTCCAACGCGAACCGTCCGGGCCGCGCGATCCCGCGCCTGCAGCTGGGCATGACCGACCCGTGGTCGGTGGCGCTGGGCGCAGCCGCCGAACCGATCAGCCGCGCCTTCGACCCGCGCTTTTCAGCCATCCTCAAGACACGCGCCAACGCGCTCGACTGACCCTTACGCTGCGCGAAAAGCCATGACGAAGCAGCCGAATGCGCCGATCGACGACAGCGTGCGCACATGGTTCCAGCGGACCCAGTCTATCAGATAGGCCGACGACCAAAGACGCACCGCCTCGTCACTGCCCGGCTGCAGGGCTTCGAGCGTATTGTTCAAAGGCACATTGGCAGCCATCGTCACCGCGAGGACGCCGCCGAGAAAAAGCAGCCCGCCGGCGACGAGATAAAACCGCGCCGGGCCGCCATGGATGAACCCGCCGGCGACCAGCACGAGCGACAGCACCGCCGTTCCCATGAAGACGAGAAGAAACAGTGGATTGAGGATCACCACATTGATCGCCTGCATCGCGGCAATGCCCTGTTCGGCGGGCAAGCGCGCCAGCGCGCCCATGATGCAAACCGAGAAGATGAAGAACAGGCCCGCATTGAGCCCGGTCCCGATCACGGCTGAAAAGATCAGCCAGGGGAAAAATGCCGTCATCATTTCAGGTCCTCCCAGACACCGGTTGCTGCAGTTTCACGCACATAATCCGCAAAATCGCGCGGCGGACGGCCAATCGCCTGGACGACACCATCCGTCAGGCTTTCGTTGCGCCCATCAAGCACGTTCATGAACAGATACTCGATCAGCCAGATGTAGCCGGCCGGAATCTGCGCCTCCCTCAGCATGGCGACATAAGTCCTGATATCGACCGTGGTGAAGCGAATCTCGCGTCCGCTCTGCCGGGCGATCTCCGCCACCGCCTCGCCAAATGTCATCAACTGCGGACCCGTCACCTCGTAGGTCTTCTGCCCATGCCCCGGCTCTATCAAAGCAGCCACCGCGACATCGGCGATATCATCGGCATCGATGAACGGCTCGCGCACATCCGCAACCGGCAGCACCAGCTCGCCTGCCAGAATGCCGTCCAGCAGGAAGGCCTCACTGAAATTCTGGAAGAACCAGCTGGCGCGGATGATCGTGTAGCCGATACCGGATTGCTTCAGCGCCTCCTCCGCCGCCAGGGCCTCGTCCTCGCCGCGCCCGGAAAGCAGGACCAGATGCCGCACACCCTTTTTGAGCGCCAGCCTCGACAAAGTTCCGATCGCCTCGACAGCGCCCGGCACCGCCAGATCCGGCTGATAGCTGACATAGGCGGCATCGACACCGTCAAGCGCTGCTGCCCAGCCCGACGGATCGGTCCAGTCGAACACAGGAACCGTGGAGCGTGACGCCAGCCGGACGTCCCTGCCCTTTGCCAAAAGACGCTCCGCCACGCGGCGGCCGGTCTTGCCGCCGCCGCCAAGGATCAAAATCGTTTCGCTGCTCATCATCCCGCTCCCGTTGAAATCCTAAATGTGATTAATCCTCACATTTGCTAAATGTGATAAACCCTCGTATTTTGGTCGTCAAGTGGAATTTAGAAAGGACAGAGATTGGCCATCGACCAGACAGCCCCCGCGCCGTTACCCGAGGACGACGGCGCCATGCGCAAATCGCCGACGCAAAAGCGCAGCCGCGAGAGGGTCGAGCATATTCTGGCGAGCGCCTCGCGGCTGATTGCCGAGCGCGGCAGCGACACGATGCGGATGAGCGAAGTCGCCGAATTGAGCGGCATCTCGATCGGCTCGCTCTACCAGTACTTCCCCGACAAGGCGGCGATCATCCAGACGCTGGCCGAGCGCTACAACGCCGTCTCGCGCGCCTGCATCGCCGATGGCCTGGCGCATGTGAAGACGGTTGAAGACCTGCGGCAGGCCTTCTCGGCGCTGATCGACGAGTATTATAATATCTTCCTGGCCGAGCCGGTGATCCGCGACATTTGGTCGGCGATGCAGGCTGACAAGAGCCTGCGGGAGATCGAACTGGCCGAAAGCCGGCAAAATGCCGTCCTCCTTGCCGCAGCGCTGAAACGCGCCTTGCCGGACGAAGATCTTGACCGGCTCAAAGTGCCGGCCCTTCTCATCATGTATCTCGGCGAATGCGTCATGCGGCTGGCGATTTCGACCGGCGAGACCGAAGGCCGCGCGTTGATCGAAACATACAAGCGCATGGCCTATCGGAGCTTCGACGACACGTCCCCTTCCAGAGGCTCTTGACACTGGGAGAGCGATAGCCATATAACTGAGTACGTACTCACTCATTGGACGTCACCCTTGGCCCGCCCTTTAAGCGAAGACAAACGCAACGCGATCCTGAACGCCGCCACGCAGGCCGTGGCCGCCCTTGGCATCGGTGCGTCAACGGCCGGCATCGCCAAGGGGGCCGGTGTCGCCGAAGGCTCGCTGTTTACCTATTTCAGCACCAAGGACGAGCTGCTCAACCAGCTCTATTTGCACTTGAAATCCGAGTTCCGGACGATGCTGATCACCGGCTATCCCGGCCACGCTGATGTCAAGGAACGCTGCCGGCACCTCTGGGACCGCTCCATCGATTGGGGTGCGGCCAGCCCGGCAAAACGCAAGGCGATGCGGCAGCTCGCCGTATCCGGCAAGATCACCGGGCCCACCCGCAAGGCCGGCGCCGAAGGCTTCCGCGATATGGAAGCGATGCTGAACGAGGGCTTTGACAGCGGCGTCCTGCGCCCTCAGCCGATCGCCTTCATCGGCGGCATCATCGAATCGCTCGCCGAGATGGTGCTCGAATTCATCGCCGGCGATCCCGCAAAAACGGAAAGCTACAAGAGCGCCGGGTTCGACGCGTTCTGGGGGGCCATCGCCGCCCGGTAGCATGCTTATTTTTCACCCCAAAAATGAGTGAGTAATCATTCATTATTCCATCAATGAAGGAACATGATATGTCTAGAACATGGTTAATTACCGGCAGTGCCAACGGTCTTGGCCGCACCATTGCCGAAGCCGTGCTGCGCCACGGCGACCGCCTCGTCGCGACCGCACGCAATCCGCAACAACTGTCGGCCCTCAAAGAACAATATGGCGATCAGGTCGCCATCACGGCGCTCGATGTGACCGATGCTGCGGCCGCTGACGCTGCCGTGCAGTTCGCCGTCGATACGTTCGGCAGGCTCGACGTGCTCGTCAACAATGCCGGCTACGGCAATGTCGCACCGTTCGAGCAGACAACGCCCGAGGCCTTCAAGGCGCAGATCGACACCAATTTCTACGGCGTCGTCAATCTCGCCCGTGCGGTCATGCCGGTCATGCGCGGCCAGCGCTCCGGCCATATCATCAACATTTCCTCGGTCGGCGGCCGCATCGGCACACCCGGCCTCAGCGCCTACCAGTCGGCCAAATGGGCCGTCGGCGGCTTCACCGAAGTCTTGGCCATGGAAGCAGCAGCCTTCGGCGTCAAGGTCATCGCGGTCGAGCCGGGCGGCATGCGCACCAACTGGGGCCAGGTGGCGCGCGGCAGCGTCCCCGCCATCATGCCGGACTATGAGCCGAGCGTCGGGGCAATTACCAACCTGCTGAAAGCCTATGTCGGTAAGGAATTCGGCGATCCCGGCAAAGTCGCCCAGGTCATCCTCGACCTCGCCAGCCGCACCGATCTTCCACCCCACCTCCTCCTCGGCAGCGATGCCCTCCATATGTACAAGCAGACCGAAGCCGTGCGCAGCAAGGCCGCCGCAGACTGGGAAACCGTCAGCACCTCCACCGATTTCGAGGGCAGCGATTTCTCGGTTTTCGCTAACCGTATGGAAGGTTGAGCATTCGGACGGACTGTGGTGCGGAGTTAAGTCCGCACCATCAAGGTGCCGACAAGGGCCCTCCTCAATTGAGAGGTGATTTTTGATCCTCCGCACCTAAGGACTATCCACTGTGAAATGCGGCTGGCGAAGGATCTCCCCCCTTCTCCCCTGCGGGGAGAAGTGCCGAGCGCAGGCGAGGCGATGAGGGGGCGGTTCGGCACGTTCCGAGCGTGTGGCCCCCTCATCCGGCCCTGCGGGCCACCTTCTCCCCGCTGGGGAGAAGAGGGAGGACGCCGAGGGCTCCTGTGCTCATGGCGTTGCCTATCTTGCAGATGGCGCAGCGATCAGCTCGCGCCGTCAGATTGCCGGTAATCGACTGTGAAATGCGGGCGCCGCCACGATCTCCCCCTTCTCCCCCTGCAGCGGGGAGAAGTGCCGAGCGCATGCGAGGCGATGAGGGGGCGGTTCGGAAGGTTCGGAGCACTTCGCCCCCTCATCCGGCCCTGCGTGCCACCTTCTCCCCGCTGGGGAGAAGAGGGAGGATGCCGAGGGCTCCTGTGCTCATGGCGTTGCCTATCTTGCAGGCGGCGCGGCGATCAGTTCGAGCCGTCAGACTGCCGGTAATCGACTGTGGAATGCGGGCGCCGCCACGATCTCCCCCTTCTCCCCCGCAGGGAGAAGTGCCGAGCGCAGGCGAGGCGATGAGGGGGCGGTTCGGCACGTTCGGAGCGTGTAGGCCCCTCATCCGGCCCTTCGGGCTACCTTCTCCCCGCTGCGGAGAGGGAGGACGCCGAGGGCTCCTGTGCTCATGGCGTTGCCGATCTTGCAGATGGCGCGGCGATCAGCTCGCGCTGTCGGATTGCCGGTAATCGACTGTGGAATGCGGGCGCCGCCACGGTCTCCCCCTTCTCCCCCGCGGGGAGAAGTGCCGAGCGCATGCGAGGCGATGAGGGGGCGGTTCGGCACATCCGGAACGTGTGGCCCCCTCATCCGGCCCTTCGGGCCACCTTCTCCTCGCCGGGGAGAAGAGAAGAAAGACTGCCCCTACGCTCCCGACAAAATACTCTCCGCCGCCTTCTCCGCGATCATGATCACCGGCGAATTGGTATTGCCCGAGACGATCGCCGGCATGATCGAGGCGTCGGCGATCCGTAATTTCGAAAGCCCGTGCACCCGCAACCGCGCGTCGACCACGGCCATCGTGTCGCTGCCCATTTTGCAGGTGCCGACGGGATGGAAGATCGTCGTGGCGATGTCGCCGACGCGGCGGATCAGGTCCTCGTCGCTCTGAAACTGCGTGCCCGGCAGCATTTCCTGTGGGCGGTATTTCCGGATGGCACCGGCCTCCATCAGGCGGCGGGCGTGACGGATCGAATTGGTCGCAACGATCCGGTCGCCGGCGGTCGAAAGATAGTTTGGCCGGATCTCCGGGGCGGCGGCAAGCTCCGGTCCGGCAACATGCACCGTGCCCCGGCTTTCCGGCCGCAGGTTGCAGACGGAAACAGTCACGGCGGGATACCGGTGCAGCGGCTCGCCCAGCCGGTCGGTGCTCAAGGGCTGGACGTGATATTCGAGATCGGCGGTCGCGACTGCCGGATCGCTCTTGGCAAAGATACCGAGCTGGCTCGGCGCCATCGACAGCGGGCCCGACCGGCGAAGCATGTATTCGAGCCCCATGCCGGCACGGGTGAACAGGTTGTGATAGAGCTGGTTCAGGGTCTTGGCGCCCTCGATGCGAAAGACCGTGCGGATCTGCAGATGATCCTGCAGGTTCTCGCCGACGCCCGGAAGATCATGGGTTGGTTCGATTCCGGCACGCGACAGCACATCCGGACGGCCGACGCCTGACAGTTCCAGGATTTTCGGCGAATTGATTGCTCCAGCCGACAGCACGACCTCACGGCCGGCATGGGCGACATGGGCCTGCCCGTTCAGCCGGAACCGCACGCCGGTCACCGCCCTGCCGTCGAATTCGAGGCGCTCGGTCTCGGCCCCCGTCAGCACGCGCAGATTGGCCCGCTTCATCGCCGGGCGCAGGAACGCCTTGGTGGTATTCCAGCGCAAGCCGCCGCGCTGGTTGACCTCGAAATAGCCCGAGCCTTCATTGTCGCCATCGTTGAAATCGTCGGTCTTGCGGATGCCAAGCTCTTCGGCGGCATCGCGAAAGGCATCAAGGATCGGCCAGGACAGCCGCTGTTTTTCCACCCGCCACTCGCCGCCTGCCCCGTGCATTGAAGACTTGCCGCGATAATTGTCCTCGGACTTCAGGAAATAGGGCAGAACATCGTCCCAGCCCCAGCCGGCATTGCCCGCCTGCCGCCAGCCGTCATAATCCGCGGCCTGCCCGCGCATATAGATCATGCCGTTGATCGACGAGCAGCCGCCGAGCACCTTGCCGCGCGGATAGGGGAGCGACCGGCCGTTCAGCCCGGCTTCGGCCGCTGTCTTCATCATCCAGTCGGTGCGCGGATTGCCCATGCAGTAGAGATAGCCGATCGGCACATGCACCCAGTGATACCGGTCGGTGCCGCCGGCTTCGAGCAACAGCACGCGGTTCTTGGGATCGGCCGAGAGCCGGTTGGCGAGAACGCATCCCGCAGACCCGGCGCCGACGACGATGAAATCGTAGCGTCCCGCATCGATCGCTGCATCATTCACACGCATGGTCACGCCGCCACTCCAGCAACAATGGGCTGCACCGCTGTCAGACGCCGCCAGAGCGGCGCCATCGCTTCGGCAATATCATTATAGAGAGCGTAGCGCCTGGCATAATGCGCCTCAAGCGAGACGTTCGGACGGTAATGCCGCTCGGTCTGCACCATGGCGGCTGCACCGGTTTCAAAATCGGCGAAGATGCCGACGCCGGTCCCGGCCGCGATGGCGGCCCCGAGCGCCCCGGTCTCGCGCGAGCGGGCGACGGTGACGGGAACGCCAAGCACATCGGCAAAGATCTGCGGCCAGATCAGGCTGCGCGACCCGCCGCCCGACAGCACGGCTTCGTTGAACACGGCACCCGCCTTGCGGATCGTCTCGATATGCTGGCGGTGGCCGAAGGCGACACCCTCCAGCAGCGCCCGGACGAGATGCCCCTTGGTGTGCCAGCCGGCAATGCCGTAAAACCCGGCGCGCGCATGGCCGTCCTGCTGGGCGCCGTAGAGATAGGGATGGTAGAGCGGATCGTCTGCCGAGGGTTCGACTGCGCCTGCCAGTGCGCAAGCTGCATCAAACGGCGAGACCCCTTCCGTGTGCGCGCCTTCGAAGAATTCCTTGACCAGCCATTCGAGATTGGCAGCCGAGGTGGCGCTGTTTTCCATCGCCATATAGCGGCTGCGATCGAAGGTCGAGGACATGAACACCGGTCCGTCGAGGTCGGGACCGTCGATGATCACCTGGTTGATGCTCCAGGTTCCGGCGATGATCGAGGCGCTGCCGGTGCGCGTCACGCCCGAGCCGAGCGCGGAAGCGACGACATCGAACAGCCCGCCGATCACCGGCGTGCCGGCAGCAAGCCCGGTCTGCGTGGCAACCTCGTCCGTCACCGTGCCGGCAATATCGGCGCTTTCGATCAGCGGCGGCAAAAGGTCCATGCAGTCCCCAAGGCCATAGGCCTCCATCAGCGCCTGGTCGTAGCGGCGCGCGGCAAGATCGAGCAGCCCGGCGCCGGACATGTCCGACATTTCGCTGACGCGCTCGCCGGTCAGGCGGTTGACGATAAAATCCTTGGAAAAGAACACCGTGCCGATCCGGCTGAACTGCTCCGGCTTGTAGCGCTTCAGCCAGGCCAGCAATGTTGGTGTCTGCGATGGCCACGGACGCTGCCGCGCGATCGGCTGGGTACGATCGCCCACGCCCTCTCCCGCCCATTGCTCGACAAGACCGGTGGCCCGCGTGTCGATCGACTGGATGCCGAGCAGCGGCGCGCCATCGCGATCGAGCGCATAAAGGCCGTTGCCATGCCCGGCGCAACCGATCGCCGCGATTTCGTCCGGCTTTATCCCTGCCTTTTCGATGCAGGCGCGGATCACCTGCCGCGCATTGGTCCAGAGCTCGTCCAGGCCACGCTCGACATGGCCGGGGCTCGGCATGCGGCTGTGCCCCTCCTCGGAAGCCGCCGCGATTTCGTTGCCCGCCCGGTCGAAAATGACGGCCTTGATGACCGTGTTTCCGGCGTCGAGCCCCAAAAGATAGTGTTTCATTCTCAACCCCTCCCAAGGCTCTGACAGTTTTGCGCAATTTTGGCCGAAAACACAGGCCCCACTTCCCCTTCTCCCCAACGGGAAGAAGGTGGCCCGAAGGGCCGGATGAGAGGGCGGCAAGCTCTGAATTTTCCGCCCCCTCATCGCCTCGCTTCCACAAGGCAGTTCTCCCCTGTGGGGGAAGAAGATGCGACGCCCTACGCCTGCTGATAACGCGCAAATGCCTCTTCGCCGCTTGCATTCTCATGGATGATCGCCATCAGCCCGCGCACCACGGCGCTTGGATTGGCATGCTGGTAGATGTTGCGCCCATAGACCATGCCCATGGCGCCCTGGCGCATCAAGGCTGCGGATTTGTCGAAGACGGCGCTCAAATCTTCCTTGCCGCCACCGCGCACCAGAACCGGGCACCGGGCCGCTTCGACGACACGGTGGAAATCCTCCGCATTGTCGGTCGGGTCGGCCTTGATGATATCGGCGCCCATTTCGCGTGCCAGACGCGTCAGCGTGACGATCTTGTCGGCATCGCCATCGACCATGTAACCGCCCTTCTCCGTCACCGGCTGCATCACCAGCGGCTCGATCATCAGCGGCATGCCATATTTGTCGCAATCGGCCCTGACGCGCGAAATATTCTCAACGCATTGGCGAAACAGGTCCGGCTCGTCCGGCAGCATGAACAGGTTGACGACGACACAGGCCGCATCCATCTCGATCGCACCGATCAGCGGCTCGGCCTGGTTCTGCAGCACCGCCCACATGTCGCGGTGGCGGATGCGGTTATAGGGATTGCCCATGTCGATGCGCATCACCAGCGCCGGCTTGTCCTTGCCGGGAACGTCCTGCAACAGGTCGGCCTGGCCGTAGTTCATCTGGATCGCGTCCGGTGCTGCAGATACCAGCGCGGTCACGACGGCCTCAATATCCTCAAGTCCGTTGAGGAAGGACGGTTCGTTGCAGACGCCGTGATCGATCGCCACGTCGAGGCAGCGGCCGTTGCCGAACAGCCGGTTCATCCGGACTTTGCTGTTGTGTCGCATTGTGTACTCCTTGGTTCGTTCCTTGCGGAAAGCGTATCGAGATCGACGCCGTGGCGCCCGGTGAGAAGGGTGTGAAAACGGTCGCGCTCGCTGGCGCGCTGCCCCGATGTCCAGCGCTTTTCCTGCGCCAGGAGATCGAGCACGGCGTCCATCATGTCGAGCGAAACTTCGCCCGAGACGGCCAGCGTCGTCCGCCGCAAGAGGAGATCGTCGAGATGCTCGGCCGCTTCATCGCGGATGAGGAACTGTAATTCCCGCACCGAGTACCCGGCATGCGGCATCGCCTGGTCCGGTCCTGCGGCGATGAAAGCGGCGACCGCCTCGGCATCCGTGCCGTAGCGGGAAAACAGCTCCGCCATGCGCGCATAGGAAAGGCCACTCTTTGTGGCGATACCCGCAAGCCAGACCGGCGCATTGGCCGGAAACGCCCGCCCGCCGCCGATTGCCCGGTCGGTGGTTGCCACGTGACGGCGGCGGCCCAGCCGTTCCAGCGCCATGTCGGCTGCCATTTCGCCGAACGAGCGGAACGTCGTCCACTTGCCGCCGATCATGCACAGCACAGGTGGGCTACCATCCGTGGGTTCGACGACCGTGCAGAAATGGTCGCGCGGAATGCGGCCGGTAAAGCTGTCATTGCTGGCCGGAAGCGGCCGCACGCCGGCAAACTGGAAGACGATCTCGTCGGGCCTGATCTTGATATCCGGCAGCACGAAGGCGAGCGATTGCAGGATGTAATCGCGCTCATCCGCCTCGCAGCGCACCGTTTCCGGATCGTCGACGCGAATGTCGGTGGAGCCGACCAGCACCTTGCCGAGATAGGGAAAGAGGATACAGATGCGCCCGTCCTCGTTCTCGTAATAGATCATGTGATCGGCAAGCGCCTCGCGCAGCGCGTCGTTGTCGATGATCAGATGCGAGCCCTTGGTGCCGCCCATCAGGGGTGCGGGCCGTGCGTCCGGCGAAAACAGGCTTTGGTTGGCAATATCGATCCAGCCGCCGGTGGCATTGATGATCAATGCGGGCTCTACGGCCACGGACGCGCCGCCAATCTGGTCCTCGACACGGTATTGACCATCCTCCGTGCGGCGCAATTGCGCATAGTTCAGCGCCGC
This sequence comes from Pararhizobium qamdonense, assembly GCF_029277445.1. Classification (NCBI taxonomy): domain Bacteria; kingdom Pseudomonadati; phylum Pseudomonadota; class Alphaproteobacteria; order Hyphomicrobiales; family Rhizobiaceae; genus Pararhizobium; species Pararhizobium qamdonense. Next base: position 1,517,264 of record NZ_CP119566.1, on the reverse strand, counting down.
AGCCCCGAACTTGGCAGAAAGCCCATCTTGCAGCAGTTCGATGCCAAGCCGCTCGGGATGGCTGACCCAGGCGTCGAAATAGGTGGCCGAACTCTTGATACCGGGATGCAGCGCCGGCCATTTTTCAAGCGTCGTGCGCCGCCCGCGAAACTGGTGGCGCGGCATCATCGCCCGCTTGCGCGTCAGGAAATCGTAGATGCTGAGCCCTGCCTTGATGGCGATCGCGCCCCGGCGGCTCGGACGGCGGCTGAGGCCCAGAAACCGGACGATGCCATTGCCGAGGCCGGAAAAGATATCGAAGACCGGCACCGTTGTCGGCAGCGGCGCGACATAATGCGGCGCGTTGCGCAACAGCCGGTCGCGTTCGACCAGCGATTCCTGTACCAGCTTGAATTCGCCGTTTTCCAGGTAGCGCAGCCCGCCATGCACCATGCGCGACAGGGCCGAACTGGCGCCCGAGCAATAGTCGTGCTTTTCGACAAGCAGCACGTTCAGCCCCTGCAGCGCCAGCTCCCGAAAGACGCTGATGCCGTTGATGCCGCCGCCGATGACGCACACGTCCACCTTCGGGCTCTGGCGGAGCCCGTCCAATATCTCTTCACGTTTCATGATGGCGATCCGCTACCTGTCCATATCAGTCAGTTTCGCCGTTATGGCCGTATCGATGGCGGCCAGGTCGGCCGCCTCCAGCCGGATGGTCCCGGCCCGTGCATTGTCGATTGCCTGCGCCGGATTGCGCGCGCCGCACAGCGCAAAGGTCACGCCCGGCTGCGCCAGCGTCCAGGCAATCACCGTCTGGGCGATGCTGGCCTCATGCTTTTCCGCAACCGGCCGGATGGCATCGGCAAGCGCCGTTGCTTTCTCACGGTTGCCGACCGAAAAGCGCGGATTGTCCTTGCGCTGGTCGTCGCCGGAAAACACCCGGTCCGCACCGATGGTGCCCGACAGCAGGCCCAGCGCCAGCGACGAATAGCTGAGCGTTGCAATGCCGCTGGCCGTCGTCTGCGGCAGAAGGTCTTGCTCGATATCACGGTCGATCATGCTGAACCGTTCCTGGATCGCATCGAGACCACCAATTGCAATATAGGCATCCAGCTCCTCGCGGCTGACATTGCTGGCCCCGATCGCCCGGATCTTGCCGGATGTGCGCAGATCTTCCAGCGCCCGCATCGTCTCCTCGACCGGTGTCGTCGGGTCCTGCCAATGGGTGATGTAGAGATCGATATGGTCGGTGCCGAGCCGCTTCAGGCTGGCTTCGACCTCGTGCAGGATCGCATCGCGGCCGAGATAGCGGTGCACCGGCTTGCCGTCCTGATCGAAGAAATGCCGGCCCTTCTGCGTGTGCCAGACAAGCCCGCATTTCGTGGCGATCACCGCCTTGTCGCGCCGCCCGGCCAGAGCCTTGCCGACGATTTCCTCGGAGCGCCCGAGCCCGTAGGCCGGCGCGGTGTCGATCAGGGTCACGCCCGCATCGAGCGAGGCCTGGATTGCGGCGATGGATTCGTTTTCATCCGTCCCGCCCCACATCCAGCCGCCAATCGCCCAGGTGCCGAGCCCCACCGCCGAGGCGGAAACGCCGGATTTGCCGATCTCGCGTGTCAATTGTTGCCCGCTCATGCCCATTTTCCTTCGCCATTCGCCAGTGCCAATACCCGCGCACCCGTTGCCTCGTCGGTCACCAGCGTATCCAGATGATTGCCTCTGAGAACACTCAGGATCGGTCCCGCCTTGTTCGGCCCGCTCGCCACGCCGATTTTGGTGGGGATCGAGGCGAATTCGGGAAGCGTCAGCGAGACCAGCGACCGGTTGAGGCTGTAGTCGCAGACCTGGCCGTGATCGTCGAGCAGATGCGCCAGGAGTTCGCAGGAAGCGCCGGAACGTTCGATGGCTGCGCGGTCGGTGCTCGATGACGGATGCAGGTCGTAATAGCTCGAGTCGTCCGACAGGATCGACCCGATGCCGACCACGGCGATCTTCGCCTCACGCGCCCGTTTGAAGACGTCGGCGACCGAGCGCATGTTGATCAGCATGCCGCGCTCGGCCGCACTATCGGCAAACAGCGGCGCATGGATCTGGTAGGAGCGCCCGCCGAGCCGGTCCGCCATCATCGTCGAGACGTGGTTGACGTCGGTATAGTGCTTGCCCTGGACGCATCCCGTCGCAGGAATGACTTCGACATCGAAGCGGCGCTGCGCCTGCAATCCGGCCACGACGGCGCTGACGCCCTTGCCGCCGGTGATGCAAATCGTATCGCCATCCGTAATCTCTTCGAGCAGCAGCCGGGCTGCCGCCTCGCCAACGGCCTGAAGCGCCGTCTGCGGATTGTCCGATACCGTCGGCACCACCACGGCGCGGCCGATGCCGCCGAGCGCCCGAAGCTGCTCTTCCATGTCCAACAGCGGCTCGACCGGCGACTTGATCTTGATCTCGACCAAACCAAGCTGGCGGCCGCGCTTGATCAGCCGGTTGACGGTGGCGTGCGAGATGCCGAGCTGGTCGGCGATCTGCGCCTGGGTCAGGCCTTCGAGAAAGTGCAGGACGAGCGCCTGGTGCATCTGCCGGGCGATGACGATTTCCTCGCGCGGCGCATTGGCAGGCTTGAGCTTGACGATGGGCATATCAGGCAGCCTTCCGCTTGTGCAGCAAATGGTCGATTGAGACGGCGGCGAGCAGAATGCAGCCTTTGATCATGTCTTGCCAATAGACGGAGACATCGAGAAGGATCAGCGAACTGGTGACGACCGACAGCAGGGCAATACCGAGGATCGCACCGAGGATCGTGCCCGACCCGCCATTCAGCGAGGCCCCGCCGATCACCGCAGCCGCGATGATGTTCAGCTCCATGCCGACGCCGAAGGTCGGGGTCGCGGCGCCGAAGCGGGACATGTAGATGACGCCTGCAACACCCGACAGCGTGGCGCAGAGCACCGTCACCCAGAACTTCACCTGATTGGTCTTGATGCCGGAATAGAGCGCCGCCTTCTCGTTGCTGCCGGTATAGAACACCTTGCGGAAGGCCGTTGCCCGGCGCAGCAGGAAATCGAAGAGCACGACGATGGCGACGAAGATCAGGATCACATAGGGGACACCGGAGAACGTGCCCTGCCCGACCGCCTTGAACGAAGGCGGCAAGGTGAACAGCGACAGCGGCGTGCCCTTGGTGATGATCAGGCAGATGCCGCGCACGATCACCATTGCCGCCAGCGACGTGATGAAATGGTTCAAGCCCACCACCGTCACGAAGAAGCCCATGACGCAGCCGATCAGGCCGCTGGCAAGGATGCCGATCAACGATGCGCTCCAGGGATCGAGCCCCATCAGGAAGAGCGAACCCGACAGCACCATCGAGAAGCAGACGACCGAGCCGACCGACAGGTCGATACCGCCGACGATCAAAAGAATGGTCATGCCGACGACGACGATGCCTTCGACAGAGAAGGACATCAGCATGGCCCGGAAGTTGCCGAGCGTCAGGAAGTGCGGCGAGGCAAAGCTCATGGCGATGCAGAGCGCCAGGATGATCGCGATCAATCCGGCCTCCCGCATGGTCCCCAACCGTTTCCAGCCGGGCGCGCGTGCCTGATGTGCCGTTGTCAGTGTAGCGTCCGCCATGACCTTGTCTCCTGCCCCTGCTTGTTCTTTACGCGGCATGCTCTGATGCCTTTGAAGTGTTGTGAACGCCGATACCGGATGCAAGCCGCATGATCGCCTCTTCCGTCATCGTTTCGCCCTCGACTGCGCCGGCAACCGTGCCCTCGCGGATCACCAGAACGCGGTCGCACAGACCCAGCAATTCCGGCAGTTCCGACGAGATGACGACGATGCCGATGCCGGAGCGCGCGAGATCGCGCAACAGCCGGTGGATTTCCGATTTGGCGCCGACATCGATGCCGCGCGTCGGCTCGTCCATCAGGATGACCTTGGGATTGACCGCCAGCTGCTTGGCAATCGCCACCTTCTGCTGGTTGCCGCCCGAGAGAGACGAGACCGGCATGCCGATGCCGCCCATTCGCACGCCAAGCCGCCTGGTCAAATCGCGGGCACGATCGGCTTCCGCCTTGGCGTTCAACAGGCCAAGCGGCCCGGTCAGCGATTTCAGGTCGAGAACGGCAATGTTCTGGGCGATGGACAGTTCCAGAAAGACGCCGGATCCCTTGCGGTCCTCCGACAGATAGACGACACCCGCCTTGACGGCCTGCGCATAGGACCGCGTCCGCAGAGACTGTCCGTGCAGCTGCACCTCGCCCTCGCTCACCGGCCGCAATCCGCAGATGCCCTCGGCAATTTCCGTGCGCCCGGAGCCGATCAACCCGCCGACGCCAAGAATTTCGCCCTTTCGCAATTCGAAGCTGACATCCTGGAAACGGCTGCCGTCGCTAAGACCACGGACGCTGAGAATGGTCTCGTTCGTCTGCTCGGCTGGCGCCTGTTTTTCCGGGTAAAGCTGGGTGATCTCACGCCCGACCATGCGGCGCACGATGTCGTCCGGTGTCAGGTCCGCAACATTCTCCGTGGAGACATAGCGCCCGTCGCGAAACACGGTGACCCGGTCGCACAGGCTGAAAATCTCGGCCATGCGATGGCTGATATAGATGATCGAAATGCCCTGCGCCTTCAGATCGCGGATGATCCCGAACAGGACCTGGGTTTCCGATTCCGTCAGGGCCGCTGTCGGCTCGTCGAAGATCAGCACGCGGCAATCGAGCGTCAGCGCCTTGGCGATCTCGACCAGCTGCTGGCTGGAAATGGGCAGTTCGGCGACCTTGCGGCGCACGTCGATCGGCGCCAGCCGGTTCATCACGGCCTGCGCGTCGCGCTCCAGCCTGCCATAATTCATAAAAGGCGAGCGGCGGCGGTTGGTGGCTGCCATGAACATGTTCTCGGCCACCGTCGCATCCGGGCAGAGCGCGATTTCCTGGTGCACGAGCCCAAGCCCCAGCGATTGCGCCACGGCCGGCGACGTCACCTTGACCGGCGCGCCATCGACGAGCACCTCGCCCTGCGTCGGCTGCAGCACGCCTGCAATGATGTTCATCAGCGTCGATTTGCCCGCGCCGTTTTCGCCGCAGAGCGCATGGACCTCGCCCTTTTCCAGGCTGAAGCTCACATCCGTCAGCGCCTTGACGGCACCGAAGTGCTTGCTGACATTGCGGATTTCCAGAACCGGCACCGGCGCCATGATAGTCTCCTCCTCCAAGCTTGCGGTGGCTGTCCGGAACATCATGCCCCGGACAGCCGGCACCTACTGCGCCGCGCGTCTTCGCAGACGCGCAAAGGTCGCTGTACGCTTTGGCTCGCTGCATAATTTTTCCTGAAATCGATTCCGATTGAAGGAATTATGCACGGAGCTTACTCCTCGATGCCCTTCGTGCCACGCCGCTTCAGGTACTTGTCCCAGTAGAAGTCGTCGGCATTATCAGCGGTGACGATCGACAGGCCGTTATCGACGAAGGGAATGCTCATCGGGTTGAAGCCGACGCGCTTGGCGTCGTTCATCGGGTCGATCAATTCCGGATGCTTGGCGAGCCACAAAAGCATGAAGCCCATGTAACCCTGCATGCCCTGGTTCGGGTTGATCGAGCCGAACACTTCGCCCGCCTTGATCATGTCGAGAATGTTGGCGTTAACGTCGGCGCACATGACGAGGATCTTGCCGCCATTTTCCTTGTTGGCCTGCGAAGCGCCGATGGCCGAGTTGGCTTCCGGCATGAACACGGCGCCAAGGTTCGGATTGGCCTGCACGAGGCTCGAAAGCGCCTGATAGGCCTTGGTCGGATCCTGGTTGGAAGCCGCGCGGCCGACCAGCTTCATGTCCGGATATTTTTCCGTCATGCGGGCGATGAAGGCGGCGATGCGCTTGTCGTGGTTGTCCTGGCCCGGATTTTCCAGAACGGCATATTCACCCTTGCCACCCATCTTCTCGGCAATCGCGTCGGCGGCATAGGTGCCTTCGCGGGTATTGTCCGAGGTGATGAACGAGATACGCTTGGAGAGCGGCGCATCGGCTGCGAAGGTCACGACGGCCGTGCCCTGGTCGATGGCGCGGTTGATCGGCTCGATGAACGGATCGGAGTTCATCGGGTGGACGAGGATACCGGCCGGGTTCTGGGCCAGCGCCTGGTCGAACGTGGCGATCTGCTTGTTGACGTCATATTCCGGCGTGCCGGTATAGGCGGTCTCGCAGCCGAGCTGCTGGCCTGCCTGCTTGAACATCTCATAGACCGGGAACCAATATTCGACGCCCGAGACCATGACGTTCATGACGTATTTTTCACCCGGCTTGCAGCGGAATGGGTTGTCCGTTTCCGCACTGGCAACACCAGCCAAAAGCGTCGATGCAAGGACCGCCAATGCGGTCGTGCTTAAAAATTTGCGCAAGATTCCTCCTTGAGGCCGAAGCCCCTCCCAAATACCCGGCGGCGCCTGAGCGGCGGCCCGATGCTCCAATGAAGACCGGAGTTCCTCCTCGAAATCCGGTATGGGCAGATAATCGCAACAATGGGATTATGTCAATATAATTCATAGCATGAAATATATTTCACACATGTGCGTCGCGGTGCCGAGTTGAACGCAGAACCGCATTTGCCCTGAAGGAATACCTTCCGCGCTTCTTCATCCACTCCTCCATTGCGCCCGCAAATATCATCACACGGCGTTCAGGCTGCTGTCAGCCTGAATCGCCAAAACGAGCATCATCGAAACGGGCGCTGGTGGAATGATGCACAAGATCTTGAAGCTGGTTGGGCTGGCGGGCTGCGCGGCAGCGGTGGGGCTTGGGACCTATCTCTTTGCCATCCAGGCGCTTGGCAATTTTGCCGTTGTCGTTCCCGGTGCGCTCTATCGCTCAAACCAGCCAACGGCACTGCAGGTGGCCGATTATGCCGAGCGTTACGGCATCAAGACCATCGTCAACCTGCGTGGAAGCAACGAAAACGCCACCTGGTATAAAAACGAGGTCGCCACGGCCCGCGATCTCGGCATCGGGCATATCGACTTCAAGATGGTGGCGACCAAACAATTGTCGGTGGAGGAATCGCACCGGCTGGTCGCCCTGTTGCGCGATGCCCCCAAGCCCATTCTCATCCACTGCAAATCCGGCGCGGACCGCACCGGCCTTGCCTCCGTCATATATCTCAACCGCATCGCCGGTGTCGACGAGGACATTGCAGAGCGGCAATTGTCGATCCGCTATGGCCATTTCAGCATCCCGTTTTTCTCGCCCACCTATGCGATGGACGAGAATTGGGAAAAGCTCGAAAAAGTCTTCGGCCTCTCGGGCTGATCACCCAGCCGACCGGCTGCGGCTTGCCGTTTCAGGCCGAAACACTCTTCGGCCGGGCGATATCATTGACCCCTTCGGCATCCGGCGCATGGCCGTAGCTCATCTTGCGCATCTGTTCGATGACCCTTGCCATTTCATCATCCGGCAGCACCGGCGGCTCGCCCAGCGTCAGCGCCTGTACATACATGCGCGACAGGGTCTCGATCTCGATCGCCAGCCAGAGCGCCCCATCCAATGTCTTGCCGAGCGAAATCTGGCCGTGTTGGCCGAGCAGGCAGGCCAGCCGGTCCTTCAGCGCCACCAGCGCATGATCCGACAGGGCCTGCGTGCCGAACGTGGCATATTCTGCGCAACGCACCGTCGTTCCGCCAGCGACGCCCGTCATGTAGTGAAAGCTCGGGATCGTCTTGTGATGGCAGGCAAGGGTCGTCGCGTAGATCGAATGGCAATGCAGCACGACATTGATATCCGGCCGGTTCTTCAGGATATCGCGATGGAAGCGCCATTCCGATGACGGGCGGCGGCCCACATAGCTGCCGTCGAAATCCATCTCCACCAGATCGTCCGGCGTCATCGTGTCATAGGCGAGGGACGACGGCGTAACGAGGAAACCGTTTTGCGTGCGCACGGACAGGTTTCCCGCCGTTCCCTGGTTGATGCCGCTGGAATTCATCCGGCGGCAGGTTTCGACCATATCGCGGCGCAGTGTCGCGATATCGGTATGATGCGTGCTCATTGGAAGGACCTTTCGTAAAGCCTGTTGGATTGCGTGGCCTGTGCGGCGAGGACCCGCCAGCGGCGGGCATATGCCGCCAGATCGGCGGATGGATGATCGAAAACCGGCGGCTTTTCGAGCGCGATGGCCGCGCGCGCCGGGCGTGTTCCGTGGCTGGCAAGCAGCGCCGTGCCGGAAGCAACGCCATAGGTGTCGAGATTGGAAACCGTGTCGCCCTTTGGGCGCAGCGCTGCCACCAGCCCGGCATAGAGCGGATCGCGCAGGAAGCTGCCATCGAGGATCACCCGCCCGCTGCTTCCCAGCGCATCGAGGCATTCGACGGTCAACAGTGCCGTGTAGAGAACCGCCAAGGCCTTGCGCTCGGCCGCATCAGCAGGCTGCGGGCCGGCAATATGCCCCTTGCCCGCGCTGCCGGGAAACAGGCCATCGTCATCGCCAAAGGATGGCAGCGCCATCGTGCCCTGCGCGATCATCCGGCTGACAATAGCGGCATCGGCATTCAGATGATCGCCGTCACCGGCGACATGGCTGAATTCGCGTCCGCCCATGGTCAGGGCGCCACCGACGGGGTTGCCATCGACATCGCTGTTGCAGGTCATGCCGCGATGTTCGTCCAGCCGGGCAAGCGGCGTCTTGCCGCTCAGCGCGACGATCCAGGTGCCGGTGGAAACCACGGTCGCCTCGTTAAACCCGGCCGCCTGGTAGCGGTAGAAATTGGCGCTGCTGTCATGAATGCCCGCCAGAACCTTGATCCCGGGCGGCAGGCCATAGCGCCCGGCAAGCACCGGCCGGATCGTCCCGATCGCCTCCCATGCCCTGGCAAACGGCGGCAAGAGGTTGCGCCATCCCTGCGACTGAACGATCGGCGACCAGTGCCGTTCGGCCACATTCCAAAGATGCGACTGCGCGCCGAGCACGGTCGCCTCCGATACCGCCACGCCCGAAAGCCGCCAGGCCCAGTATTGCGGCACGCCGAGAAACCAGCGCGCCTGCGAAAAGCCATCAGGCTGCGCCTGCTGCATCCAGAACATCTGGCGGGCATGATGGGTGGCGCCGTGCATCATCGCGCTGCCCCGGTCGAAGAACGAGCCGGACAGAGGCGCGTACTGCCTACGGATATCGTCCGGCAGCCCCTGCTCGTAGTCGATCATCGGCAAGGCGGTGCCATCGCCCGCATCCGGATCCGGCCCAACGAGAACGCCGCCGGAGCCATGGCCCGACGAGACGAAGGTCGATACCGGATGGCGCCTGGCTAGACCTGCGAGAGTGTCGAACACCCAGCCGCCGAGCGTATGGAGATCATGATGCCGCCACGGCCCGTCGTTGAGCACCGGATTGGGAATGGACAGCGTTTCGAGGATGGCGCCGGATGCGGTGACGGCATTGAGCTTCACATTGGTCTTGCCGACATCGAGGACCGCGACAGTCGCCGCCTGCCCGTCATCCCTTCGATCGTTCCACTGTCCGTCCGCCATATCCGTATCCCGCGCCCGCATGTCCGTGCGGCTGTCCCCGCCAAGGCGGGAACAGCCTTGTCATATCGTCAGATCAAGCCGTATTGCCGCGCCTTGTTGCGCAGGAACGGCAGCCCGTTGCCCATCACCTCGGCTTCGTCCTTGGCGACCGGGCGCCAGACCGCAAGCCCGTAAGCCACCTGCGGCGGCATGTTGATGAAGCTTTCCATTGCCAGGCCACCCTTGAAGCCGATGGCGGCAAGGGCTGCATAAATCTCGTCCCACGGCACGTTGCCATAGCCCGGCGTGCCCCGGTCGCTTTCGGAGAGGTGGATATATTTGATGTGATCGCGGGCATCGAGAATGCCGTTGGCAGCGCCCTTTTCCTCGATGTTCATATGATAGGTATCAAGATGCACGAAGACATTGTCGGCGCCGACGCGCTCGATCATATTGACGGCCTGCCTGCCCGTGTTGATCAGATGGTTCTCGTAGCGATTGACCGCCTCGACGCCGAGTTCGATGCCACGGCTCTTGGCATGTTTGGCTGCCGCCTGCAGCGCCCGCGCGATATTGTCATATTCCTTTTCGGTCGGCGGAACGCCGGTGCGCTCGCCGATGCCGCCGAAGATGACGCCGGACAAGGCTTCGGCCCCCATATCCGCCGTCTTGTCGATCGCGACCTTCAGATGCGCGACCGCCTCCTCCGGATGCACCGAGGCCCAGGCATGTTCCGGCAGGCCGAGCGAGCAGACAGAGCGCAGCTTGTGTTTCTCAAGCAGCTTGCGGCTATGTCCGGCATCGACGGCCGGCGCGTCGAGAAGCGCGATCTCGATGAAATCCATCTCGTATTTGACGGCGGCGGCAATCGCTTTTTCCGCCCCTGCATGATCCCATTTCATGGTCCACATGCTGGTATGAACGCCAAAACCTTCCATGGTCTTATCCTTTTTTTCGCTTGAGAGATTTGAAGTGGCCTGCGGCAAACCGCAGGATCATCACCGTGATGAGCAGGATGCCCCAGACGGCCGTGGCCAGATGCTGGTTGGCGCCCATGATATTGAGGCCCGAGGACAGGAGCTGCAGCACCACCAGCGCCACGGCCACCGGGATGACCCGGCCAAAACCGCCGAATGGATTGACCCCGCCCAGGAAGCAGGCAAGCACCGTGATCAGGAGATAGGATTCACCGTGGCCGACGCGCACGGAGTTGAAGCGGGCCAGCATGATGATGCCTGCAATCGCGCACATCGCCCCCGAAAGCGCATAGACCAGCACCAGCACCTTGCGCGTATTGACGCCGGAATAGCGCGCCGCCTCGATATTCGAGCCGATCATGTAGGTGTTGAAGCCGAGCTTCATCCGCGTCAGGAGCAGATGCCAGATCAGCACACAGCCGATGAAGACGAGAAGCGGAATGGGAAATCCGAGGATGCTGCCATGGCCAAGCGGCTGCAGGAAAGCCGGAAACCCAGAGACATCGCCGCCGCGCGTCAGGAATTCGCCAAGTCCGCGCAGGAAGATCATCATCGATAGCGAAACCAGGATCGGATGGGCGCGGGTATAGGCAATCACCAGCCCCATCACCAGCCCGCTCAGCGCGCCGACACCGATCCCGAGCACGGAGCCGAGGAAGAACGCGAAGGGGCCGGCATCGGCACCGCCATTCTGCTGTAGCACCCAGGCAACCGTCAGCCCGGCAATATTGGCGGTGAAGGTGATCGCAAGGTTCAGCCCGCCGGTCAGAACCGGCAAAAGCATGGCAAGGGTCAAAAGCCCGAGTTCCGGCAGCTGGAAGGCGACGGAGCCGAAGGTCGCGCGGCTGAAGAATTGCGGCGAGGCAAGGCTGAAGACCACGATAACGGCGATCAGCGCAAAACCCGGCCCGGCCATATCCGGCCCCAGCGCCGTCCTGATGCGGTTGAGGATTGCGGTCATTTGCGGCCCTCCTCCTGGCGCATGAACGGCAGCAGTTTTTCGATGCTGGTATTGGACAGGGTGATGGCGACGAGAATGATGGCGCCGACGATCATCTTGAAGGCATAGGGCGAGACCCCCGCCAGGTTGAGCCCGTTCTGGGTGATCGAAATCAAAAGCACGCCGAGCACGCAGCCGAGAACCGATCCCTTGCCACCGCCAAGCCGCGCACCGCCGAGCACCACTGCGGCCAGCACATCCAGTTCGCGGCCGTAGAGGGCATTCGGAACCACTTCCTGCGCATAATGCGCCTGGATCAGCCCGCCAATCCCGGCCATCAGCCCAAGCCAGCCGAACGCGATGAACTGCATGGCGCCGATATTGATGCCGAACCTTCGGGCTCCTTCCGGATTGTCACCGAAGGCGTAGAGCTGCCGTCCGGTCGTGGTGCGGGTGATGAACACCCAGGTGGCCACCACGCAGATCAGCATGACCAGCACCGGCAGGGTGATCTCGATCCAGCTGCCATCGGCCATCTCATGCTCGAACAGCACGACGCGCGACGTCAGCCAGTCCGGCAGGTTGTAGATCGACACCCCGCGGGTGAAGAACATCAACAGCCCGAAATAGATATTGAAGGTGGCGATGGTGGCGACGATCGAGATGATCCGGAACCTGTGGATCAAAAAGGCGTTGATGGCGCCCAAAAGCACGCCAAGCGCCCCGGCGATCAAAAGTCCGCTGATCCAGCCGCCGCCGCCCATCCAGCCGAGCATGAGGGCCGCGACATACTGGACGACCGATGCCGCCACCGCAAAGGAGATGTCGATGCCGCCGGCAATCAGCACAACCAGCAGGCCGACGGCGAAGATGATGTTGACGGAACTGGTATTGATGAGATCGAACGCATTGCCGAGCGAAAAGAACCGGTCTGTCGCAAGCGACAGGAACAGGCTGATGATGGCGATGACGGCAAGCAGCGCAAATTCCGTCGCATGGGATTGAACGGTTTTACGCATAGACGGCCGCCTCGATTTCGGCGAGCGAGCACTGCGCCGGCATGAACTGGTTGACGATCCGCCCCTGCGCCATGTGCAGCACGCGGTCGGCATTGAAATAGACCTCCGGCACCTCGTCGGAGATCAGGATGATCGCAAGACCGGTCTCGGCGAGCTTCGCGACGATATCGAAGATGCCGGCCCGCGCGCCCACATCGACGCCGACGGTCGGCGCATCGAGGATCAGCAGTTTCGGATCCGTGGCCAGCCATTTGGCAATGGCGATGCGCTGCTGGTTGCCGCCGGACAAGGTGGAGATCGCATCGCCCTGCTGCCCGATCTTGACGCCGAGATCAGTGACCCATTGCGCCACGAGATCGCGCTTGCGGCTGTCGGACAACAGCCCGCCGGATGTGATCTTGCCGAGGGAAGAGATCACCAGATTGTCGGCGATCGATTGCGGCTGGATCAGCCCGAGGGACAGCCGGTCTTCTGAGAGATAGGCGATCCCCGCCGCAATCGCATCGCGGTTGGACGAAAAATGCACCGGCTTGCCTTCGAGCCTGACGGTGCCGGACCTCGGTTTCAGCATGCCGAACAGCGACAAGGCGAGTTCCGTGCGCCCGGCGCCCAGCAACCCGGTAATCCCCAGCGTTTCACCGCGCCGCACCGTGAAGGAAATGTCCTCGAACTGGCCGGGCCGCGACAGCCCCTCGACCTCCAGCACCACCGGATTGGCGGAAGCATTGCGGGCGCGCACCGTCTGGTCGAAGGTCTTGCCGGTCATCAGTTCCGTAATACGCGACTGGGTCATGCCCTCGGTCGAATAGGCGCCGACCAGCGCGCCATCGCGCAGCACCGTCAGCCGGCTGGAAATCTCCAACACTTCCGCCAGCCGGTGGCTGACGAAGACAACGGCGACGCCGGAAGCAGAGAGGGTGCGCACGATATCGAGGAGATGGTCGGTTTCCGACTGCGTCAAGGAGGCCGTCGGTTCGTCCATGAACACCAGCTTTGCCTCACCCACCAGGGCACGCGCAATCGCCACGATCTGGCGCTGGGCAATGGCATAGTCCTTCAGCGGCCGGTCGACATCCAGCGTCACGCCGAGCCGCGCCAGCGCCTTGACCGCTTTTTCGCGCATGCTGTTATAATTGACGAAACGCGGCCAGCGGCCGAGCAGAGTCTGGAAGGAAATGTTTTCCGCAACCGTCATTTCCGGAAAAAGTGCCAGATCCTGCCAGATCACCTGGATGCCGGAATTCTGCGCCGTCACCGGCGACATATGCGCATAGGTCTGTCCGTCGAACACGATCTCCGCGCCATCCTGCGGACGGTAGACGCCGGTGATGATCTTGATCAGCGTGCTCTTGCCCGAGCCGTTTTCCCCCGCCAGGCAATGCACCTCGCCCGGCAGGACGTCGAAGCTGACATCCTTGAGCGCCTTGACGCCGCCGAACGTCATGTTGATGTTGCGCAGGGACAGAAGCGGCTTTTGGCCACTCTCAGCGCTTTCGCGTCCACTCATCGGTTCAACCTGTGAAAATGCGGGATAGTTCGAAACTTCCGGGCACCGCCGGACCGGCCGAAGCCAGCCCAGCAGCCCGGGAGAACGTGTTTTGGGACGTTACAGGCCCATGCCTGCAAGCTCGTCCACGGTATCCTTGTTGATCGGCAGGAGCTGATCGACGATGATGTCGTTTCCGGCCGGCTTGATCACGCCGAGACCCGGAATGTCGTCGCCGTCCTTGACGCTTTCGCCCTTGATCAGGCGATCGGCCATGGTGACGAAGACTTCGCCGGCCTGTTTCGGATTCCACATGAAGCCGCCGGAAATCGCACCCGACTTGATCAGCTTCTGACCCTGGCCGGGCGAGAACGGCCCAAGCACGAAGATTTCACCGGTTTTGCGGCGCTCTTCGACGGCACGGCCGGCCCCGATCGGACCCTGGCTGCCAAAGGCAAGGAAGCCCTTGAGGCCGGGATGGGCTGAGATCAGGTCAAGCGCCGTCGAGCGGCTCTTGTCGACGTCCTCGGCGACGCCGTAGCGTTCGCCGACCAGTTTCATGTCGGGATAATTGGCTTTCAGATAGGCGACGGCCGCATCGGCCCAGGCATTGTGCAGGGGAACGGTGAGCGAACCGACGAACACGGCATATTCGCCCTTGCCGCCCATCTTCTCGGCGAGCAGTTTGGCATGCGCCTCGCCGAAGCCGGTGGACGAGGCCAGCTCGAAATTCCAGTCGGCACCCTTCTGGCTCGGCGATTCATGCGTGATGACGAAAATGCCGGCGGCCTTGGCCTTGGCAAGAACCGGCTCCAGCACCTTGGCATCGTTCGGCACGACGCCGATGACCTTGACCCCTTGCGCGATCAGATCCTCGATGGCGCGCACCTGCAAGGCAGGGTCAGCGCTGGTCGGGCCGACCATGAAGGCATCGAGACCAAGCTTGGCGCCCTGCTCCTTGATGCCGGCATCCATCGCGTTGAACCACGGGATACCGCCGATCTTGACGACGACGCCCACCTTGTCGGCTGCCATGGCCGCAAACGAGACGCCAAGCGACAGAGATGCAGCAAGCGCTGCAATCATAAACTTTTTCATGCTCTTCCTCCTCCAAAACGTTTCCGCGCAGGCAACAGGACCAGGCCATGACAATGGCGGTCGCAGTCATTTCACCTCAGGTTGGCGCTGGAAATCGCATCCTCCACGTGACCGCCTCCTCAAGCGGACCCCGACATGCACAATCGATATTTCTTTTTTGCACAATCGATGGTGCAAATAATATGTTTTGGATTTAAACTTTCGTCAAGAGGAAATTGCCACTAAGGAAAAGAAGGGAGGATGGAATGAAGCACCAGGGAAAAAAGAAGGCGACGATCTACGATCTCTCGGTCCTATCAGGTTGTTCCGCCTCCACAGTCAGCGCCGTGCTGAATGGCACTTGGCGCAAGCGCCGGATCAAGGAAAGCACGGCCGAGCTCATCCAGACCCTTGCCGAAAAGCACCAATATACCGCCAATCTCCAGGCGCGGGGTTTGCGCAATTCCCGCTCCGGCCTGGTCGGCCTGCTTTTGCCCGTGCATGACAACCGCTATTTCTCCTCCATGGCCCAGGCCTTCGAGGCGCAGGTGCGCAGCCACGGCAAATGCCCTGTCGTCGTCAGCGCCTCGCGCGATCCGCAGGAAGAGCTGGCGACCGTCGAAACGCTGATTTCCTATTCGATCGACGAGCTGTTCATCGCCGGCGCCACCGATCCCGATAGCGTCCATGGCCTGTGCGAAGCCGCGGGCATCCGCCATATCAATATCGACCTTCCCGGAACCAAGGCGCCATCCGTCATCAGCGACAACTACCAGGGCGCCCGCCTGCTGACGCAGGCGATCATCAAGCGTTTCGACGATGCCGCCGTGCCTTTGAAGCCGGAGGAGCTGTTCCTGTTCGGCGGGCGCAACGACCATGCCAGCCGCGAACGCATCAAGGGTTTTCGCGATATCAAGACGGAAATGCTCGACGGCGACAGCGATGCCTGCATCCAGCCGACCGGCTATTCGCCGGACATGACGCAAAAGGCCTTCGAGGCCTTCTATGAGCGCGAAGGAAAACTGCCACGCGGACTGTTCATCAATTCCTCGATCAATTTCGAAGGCCTTTTGCGCTTCATGGCGCAGCACCCGCACGAAACCTTCGCCGATCTCGTTGTCGGCTGCTACGACTACGACCCATTCGGCTCCTTCCTGCCCTTCCCGGTGATCATGATCCGCCAGGACACCGAAAGCATGCTGGCCAAAGCCTTCGAACTCATCGAAGAACCCCGCCCCGCCGTGAAGATCCACCTCATCCAGCCCGAACTCGTCCACCCCCGCACCGCCCTCAAGGGACCGCTTGATTCCATCCGCGACATCGACGCGTGATGGGTGCGGCAGGCAGATGCGGGGTTCTTATGCTCCCTTCATGCCGCCACCGGCCCGTCTTCCAGCCGCCGGTGCTGGCGCAGCGTATAGATGGCCGAGAACACCCAGGCAAAAGCGATGCCCGCCCCGGCGACCGCGCCCATCTGCGGGCTCAAAAGCATATCGGAAGCCGCCTTCATCCAGCCGCTGACGGCATCCGCGCCGCGATAGACCACCGTATCGATGAAGTTCTTGGCCTTGTACTTGTCGGCCGTCGGAACGCTGGTAAACAGCATCTCCCGGCCCGGCCGCACCAGCGCATATTCGCCGACGCGGCGGATCACCATGACAACGACGAACATGCCCATGACGGCGGACGTGCTGAGCATCAGAAAGCCGGCAGTCATGATGATCGGCACAGTCAAAAGCAGCGCGCGGATGCCGAAGGTGGCGGCAATGCGCCCCGTTAGAAAGACCTGGATCACCAAGGTCAGGAACTGCACGAGGGCATCGACACCGGAAAAGAAGCGGGTCTGCTCCGCGCGATCGGTAAAGTGCGCGGCGACGAACCGGGCCTGCTCGAAATAGAGAAAGGTGCTGACACTGGCAAGCAGGACCACGAAGCTCGCGATACCCAGAAGCAGAGGCGAGGTGAAAAGGTGAACCGCTCCCTCGAACGGATTTCCGCCCAACGTGTTTGCAGCTGATGCGTCTTTCGAACCCCGGACGGCCTCATCACCTGCCCGCACATGCTGCGTCTGCAGATAGTCTGCACAGACGATGGTGATCACGAGCATCGTTCCGGCAATCAAAAGCAGCCCGGCATTACCGATACTGGTGACGAACAACACGCCGATCAGCGGACCCGCAAGTCCGCCGCAGCTCGCACCCGCAGCCATGATGGCAAAAAGCCGTCTCGCCTGCTCGGAATTGAAGACATCGACCAGCACGCTCCAGGCGAGCGAGATCGCCGTCAGATTGAAGACAGACAGCCAGACGAAAAAGATCCGGGCGAGCCAGACGGTCTCGCCATAGAGATGAATCATCACGGCAAAGCCGAAAATATTCAGCCCGAAACATCCAAACATCCAGCGGGTGATATTGCGGCGTCTGACGCGGGAAACAAGCCAGCCAAACAGCGGCGCAACCGCCAGCGTGGCGACGAAGGTTGCCGTGAACAGCCACTGAAGATTGTTGACGCCGCCGACCACGCCCATGGTTTCGCGAATGGGCCGCATGGAGAAATAGCAGACGAACAAGGAAAACTGCATCAGAAAACCCGCAATGACCGGGGCTGCTTCTCTTGCTTCGATCTTCAGGAACCGCATCAGGACGGATTGAACCATCAGCATATCAAAACCCTTTTTTAAACAGCAGGAAGCGATGGCGCGCCCAGGCGGCATTGCCCGGGCGCGCAACGTCAGCATTCGGATGGTGCGTTGATCAGGAGTTGGTGATCCCGGCACTCAAAGCGCGAAGGCGGGCACGCGCCTCCTCGTCATAGGCCTGCGCATTGGCGCGCGATTCCCGCTGGCCGCTGAAATAGAGCCCCGTGCGGCCGTCCAGTTCCGGTGAATTGATAAGCCGAAGTACTGCATCGGCGCCTTCATCGACGGTGCTCCAGGGCGAAATGCCCGATTCCCGGACCATCGGCGTATCCATGTAATTGGCCGGGTGGATCGAGTTTGCGGTGACGCCGGAGCCCTGCAGCTCTGCCGCAAGATCGATGGTGAGCATGATCAATGCGAGCTTGCTCTGCCCATAGGCACGCTGCGCATTGTAGCCGCGCGACAGCATGACATCATCGAAGTCGATTTCGTTCTGCCCCGACGAGGTGACGTTGATGATCCGGGCGGGACGGCTCTCTTTCAACACGGGCAGCAGCCGGTAGGTCAAAGCATAGGGCGCAAGATAGTTCACGGCGAAGCGAAGTTCATGCCCGTCCTGGCTCACCTGCCGGCCCTCGCCGGGCTCGCCGTTGAAAATACCGGCATTGTTGACCAGAACGTCCAGGCGGACATTGTCGCGCAGGACCGCATCTGCAAGCCCCCGGACTTCCGCGACGGATGAAAAATCCGCCGAATAGAACCGGGCTTCCCCGCCAGCCTTTTGAACAGCCGCGACCACCTCCTCGCCGCGTCCGCGGTTGCGGCCGTGAATGAGGATCGTCGTTGCTGGACCGGCAAGACGCTCGGCAAGCCGCCGTCCAAGGCCGCTGGTCGATCCGGTAATCAGGATCGTCCGCTTTCCCGGCGCATCCGCAGCATTCACCGTCAAACCTGCCGGAACCAGCACCGGAGCCAGAACGGCCGTGCCCGCTGCAAGCGAGAGCATCTTCAAAAAGCGGCGGCGCTCACCGAACGCGGTGACGGGATCCGCTATCCTCCGTGGAGTGTCAAATATTGTTGGCATCGTCTCCATTCCTTTCCGTTGCTGGCTGATCCGTTTCGGCAAAAAGGTGGATGTTTCATCGGCACGAACGCCCTCGTCTCCATCACCCATCGTGCGGCACCCGGGGCGCCGGAACGTAGGCAAACCCTGTGCCGTCGCGGCGAATATGGCCATGGGCTGGAAACGGAAAATGATAACCGGCTACATGCAGCCGGTCGGCGGCGATCCGGTCGAGCAGCCGCTTGCGGGTTCCGGCCGCCATCTCGCGGTCCATGTCGAAGGCTGGCCGCCAATCCGGATAGCGCACGAAAAGGGCCGGATTGTTGGCCACGTCACCCAGCACCATCAGACCTTCGGAACCCGATGTGATCTGGAAGACCGTATGTCCCGGCGCATGACCATGGGCTGGAATGGCGGTGATCCCCGGAACAATCTCCCGCTCGCCCGAAAGCCGCACGATCGAAGCCGAGACCGGGCCAAGTACCCGCATCGCGTTCTGAAAGAACGGCTTGGCGGGCTCCGGCGCGCGGCCGGCCGTCGCCTCATCGAGCCAGTAATTCAGCTCACCTTCCGGCGCGTGGATGGTCGCATTGGCAAACAGCAATTGTCCGGACGCCGTTCGCAGGCCGGAAACGTGATCCGGATGGAGATGCGAAATGAGAACGGTATCGACCTTGGCCGGATCAATGCCGGCGGCGGCAAACCCCTGCGGCAACCGGCCGGCATTCGCACCGAAGAACCCGGCCGCCCCGGTATCGATCACAACCAGATGCCGTCCCGTATCGACCACAAGCGCCGTGAACGTGATCGGAAAACGATCTTCAGGCTGGAACGCCTCGGACAAGGCCATCTGCACGGCGTCCAGACCGGCATTGGTGACAAGCCCTTCGACTGGCCGGGAAATCCCACCGTCCTGGATCGCCGTCACGGTGAAATCCCCGACACGGTATCGATAGACGCCGGGATTGACCAAGCGTGTCTGCACGGGCGCCTGCGCAAACACGCCACCGGGTGGAAGAGTTACGGCGAGTGCGGCAAGTCCTGCTAGCTTCAGATGCTCGCGTCGGTTCATGACAATATCCCTCGAAAGATACGAACCGTCAGAAGGAACGGGCAAGACGCCCCGTCTCCGCCAGCCAGGAATCATGCAGCCATTGCTCGGTCTGACGGTGGCCTGGAAAAGTGACCCAGACGATGTCCCGCTCGAACACCATGACCTTCCTGTCCGTGCCAACGATCACCCAGAACCACCGCCCGTCGGCCGTATTGCGCATTTTCACCTTCATGCCCGTGAGCGTCAGCTTTTCGCTGCGGTCGCCGTGCCTGACGCGCAGCGGCTCATCATGCGGCGCGATCCAGCTGATCTGCAGAGTGCCGAGCAGATCCGGAGCGGCAGCTTTCAAGAACAGCATGGCGGTTGCCCTTGCCTCCTCGGGCGACGGCAGCACGCCGCCGGCCAGATCAGGATCCATGCGCGCAAAGCCCTTCAGACGGCCCTTTTCGTCGATGACGGTGCTGAAGTGCTCACCCCCAAGTCCGCCATTGCGGCCGTCGAGGCGTTCGTAGCGGGATAGTTCAGCCCGTTCCCCATCGACAAAAACCTCTTGCGACACGACGATGCGATATCCTGCCGGCCTGTAATCATCGGCGATGACCGCGGATGGCTGACCGGACAAAGCGGCTGTGATCATGGCATTTCCTTTCCCTGTTTCGGCAACAGACGGGGCGGCGCCAGCCAAAAGGCCAAGCCCGGTGACGATGGCGGTCAAGCAATGAAACTTCGGCATGATCAATCTCCTCAGGTGGCGGTGGATGGTTTACCGATCGCAGCGAGCCCGAACGCCGCAAGGACCAGTAAGCAAGCGGGAAAAAGCCAGAGCGGGATGCCGCCACTCACGGCCAAGGCTTGTACGGCGGGTGGTGCGAGGCTGGCGCCGAGAAACAGGCTGAAAGTGTAGATCGCCAGCGCAAGACCACGATTGGCGTCCGTTGCGCGTTGCGCGATCGTGGCAATCAGTCCGGGAATGGCAAAGGCGACACCAGCAGATAAAAGCGCACTTGCGGCGAGGAGCGCACTCGTCCCGCCTGACAGCGCAAGCCCAAACGCTGAGGCCGCCAAGAACAATCCGATCCGAGCAGTGACAAGGGCGCCGTAACGGCGCGTTACCGGCGCTGCCGCGAATGTCAAAAGCAGCGGCGGCAAACCCGCAAGGCGCAGCATCTGCAAATCCGCCCCGAGGCTTGCACTCAGCGCCTGCGCGCCGGCATGGAAGGACACGAAACCGAACAGGACGGTGGGGGCTGCACACCAGGCCGCCACGATCCCCGCATTATGAAACAGGCCTGCAAACCTGCCGTCTTCTTCCTGTGCCCTGACCCTTCCCTTGCCCGCTTTATTTTTCACCGCGAAAAGCAGGCCAAGCGCACCCAGGACATAGAATGGAGCCAGTTCCAGCATCATCACTGAAAGTCCGTCACCCGACTGGACAGCGAAAAACTGAGCAAGCGGCGCCGCCGCAAGGAAAGCAAAGCTCATCAGCGAAATGCCGAACGGCCGGTGTTGCGGCGGCAGGGCCTCGGCCGTCAGCGACAAAGCTGCCGGCGGAAAGCTCGATGCCGCAAACCCCTGAATGGCACGGGCCAAAAGCAGCAGGCCAAAACTTGTAGCAATGCTGACAAGCACGGTCGCGCCAGCCACCGCCAGCAAGCCAAGCACGAGGATCGGCTTTCGCCCATACCGATCGGACAAAGGCCCGAAAACAAGAAAACCGGCAGCATAAACAAACCCAAATGCCGACCCGACCAGGGCAGCCTGCGCAGGTTCAACGCCGAATTGACCCGCAATATCTGCCACCAGCGGGATCGTCACATAGAGCTGCCCGACAATGATGAAGCCGCAGAGCATCAGAAGAACAAGCAGAAACCCGTTGCGAAAGGTCATTGTCCGCCAACCCATTCTAAAGTTGACGTTACATAGAGATTCTTGGCTTCAAACCGCAGTGCGTGATGTGATCTTACGCCTTGCGGGCAGCAGCGATCAACCCAGTCATCCGCTCGATATTGGCCACGAGATCGCTCTTGAAACGCGTCAATTCGGACAGCTGTGCATCGGTTTTCATCAACTGCGCTTCCAGCAGGGCGAGGACTTTTTCCTTGCCCCTGATCCCGGTGCCATCGCTGAAATAAAGATCGATGACACCGGCGATCTCGTCGAGGGTCAATCCTAAGCTCTTGAGCACGGCGATCTTTTCCAGCCGCTTGAGCGAAGTTTCGTCGTAATAGCGATACCCCGCGCCCTCCCGTTCGGCAGGCGCAAACAACCCGATCCGCTCGTAATAATGGATCGTGCGATGGCTGACACCTGCTCGCGCAGCCAACTCTCCGATCTGCATCCGTGAGGACTGCATCATAGGTCTCATCATTCTCGATCTGACGTTGACTAGACATTTACGTTTCCTGTCTGCAGAGGTCAATCACAGATGGCGGCCGGCGCGGCCGGTGGAAATTCAGTCACTCCACGGTGCGGTTGGCAGGGCGTAGGAAATCAAACGGAGGCAACTGCCTGAACGCTCGTTTCATGCAGCGTCGATGACCGCGACAGTCATCGCTTCTGCTTCTCCATCCGGTTTAGCTAAAATTAAATCTAACGTTATGTAGAGATTGCGATGCGTTGGTAAGCTTCGTCGTGTTATGTGAAGACGGGTCCGCTCCGGACAAAATGCTTTGCAATCGCGAAAGATTGTCTCGCTCCTCATCACGTTGCAGTTGTAACTATGCAGACGTAATCCGGCTCAATCCAATTCAATGTTGATATGGGGCTCATGAAGCAAATTCATCTTCCCGGAATAGACCTCAATCTTCTCGTGATTTTCGATGCGCTTTTCACGGAAGGGCACGTGACCCGCGCCGCTAAGCGGCTTGGCCTCACCCAGCCGGCGGTCAGCCATGCGCTCGGCCGGCTGCGCCATCTGTTTGACGACCCTCTCTTCATCCGCAGCCCGAAAGGCATGATCCCCACCGCGGCGGCAACCGATATGGCTGCGGCCATCCGCACGGTCCTCGATCAAGTCGAAGTCGTCCTCGGCACGGAGCGATCCTTCGACCCGTCCGTCAGCACGCGCCGGTTTGCAATCGGACTATCCGATTATTCCGCATTCGTGCTGTTGCCGCAGCTGAG
This sequence comes from Pararhizobium qamdonense, assembly GCF_029277445.1. Taxonomy (NCBI): domain Bacteria; kingdom Pseudomonadati; phylum Pseudomonadota; class Alphaproteobacteria; order Hyphomicrobiales; family Rhizobiaceae; genus Pararhizobium; species Pararhizobium qamdonense. The sequence goes on along the minus strand of NZ_CP119566.1, from coordinate 1,494,415 downwards.
CGTTCGCATCACCAGCGAAGCACCCGGCGTCTCGCTTCTGGTACGCCACACCAATGTGACGATTGGTCATTCCATGCTCGATGACGGCGATGTCGAATTGATCGCCGGCGTCTTCCCGTCACCGCCATCGCATCTGCGGGAGGAAATGCTGTACGAGGACGATTTCGTGTGCGCCGGCCGTCTGGAAAACCCTGGCCTGGCTGATGCTCTCGATCTTGAACGCTACCTGTCCCTGCGCCACCTGCAGGTATCGATGCGGGGAGAGCCGCATGGACTGGTGGACCAGGTTCTGGAGAAAATCGGAAAACAGCGCTCGATCGCATTGACCGCAGGCCATTTCCTGACGGCCCCACTTCTCGTCCAGGATACCGATCTCATCGCCACGGAGCCGAGGCGTCTGTTCGAGCGCTGGCAAGACAAAATCCCACTTCGCCTTTTACGGCCCCCGCTGGACATCCCGAGCTTCCGCGTCGTGCAGGCCTGGCACGCGCGCCACGATGCCGATGAGGGCCACGCGTGGCTGCGTAGGGTGATAGGCAATATCAGTCAAACCGTTTGAATTTAGCATTGACTGCCCCCTCCCCGTTTTCACCTGCACCCCAAACGCAGAAAAGCCCGCGAACATTTCTGTCACGCGGGCTTTTTGTTGTGTTTGGTTGCGGGGGCAGGATTTGAACCTGCGGCCTTCAGGTTATGAGCCTGACGAGCTACCGGGCTGCTCCACCCCGCGTTATCAGCGTTTTGCGTTAGCAAAGTCGCCGGCGTTTTGCGTGAGCAAAATCGCGCTGGCGAAAGTCCGAAGGGCTTTTACCCTGCGCGGCGCACTTAGCGAAGTCAAATGCGCCTCTCGTGTCTGTATTCTTTTCCCGGCATTTTACCGAAGCAAAAAGGCCGCTTGAGGGCGGCCTGTTGTTCGGCTGGGCCGGGGGGTAGAAGAGAAGATTGTGTATTTGGTATTTACTCTTGCCTTTAATAGACCTGGCAGCGACCTACTCTCCCGCGTCTTAAGACGGAGTACCATTGGCGCAGGGGCGTTTCACGGCCGTGTTCGGAATGGGAACGGGTGCAGCCACCCCGCAATAACCACCAGGTCAACTAAGGGCAAGAATGTCACCGGCGACGGTGACAAACCAAATGAGAAGCTGGATTTGATGAGCGAATAGGGAGTAGCGAATAGCCAATAGGGGTTTCGCTTGTCTATCCGGTCTGTTTTGAACACGTTTTTTGGCGGCGATTGGGAGCGCTATTCGCTACTCCCTATTCGCCATTCGCTCATGAGCCGACAAACGCGATGCGTTTGCGGCGAGATGAGCAGTAGCAATGAGAACAATCAAGCCAATCGAACGATTAGTACCGGTAAGCTTCATGCATTGCTGCACTTCCACACCCGGCCTATCAACGTGGTAGTCTTCCACGGTTCTCAAGGGAATACTCGTTTTCAGGTTGGTTTCCCGCTTAGATGCCTTCAGCGGTTATCCATTCCATATATAGCTACCCTGCTATGCGGCTGGCGCCACAACAGGTCCACCAGAGATATGTCCATCCCGGTCCTCTCGTACTAGGGACAGATCCTGTCAATATTCCTACACCCACGGCAGATAGGGACCGAACTGTCTCACGACGTTCTGAACCCAGCTCACGTACCGCTTTAATTGGCGAACAGCCAAACCCTTGGGACCTGCTCCAGCCCCAGGATGCGATGAGCCGACATCGAGGTGCCAAACAACCCCGTCGATATGGACTCTTGGGGGTCATCAGCCTGTTATCCCCGGCGTACCTTTTATCCGTTGAGCGATGGCCCTTCCACACGGGACCACCGGATCACTATGACCGACTTTCGTCTCTGCTCGACTTGTCAGTCTCGCAGTCAGGCGGGCTTATGCCATTGCACTCGACGAACGATTTCCGACCGTTCTGAGCCCACCATCGCGCGCCTCCGTTACTCTTTCGGAGGCGACCGCCCCAGTCAAACTACCCACCATACACTGTCCCGGATCCGGATAACGGACCGCGGTTAGACATCCATGACGATAAGGGTGGTATTTCAAGGATGGCTCCACGAGAACTGGCGTCCCCGCTTCAAAGCCTACCACCTATCCTACACATGCCGACACGAATGCCAGTGTAAAGCTATAGTAAAGGTGCACGGGGTCTTTCCGTCTGACCGCAGGAACCCCGCATCTTCACGGGGAATTCAATTTCACTGAGTCTATGCTGGAGACAGCGGGGAAGTCGTTACGCCATTCGTGCAGGTCGGAACTTACCCGACAAGGAATTTCGCTACCTTAGGACCGTTATAGTTACGGCCGCCGTTTACTGGGGCTTCAGTTCAAAGCTTGCACCTCTCCCTTTAACCTTCCAGCACCGGGCAGGCGTCAGGCCCTATACGTCGTTTTGCAACTTCGCAGAGCCCTGTGTTTTTGATAAACAGTCGCTACCCCCTGGTCTGTGCCACCCCTCCATACTTGCGTACGAAGAGGTCACGCTTCTTCCGAAGTTACGCGTGCAATTTGCCGAGTTCCTTCAGCATAGTTCTCTCAAGCGCCTTGGTATACTCTACCTGACCACCTGTGTCGGTTTCGGGTACGGTCTATACGGTGGAGCTATTTCCTGGAACCGCTTCCCCGCCTGCTCAATCCAATAAGAGCAAACAAGTTACGCAATCCGTCACTACCACCAGGCCCACGAATATTAACGTGGTTCCCATCGACTACGCATTTCTGCCTCATCTTAGGGGCCGGCTAACCCTGCTCAGATTAACTTTAAGCAGGAACCCTTGGTCTTTCGGCGAGGGGGTCTCTCACCCCCTTTATCGTTACTCATGTCAACATTCGCACTTCCGATACCTCCAGGACCCCTCACAGGTATCCCTTCACAGGCTTACGGAACGCTCCGCTACCACTGCGGCAATCGTTAGATTGCTACAATCCTCAGCTTCGGTGCATGGCTTTAGCCCCGTTACATTTTCGGCGCAAAGACCCTTATTTAGACCAGTGAGCTGTTACGCTTTCTTTAAATGATGGCTGCTTCTAAGCCAACATCCTGGTTGTTTTGGGATCCTCACATCCTTTCCCACTTAGCCATGACTTGGGGACCTTAGCTGGAGGTCAGGGTTGTTGCCCTCTTCACGACGGACGTTAGCACCCGCCGTGTGTCTGCCGACTAGTACTCCTCGGTATTCGGAGTTTGGTTAGGATCAGTAAGACGGTGAGTCCCCATAGCCCATCCAGTGCTCTACCCCCGAGGGTATTCGGTCGACGCACTACCTAAATAGTTTTCGCGGAGAACCAGCTATTTCCGAGTTTGATTGGCCTTTCACCCCTAGCCACAAGTCATCCCAATCTATTGCAACAGATGCGGGTTCGGTCCTCCAGTTGGTGTTACCCAACCTTCAACCTGCTCATGGCTAGATCACTCGGTTTCGGGTCTAATGCGACGAACTGAACGCCCTATTCAGACTCGCTTTCGCTGCGCCTTCACCTATCGGCTTAAGCTTGCTCGTCACACTAAGTCGTTGACCCATTATACAAAAGGTACGCCGTCACCCTTGCGGGCTCCGACTGTTTGTAGGCAACCGGTTTCAGGTTCTATTTCACTCCCCTTGTCGGGGTGCTTTTCACCTTTCCCTCACGGTACTTGTTCGCTATCGGTCATGCACGAGTACTTAGGCTTAGAGGGTGGTCCCCCTAATTTCAAACAGGATTTCACGTGTCCCGCCTTACTCAAGGACCTTGGGTGTTCTACATGTACGGGGCTATCACCCGCTACGGCCGGACTTTCCATTCCGTTCCACTTTATTCCCCAAGGCCACTGGCCTGGTCCGCGTTCGCTCGCCACTACTTGCGGAGTCTCGGTTGATGTCCTTTCCTCCAGGTACTTAGATGTTTCAGTTCCCTGGGTTCGCTTCTTACACCCTATGTATTCAGGTGTAGATACCTTATCACAATGCTTGGAACCTGGCGTCGCCTAAGCGACGCAGCGAATAGGTGTTAGCGAATAGCGAATAGAATTTTCAAACTATTCGCTAATCACTATTGGCTATTCGCGGCGCCAACGGCGCCAGATTCCCAAGCATTTAAGGTGGGTTTCCCCATTCGGAAATCCATGGATCAAAGCTTATTCGCAGCTCCCCACGGCTTATCGCAGCGTATCACGTCCTTCATCGCCTGTGCATGCCAAGGCATCCACCAATTGCCCTTATTTCACTTGATCGTTCTCATTGCCAATGCTCATCAATAGGAAGCGAATAGGTGCTAGCGAATAGCGAATAGAATTTTCAAACTATTCGCTACTCCCTATTCGCTATTCGCAAATCCAAACCCGGTTACCTTTTACAACCAGGCCATCTCATGATGCCATCAACGTGTTCGATCCGTTCCCCATCTGAAGGCACGCCGGTGCACTTCGGGGCCGGA